>DHKA01000039.1:7056-7232 GCA_002404605.1 Clostridiales bacterium UBA4706 | reverse complement strand
GCGCCCATGCTCCAGTTCGGATGGCGCACGGCGCGCTCGGGCGTAACGTCCTTCGTCTCATCGAGCGTCCAGCCGCGGAACGGGCCGCCGGAGCCGGTGAGCAGGATGCGCCGAAGCTCGCTCTTATCGCGTCCCGCCATGGACTGAAAGATCGCCGAGTGCTCGGAATCGACCGG
>DHKA01000039.1:6646-6982 GCA_002404605.1 Clostridiales bacterium UBA4706 | reverse complement strand
ATGACGATCTCGCCCGCGCACACGAGCGTTTCTTTGTTTGCCAGTGCGATGCGCCGCTTCTGATGAATGGCGGCGAGCGTCGGGCGAAGGCCCACGCTGCCGGAAATGCCGGTCACGACGCAGTCCGCCCCCTCGACCGTGGCGGCGGCGATAAGGGACTCCTCCCCTTCGCCGATCTCTATATCCGTGTCCGAAAGGCGCGCCCGGAGCTCCTTTGCCGCGGCGGGATCCATAACGGAGATATACTTTGGATGGAACTGCCGCGCCTGCTCTTCGAGCCGGTCCACATCCCGCCGCGCCGCGAGCGCGAGCATGGGAATACCAAGACGGCCGGCT
>DHKA01000039.1:4979-6600 GCA_002404605.1 Clostridiales bacterium UBA4706 | reverse complement strand
CTGCCGTCCGATGGAGCCGGTGGAACCCAAAATGGAAATTGCTTTCACCATAAATGATCCGTCCTTATGTCGAAATCGCGGGCAGGAGCAGCATCCACAGCTCCGTGAGCGGCGCGAGATAGTACATACTGTCAAACCGGTCGAGCATGCCGCCGTGACCGGGGAGGATATTGCCGTAATCCTTGATGCCGTACTGACGCTTGAACGCCGAGAACGTCAGATCGCCAAGCTGCGCCACGACGCTGCCGATAAGTCCGAACGCCGCGAGCGAGACGAGATTGGCGCTCATGCCGCACGCGCGGACGATAACGCCGTACAAAAGCGCCAGCAGCGAGCCGCACACCGCGCCGCCGATGCCGCCGGCGACAGTCTTATGCGGAGAGATGGACGGGGCGAGCTGCTTCTTGCCAAACGCGCGGCCGCAGAAGTATGCGCCCGCGTCGCTCCCGAAGGCGACGATGAACGGCAGAAACGCGCGCACGCGTCCGACAAGCCCGTCGTGCGCGATGTGCACGAGCGTGGAGTTGCCTCGCAGCAGCTCCGGAATGGAGATCGTCGTTTCAAACTGCGCAATGCGGAGAAGCGTAGAGAGCATCATCGGCAGCACGCCGCCCGCGAGCATCGAGATAGCGACCATTTCCATGCTGATCTTGCGTGGTGTGGAAAAGCACGCCATCATCTCGCACGAGAGCACGAAGAAGAGGAAGAGCAGGATGATCGCCGCCATGCGGAGATCGAGCCCGCCGAAAATGGCGATCGCCACAGCAGAGAGAATGGCGGAAACGTACAGCCGCTTCGGTGCCTGCCCGATGGCGCAGCGCATGAGCTCAAACGCCACAAAGCCGCAGATGACCGCAATGATCACGCCGAACAGCCAGATGGGTGCGAAAAACACGCCCAAGATAAGAATAGGGATGCCCACGAGCGCGGTCAATACTCTTTTTTTCACGCTTTAACTCCTCCGAACCGACGGTCGCGGTGCCGGTACTCCGCAACGGCTTCGTCAATGTCTTTCTCCGAGAAATCCGGCCAGAGCACATCGGTGAAGTAAAGCTCCGAGTAAGCGCTCTCCCACATAAGGAAATTCGATATACGATATTCCCCGCCCGTGCGGATTATGAGATCGGGGTCGGGGATGCCGGCGGTGTCAAGATACTCCGCCATCGCCGCTTCGGTGATCGGCTCGCCGGGGTGCTCTGTCGTGAAGCGGTTCACGGCGCGGACGATCTCGTCGCGTCCGCCGTAGTTCAGGCAGACGTTCGCCTGAAAGCAGCCGGGAAGCCGCGCGGCGATCGCGTCGGTTTTATCGATCAGACCTTGAATGGCGGGTGAAAGGGCCGTCGTATCGCCGAGGATTTTTAAGCGGATCTGATCCTTTTCCATCTTTTCAATGGATTCGTGCAGATAATTTTCCAGCAGCCCCATGATCGCGCCGACTTCCTCGTCCGAGCGCTTCCAGTTTTCCGTAGAGAACGCATAGACCGTCAGATGCTCCATGCCGAGGTTCTTGCAGTACGTCGCAATGCGCCGGAATGTCTCCGCGCCGACGGCGTGGCCCGCCTTGCGCGGAAGTCCGCGCTTTTTCGCCCAGCGGCCGTTGCCGTCCATGATGATGGCAATG
>DHKA01000039.1:0-4930 GCA_002404605.1 Clostridiales bacterium UBA4706 | reverse complement strand
ACTTCTCCCCCGCCGCGCCGTTTTTTTCTGCTGCGCCCGCCATCAGATCTCGAAGAGCTCCTTTTCCTTGGCGGCGGTGAGCTTATCGACTTCCTTGGTGTAGTCGTCGGTCAGCTTCTGCATGTCCTTTTCGAGATCCTTCAGATCGTCCTCGGTGATCTCGCCCTTTTTCTGTTCCTTCTTGAACTTGTCCATCGCGTCGCGGCGGATGTTGCGCACAGCGACCTTGGCTTCCTCGCCGTACTTGCGCACCTGCTTGGCAAGCTCCTTGCGGCGCTCCTCGGTGAGCTGCGGGAACACGAGACGGATGACGCGCCCGTCGTTCTGCGGGTTGATGCCGAGTTCGGAGGTAAGGATCGCCTTTTCAATGAGCTTGAGCGTGCTGCCGTCCCACGGCTGGATGAGCAGCGTGCGCGGATCGGGGCTGGAAATGGACGCGATCTGGCGGATGGGGGTGGGAGAGCCGTAGTAATCGACCTCGATCTGATCGAGCACGGCGGCGTTGGCGCGGCCGGCGCGGACGGTGTCGAACTGGGTGGAGAGAACCTCTGCCGTTTTGATCATGCGGTTTTTGAATTCTTTGATTTCTGCCATCTTGTATATCCTCCCGGTGTTATTTTTTTGTTTTTCTTTTAATGGACCAGCGTGCCGACGGCTTCGCCGCGGGCGGCGCGCAGGATGTTTTCCGGTTCGCGCAGCGCGAACACCTTGATGGGGATGCGGTTGTCCATGGCGATGCACGTCGCCGTGCTGTCCATGACCGCGAGACGCTTTTCGAGCACTTCCTCATACGTGAGAGAGTCGAAGCGCACGGCGTTGGGGTCCTTCTTCGGGTCGGCGCTGTAAACGCCGTCCACGTTTTTGGCAAGCAGCACCGCGTCCGCGCCGATGAGCGCCGCGCGCAGCACCGCGCCCGTGTCGGTCGTGAAGAACGGGCTGCCGACGCCGCCGCCGAACACGACGACCTTGCCGGAGCGGAGATATTCGTCCGCCTTCTCCACGGAGAACGGCTCGCCGATGTGCTGGATCTCCATGGCGGTGAGCACCTTGGCCTCCACGCCCTGCTGCTGCAGCACATCCTGCAGCGCCAGACAGTTCATCACCGTGGCGAGCATACCCATATAGTCTGCTCTCCAGCGGTCCATGCGGCCCTCGCCGTTTTTCACGCCGCGCCAGAAATTGCCGCCGCCGACAACGATGCCGACCTCGACGCCCTGTCGGGCGCACTGCGCGACAACGCCGCAGACCTCGGCCATGACCTTGAAGTCCAGCCCCGTTCCGGCGTCGCCGGAGAGAGCCTCGCCGGAGAGCTTGAGCAGCACGCGCTTGTATGCGATCTTCTTCTCGTCCATGGGTTTCTCCTCCCTTTATACGGTTCAGCGATATTTTTTGAGAAGCTCTTCCACGTCCGAAAGGAAGTGTTTGAGCGTTTTGTTCGGCTTGCCGCGGCTCGCGCGGATGAGAGAAAGGAGCGATTCTCCGGCGGCAACGAGCTTCTGGTAAAGCCCGCTCGCCTCGGCCCCCGAAGCGGTCTCCGCCTTTTTGACCGGCACGCCCTTCGGACAGGCGAGGAATTTCCCCTCGGCGAGATCGAACACCGTGCCGCTGTATGGCGCAAACGCCTTATAGCCGTGCTCGGTCTCAAGATAGCTTGCAAACGCATCCGTCACAGCATCCTCGCCGTGGTTTACGAACACGAGCTTCGGCTTCTTTTCAAAGCCCGCGAGCCACGCGGTGAGCCCGTCGCGGTCAGCATGGCCGCTCTTGCCTGGCAGGAAGCCGACTTCGCAGTTGACCTCGATATCCTCGCCGAAGAGCTTTACGTGCTTCTCCCCGTCATACAGCTTGCGGCCGAGCGTCCCCTCCGCCTGATAGCCGACGAAGAGCACCGTGCTCTCCTTGCGCCAGAGATTGTGCTTGAGATGGTGGCGGATGCGCCCCGCCTCGCACATGCCGCTTGCCGAAATGATGACCTTGGGCTCGGGGTTTTCGTTGATGGCCTTGGAATCCTCGCTCGAAACGGAGATGCGGATGCCGTCCGACCAGATGGGGTTGATCCCGGCGTCCACGAGGGCGCGGGTCTCCTCGTCAAAGCATTCGTGCCCGCACTGGAGATAGATCGCCGTCGCCTCGTTCGCCATGGGGCTGTCCACATAGACGGGGAACCCATCGTGGCCGGTGACGAGCTTTTTCTCGCGGATCTCGCGGATGTAGTAGAGCATCTCCTGCGTGCGCCCGACGGCGAACGACGGGATGACGAGATTGCCGCCGCGGTCGAGCGTGCGCTGGATGTAATCGGCCAGCAGCTTGACCGGCGGGACATGGCGGTCGTGCAGACGGTCGCCGTAGGTCGATTCGATCATAACATAGTCCGCGTCCGCGACCGTTTCCGGCACGTTGCGGATGATGGGCTGGTTGAGATTGCCGATGTCGCCGCTGAACACCATTTTGCGCTCCACGCCGTTTTCGGTCATAAAGACCTCGATGCAGGCGCTGCCGAGCAGGTGGCATACGTCGCTGAAGCGGACGGCGAAGTGCTCGCCGACCTGCACCAGCTCGTGATAGCTCACCGGGCGCAGATGCGCGATAGCGGCCTCGGCATCGTCGAGCGTGTAGACCGGCTCATACGCCGGTCCGCCGGAGCGCCGGCTCTTGCGGTTGCGCCATTCGGCCTCGCTCTCCTGGATGTGCGCGCAGTCGCGCAGCATGATGCGGCAGAGATCGCAGGTCTCGCGCGTGGCGTAAATGGGGCCGTCGAACCCGTTTTTGAAAAGCAGCGGCAGATTGCCGGAATGGTCGATGTGCGCGTGCGTCAAAAGGACGAAGTCGATCTCCCCCGCCGCCACCGGCAGCTTCTGGTTTTCAAAGATGTCCTTCCCCTGCTCCATGCCGCAGTCAACAAGGCCGCGGTTATTTCCGCACTCGATGAGCGTGCAGCTGCCCGTAACTTCATGGGTCGCGCCCAAAAAGGTAACTTTCATAGCGAACTCCCGTGTCGCGGCGCTCCCCTAACCCTTTGCTGAAGAGAAGCCGCCTATTTTCACGGAGAACATTATACACGTTCCCCGTCCGCCGCGCAAGACTTATTGCATCCCGTCGCCGCCGTACTGCTTTTTGTAGTCCGCGCCCCACGCAAGCATGGCATCGAGAATGGGCTTGAGACTGACGCCCAGCGGCGTGAGGGAATATTCCACGCGCGGCGGCACCTCGGCATAGACCTTGCGGCGGACGAGCCCGCTCTCCTCCATGGCGCGCAGCTGCGCCGTCAGCACCTTCTGCGAAACGCCGCCGATCGACTTTTTCAGCTCGCCGAACCGTTTCGTGCCGGGCATCAGATCGCGCAGGATCAGCACTTTCCACTTGTCGCCGATCAGCGTCAGCGTTGTCTCCACCGGGCAGGCCGGGAGCTCCGTTTTCACCATATTCTCCATAACATCCTCCAATGGTTTCTTTTTTACGCTTTGTTTCGTATTGTACACTATTCCCGCGCCGATTGCAATTTTCTTATTTCTGACAGCGGGCATCCGATTCGCTGTTTGTGGGGAGGACATTTTACGAAAACCCTGCTATACTTTTCTTCGAGGTGAGACGAATGGATCAAATAAAGATAGGAAAATTTATCGCTGCTCTGCGGAAAGAACAGGGATTGACGCAGGAACAGCTCGGAGAAAGGCTCGGCGTGACCAACAAGACCGTTTCCCGCTGGGAGAACGGCAATTATATGCCCGACGTCGAAATGCTGTCGCTGCTGTCCGAAGAATTCGGCGTAAGCGTCAACGAGCTTATAAGCGGAGAACGGCTTGCCGCGGAGGACTTTAAGAAAGCCGCCGACAGCAACCTTGCTGCGGCGCTGAACAACAGCGTCTTTACGCTGAAAGAAAAGATCACATTTTTCAAGAAGAAATGGCTGCGTGAACATATTCCAACGATCGTTCTGTGTGTTGCGGCGTGGATCGGTATTATCCTATGGACAGCGCTGAAATTGCGCGCATATCCGGCCGCGCCGGACAGGGAAACCGAAACGAAAAACACTTGACTGCATATCCCGGTATGTTCAAATAGTATCCTTTTGGTAGCTACGGCACAATATTGTGCTTACTTTACGACCGGGCGCTATGGAGCTATGATACTTCCAGCGAAAGGGCTGCGGTCCTTTCAATGATAAAAACCTTGGAGGTATGTACCATGAACAAAGTCGTTGCATTTCTGAGCGCCAATCCCACCCAGTATCTGTCCACCGTCGGCCGCGACGGAAAGGCCAAGTGCCGCCCCTTCATGTTCGCCGGGGAGCAGGATGGCAAGCTCTGGTTCTGCACGAACAACCAGAAGGATGTCTACAAGGACATGCGGGTAAATCCCTATGTGGAGCTCTCCGTTTCCAGCCCGGAGTTTGCCTGGATCCGGCTGCACGGCAAGGCCGTTTTCGAAAACAACATGGCCGTCAAGGAAATGTGCATCCAGAACCCCATCGTGAAGGGGCAGTACGGCGAGGCGACGAACCCCATTTTCGAGGTGTTCTATCTTGCCGACGCGCACGGCGTCATCGCCGATTTCTCCGGCGATCCGCCGTACGAGTTCTGATCGCCACTTTTGACCCACCGTACTTTCCCGGCGGCTTCACAAAATTTTCCTGTGAAACCGCCGGGCCGTCATCCCCAAGGAGGAAACCATGTTATCCCTGTCCGTCCCGCAGCCGAAACGCTCTGCCATTTTGAACGCCCGCGCGCTCACCATGACCGCTCTGCTCTCCGCCGTGGCCTATGTGCTGGCCTTTGCGGAGTTTCCCGTCCCGCTCTCGCCGTCCTTCGCAAAAATGGATCCGTCCGACTTTCCGGCGCTCATCGGGGCTTTTGCCTTCGGCCCGGTCTCCGGTCTGTTCATTGAACTTATCAAAAACACCTTGCAGCTTCTGAACTGCACCCCATTTGTT
>DHKA01000089.1 GCA_002404605.1 Clostridiales bacterium UBA4706 | reverse complement strand
CCGGCAGACTGGAAGGAATTCACGGTGCACCGCCGCTGGCGCGGCGCGATGTACCGCATTCATGTGACGAATCCCCACGGCGTCGAAAAGGGCGTGGAGAGCATTACGATGAACGGAAAAACCGTGGACGCTCTGCCCCCGCTCCCTGCCGGGACGGAGTGCCGCGTGGAAGTTGTAATGAACCGAAAGGAGTAAGATACACATGGTCAAATTCGGTACTGGCGGATGGCGTGCCATCATCGCCGACGGCTTCACAAAGGAGAACATCCGCCTTCTCACCGCGGGGCTGTGCGCGCTCATGGAAAAAGAGGGCCACGCCGGGGCGGAGATCTGCGTCGGCTACGACCGCCGCTTTCTTTCCAAGGAATCGGCACACTGGGCGTGCGAGGTGCTCGCGGGCTACGGCTTCCGCCCCTACGTCATCAACCGTTCGAGCCCGACGCCGCTCATCATGTTCACCGTCAAGCGCCGGAACATGCCCTACGGCATGGCCGTGACCGCGAGCCACAACCCCGCCATTTACAACGGCATCAAGGTGTTCACCGAGGGCGGACGCGACGCCGATGCGGAGGTGACGCGCCGCATTGAGACCGAGATCGAAAAGCTCTCCCCCGCCGATGTGAAGAGCGTGGATTACGACACCGCGCTCGCTGAGGGGAAGATCGTCGAGGATTACCCGATGAACGAGTATCTCGACAGCATCCTTTCCGCCATAAATGTGGACGCGATCAAGAAAGCCTCGCTGCGCATCGGCTTTGACCCGATGTACGGCGTGAGCTGGTCAAGTTTGAGCATGCTGCTCACGACGTGTCGGTGCGATCTGGAAGTCATACACGACCGCCACGACACGCTCTTCGGCGGCAAGCTGCCCGCGCCGAACGTCGATACGCTCAAGCCGCTCGCCGCGCTCGTGCTCGACCGGCACTGCGATCTCGGCATTGCGACCGACGGCGACGCCGACCGTCTCGGCGTCATTGATAACGAGGGACAGTTCATCCACCCGAACAAGCTGCTCGTGCTGCTCTACTACTATCTCGTAAAGTACCGCGGCTGGGAAGGGCCGTGCGTGCGCAACAACTCCACCTCCTGCCTGCTCGACCGCGTCGCCGCGGGACTGGGGCAGAAGTGCTACGAGGTGCCTGTCGGCTTCAAGTGGGTCTCCGCAAAGATGAGCGAGACCGGCGCGATCATCGGCGGTGAGTCGTCCGGCGGCATGGCCGTGCGCGGCCACATCTCCGGCAAGGACGGCATTTACGCCGCGGCGCTGCTCGTGGAAATGCTCGCCGTTACGGGAAAATCCGTCTCCGAGCTCTTCGCCGAGATCACCGAGCAGTACGGCAACCCCTGCTGGGCCGAGGCCGACTTCCGCATGACGCCGGAGCGCAAGGCCGAGCTGCAGGAGCTTCTCTTCACAGAAAAGAAGGTGCCGGAATTCGGTACGGCTGTCGATCATATCAGCCGGGAAGACGGCTGCAAGGTGTACTTCAAGGACGGAAGCTGGGTCATCTGCCGCTTCTCCGGCACGGAGCCGCTGCTCCGCATGGCCGCCGAAGCCGATGAACAGGCGGCCGCAGATGGGTATATCAAAGCCTTCCGCGATATGCTGGAACTATGAAAACGTACAAAGCCCTTGGGAATACCTGCGTATTCCCAAGGGCTTGTTCCATTTTAAATGGGCGGTCGCTTCCCTATTGGCAGCTTCTATTTACATCAGCTTCCGGAACAGCTCCGTCATGTCGGCAACGCTCGTATCCTTGGGGTTGCCGGGACGGCAGGCGTCGGCGTAGGCGCTCTCCGCGAGGAACGGCAGATCCTCTTCCTTCAGAGCTTCCAGCTTCTCCGGGATGCCGACATCGTGGGAGAGCTTCTTCACGGCGTCAATAGCCGCCTTGCGGTACTCGGCCTGGGTCATCGAATCGACGCCATCCACGCCCATGGCGCGCGCGATCTCGCGGTACTTCTCGCCGGTGCATTCGGCGTTATACTCCATGACGATCGGCAGCATCATTGCGCAGGCAACGCCGTGCGGCGTGTCATACACAGCGCCGAGGGTGTGCGCCATGGAGTGCGCAATGCCGAGACCGACGTTCGAAAAGCCCATACCGGCGATATACTGGCCGAGAGCCATGCCCTCGCGCCCTTCCTTCGTGCCCTTGACGGCGCCGCGCAGGTTGGCAGAGATGAGCTTGATGGCTTCGAGATGGAACATGTCGGTCATTTCCCAGGCGGCCTTCGTGGTGTAGCCCTCGATGGCGTGGGTCAGCGCGTCCATACCGGTGGAAGCGGTCAGACCGGCGGGCATCGAACTCATCATCTCCGGATCGACGATCGCAACGATGGGCATATCGTGAGGATCGACGCAGACGAACTTGCGCTTCTTCTCCACGTCGGTAATGACGTAGTTGATGGTTACCTCGGCAGCGGTACCGGCGGTCGTCGGGATGGCGATGATGGGCACGCAGGGCTTCTTGGTGGCCGCCACGCCTTCGAGAGAGCGTACATCGGCGAATTCGGGGTTATTGATGATGATGCCGATGGCCTTGGAGGTGTCCATGGGCGAACCTCCGCCGATAGCGACCAGGTAATCCGCGCCGGCAGCTTTGAAGGCCGCAACGCCGTCGGTCACGTTCTCAATGGTGGGATTGGGCTTTATATCGGAGAATATCTCATAGCTCAGTCCGGCGGCGTCCAGCACGTCGGTCACGCGGGCGATAACGCCGTGACGCAGAAGAGTGGGGCCGCAGCAGATAAGCGCCTTTTTCAGGCCGCGGGACTTGACTTCGGCGGGCAGCTCCTGGATGGCGCCTGCGCCGTGATACGAGGTCTGGTTGAGCATGATTCTGTTTACCATAGTAATGTTCTCCTTTCCTAATGTAAAAAACAACCTATTTCTCATTATGCTCTTGTTAGCCAACACTTTCGAGCACGACCACATTCTAATGCGCCATATACCGCTTGTCAACACACATACTCGCCAAAAATCAATTTTTTATAGAAAACGCGTTGGCAAACTGGCGAATTCCCCAATCCATTTTATTTCATGCGCACCGGCGTTCATCGGCGGCAAACGCTATATGCAGAAGTGCGTTCTTTATGCTATAATACAAAAAAAGCCGTGGAGGAAGCGTTATGCGCAGAGAGAGGAAGCCGTTTTCGCTCAAATGGGGTCTTACAGCGGTCATGGTGGCGTGCTGGGTCATCCCCATCGTCACGATCGTGATCGTGGCGGGCATACTGCTCAACCGAAACTATGAGCAGAACCTGCGCGAGAGCATCTCCGCGAGTGTAGACCACGCCATGTCGCAGACAACGCTCCGGCTCGAGAGCGCGATGGAATCGTCCAAGGCCGTATCGTATAACGGCGACATCCGCGATGCTTACCGCGCCTATCAGCAGTCCGGCGACCGGCAGACTCTCTACAGCCGTGTCTACGCCTACTTCTCGCAGAACTTTTCCCGCGACGCAAATTTCAAGGCCGTATTCCTCACATTCAACGACCATGCGGACATGCTCTATTACTACGCCGATTCCTTCCGCGCCAACACCTACCGCCTTTCCCAGCACTTCCGCACCGACGTGCAGCCGCAGGTGGAAACCACTCTCGACGCCGTGGATACCGGCATCTACTTTCTCAAGGACGGCAGCGAGCTCTATATGACGCGAAATCTTCTCGACGCCGCGTTTCACCCCTATGCGCAGCTCACGCTTCTCTGCGACACGGACACACTCTTTCAGCCGCTCGCGGCTCTCGCCGTGAGCGCGCAGGTCGAAGCGGCGCTCGACAATGTTCCGTTCCAGCTCTCCGAGCTGCCGGATGCCGGCGCGGACCGGCTTCTTTTGAGCGACTACAGCGCCGACTTCGGCGGGCACACGCTCTCCGTCACGGTGACGGCGCCGGAACTGCGGCTCTGGGGCGCGATGCCGGAGCTGCGCTGGGCCGTGGCGCTCGTGCTGCTGCTCGGCACGCCGCTCGTCGGCGCGGTCATACTGCTCTTTTACCGCTACGTCACGCGGCCCGTGGAGACGCTGGCCGACGCCGCGGCACGCGTAGCGGGCGGCGAGCGCGGCTACTGTATTGAGGAGCGCGCCGGGAGTCTCGAATTTCAAAAGCTCTACCGCGATTTCAACGACATGTCTCTACAGCTCAAATGGCGCTTTGAGCAGCTCTACCGCGAGCAGCAGGCCCTGCAGGAGGCGCGCATCAAGGCCCTGCAATCGCAGATCAACCCGCATTTTCTCAACAACACGCTGGAGATCATCAGCTGGGAGGCGCGGCTCGCGGAGAACGAGCGCGTGTGCGCCATGACCGAAGCACTCGCCACGATGCTCGACGCCGCGCTCGACCGTGACGGAAACGGCATGGCGTCGCTGCGGCAGGAGCTCGGGTATGTAGACGCTTACCTTTATATAATCTCCCAGCGGCTCGGCCCGGCGCTGATCGTCACAAAGGGCGCAGACAAAGCGCTGCTCGACATTGTGATCCCGCGGCTCATTTTGCAGCCGATCGTGGAAAACGCCATAGAGCATGATCTCACGCCGCAGCGCGGCGGGCATCTCGCAGTGCGCGTCCGGCGCGAAGGCGGCAATATCCGGCTGGAGGTCGAGCACGACGGACAGATAACACCCGACGAGCGCGCGCAGATCGATGCGCTGCTCTCCGAAGCACCCAACGGAAACTTTGCCGGGAAGGTCGGCCTCCGCAATGTGCGCGAGCGGCTCAGTCTGCTTTACGGCGAGCGTTCCTCGCTCACCATAGAGCAGACCGCCGCAGACAGCATTCTGGCGGTGATCTCTCTCCCGCTCGACGCTTGATTTGCATGCTTTGCACAAACTGCGCAAGAACGGGCAAGAAACAGCAAGCGCAGGTCTTATGCATTTTTACTTCTATCCGGTATAATATGAAACGTGATATCGTACAATATCACAAATTCTTTAAGGGGAGATCCAAGCTATGAAAAAGTTTCTTGCATTGCTTCTTGCCGTTCTTATGGTGCTGAGCCTCGCCGCGTGCGGCCAGAGCGCCGCGCCGAACGGCGGCCAGACGGCCGATGAGCCGAAAGATCCCGGCACCACCGAACAGCCCGCCAGCACCCCCGTTACGCTGAACGTTGTCACCTCCTACGGCGGCGACGACGGCAACCGCAAAAACTTCGAGGCCGCGGTAAAGGCCTACGAGGAAGCCACCGGCAACAAGATCAACGACGGCAGCGCCACCTCCAACGAGGAGTGGAAGGCGAAAGTCCTCACCGACTTTGAGACCGGCTCCGAGCCAGATGTGCTGTTCTTCTTCACCAACGCCGACGCCGAGCCCTTCATCACCGCCAACAAGGTCGTCTCCATCGACGAGATCCGCACCGAGTATCCCGACTATGCCGCGAACATGAAGGAAAGCATGATGGCCGCCGCCGCCGACGGCAAGCACTACTCCGTCCCGTCCTCCGGCTTCTGGGAGAACATGTTCGTCAACAAAACCGTGCTCGAGGCCTGCGGCGTTGCGATGCCCGGCCCCGACTACACCTGGGATCAGTTCCTGGCCGACTGCCAAACCATTCTGGATAACGGCTATACCCCCATCGCCTGCTCGCTCTTCGAAGTGCCTCATTACTGGTTTGAGTTCGCCGTTATGAACAACGGCACGCTCGCCACGCAGCTCGAGATCCCCACTCTCAACGAGGACGGCACGCTCCATGACGACGCCGTTTCCCAGAAGTGGGTCGCCGCTCTCAACGATCTCAAGGATCTCTACGAGCGCGGCTACTTCCCGAAGAACACCCTGACCGCCAGCGACGCCGAGACCGTTGCCATGTTCGGCGACGGCGAGGCCGCGTTCCTTATCGACGGCTCCTGGAAGGTCGGCTACTTCACCGAAAACCACAGCGACGAGCTGGAGAACTACTCCGTCTCCTTCGTCCCCGGAAAGGGCGAGCGCAAAGCCACCGAAGCTATCGGCGGCATCTCCATGGGCTACTTCATCACCCGCAAGGCGTGGGACGATCCCGCCAAGCGCGAAGCTGCCGTGAAGTTTGTCGAGACTCTTACCTCCGATGAAACGCTGAGCACCTTCGTCACCACCGAGGTCACAGCGCTCGTCAACGGCGCGAAGCCCGCGGGTCTGAACGCGCTGCAGCAGACCGCCGCCGACGTCAATGCCGAGATCACCGGTGTTATCGGCGCGGTGCAGGACACCATCTCCAGCGAGGCCAAGGCCGACCTGTTCGGCAACATCCAGAAGGTCGTCACCGGCCAGATGACCGCCGAGGAGGCCGTTGCCTCCGCGATCGCTCTCAACTGAGCTTCCCTTTCGTACTTACCTGCGGGGGCTGCTGCGATGCAGCAGCCCCCTTTCTTATTAAGTCCTCTTCGGAGCTAAGGACGGTGTATCCATGCTATCCACCATCTACAAGAGAAAATGGCCGCTGCTCGTGTTTCTCGTGCCGGCATTTCTGTTTCTCGCGGTATATCTCTACTATCCGTTCATCCAGAACATCCTCAACACATTCCTCAACATCGGCGGTCTCGGCCGCGCGGCAGAGGGTGTGAACACGCCGTGGTATGAAAACTACCAGCGGCTCATGACCGACCCCAACATGCGCACCGCGCTCAGGAACACGGCACTTATGATCGTGTGCACCGTGGTCATCCAGGTGGGCGTGGCGCTCATTCTCGCGCTGCTCGTGGATACGATCCGCGTCGGCGCGCAGGTGTTCCGCACCGTGTACTTTTTCCCCATCGTCATTTCCGCCACAGCGCTCGGTCTGCTCTTCAATCTCATTTTCCTCTACAAGGGCGGCATGGTCAACCAGATCCTGCTCGCCATGGGGCAGCTTCCCTATGAGATCAAGCCGAACGGCAAAATGATCGTCGAGTGGCTGGACTGGAAGGATCAGGCGCATTATCTCTTTACGATGTTCCTCCCCGTCATGTGGCAGTACGTGGGCTTTTACTTTGTCATCATCGTCACCGGTCTGAACAACATCCCGCAGGAACTTTACGAGGCCGCCGCGCTCGACGGCGCGGACGGCTGGAAGCGCACGCGGTACATCACGCTCCCCATGCTGCACAATGTACTGTGTACGTGCGTGGTGCTCGCCGTTACGGGCGCGCTGAAGGTGTTCGATCTGCCGTGGGTCATGTTCGGCGCGGGCATGCCGGAAAATCTCGGCTGGCTGACCGGTACATATATGTACGACCAGACGTTCAACAAATCGAACGTGGACTACGGCTCCACGATCGCAGTGCTCATCGTCGTGCTCGGCGTTGTGCTCTCGAACGTGGTGAACCGGGTATTCCGGCAGTCCGACGATATTTAAGGAGGAGAGAGACATGAAAATGAAGAAAAAGCCGTCGCTCTCCAAGATCCTCACCTATGTGGTGCTCTGTCTCTGGGGGCTGACGACCGTATATCCGTTTATCTGGGTCATTCTGAACTCGTTCCGCAAAAAGGGGCTCATTCTCAGCGACTCGTTCTCCCTGCCGCTGGGCGACGCTTTTACGTGGGATAACTACCGCACCGCGTGGGAGCGCGCGGACTTCAAAAACGCGTATCTCAACAGCGTCATCATTTCCGGCACCGTTACGATCCTCGTCGTGCTCCTTGCGGGCATGGCGGCCTACGGTCTCGTGCGCTACCGCTTTAAGCTCCGCAAGCTGCTCTACGGCCTCATCACCGCAGGCATGATGTTCCCCGTGTTCTCTACGATCATTCCGGTATTCCGGCTCGAGGTCATGCTGGGCATTGCCGGAACGGGCTACCGCTGGCTGAGTCTGCTCGCGGTCATTTTGCCGCAGATCGCCGGGAACCTGTGCTTTGCCATCATCGTTCTGATGGGCTTTATCCAATCGGTGCCGATCGATCTGGAAGAGAGCGCGTATCTCGACGGCTGCAATGTGTTCCAGATCTATTTTCACATCATCATCCCCGCCGCGAAATCTTCGTTCGCCACGGTTGCGATCTTTGCGTTTCTCTGGAGCTACAACGATCTTTTCACGCAGTCGTTCTTTCTGCGCTATCCGCAGGAGCGCGCGATCACGGGCCTTCTCAACGAGATCAGCTCGCAGGCCGGCGTCAACTACGGTCTGATGGCATCCTCGGTCGTGCTGGTCGTGATCCCGGTGCTGATCGTCTACGTGCTGCTGCAGAAGAACATCGTCAAGGGTCTGACGGCGGGCGCGGTCAAGGGCTGATGCTTGCATTTTCCTTCGCGCGCGTGTATGCTGTTCTGGCTGGGAGGTGAGCACACATGTACCGTGTCGTTTTGATCGACGATGAATATATCATTCTCGAAGGTCTGCGGAAGGTCGTCAAATGGGCGGACTACGGCTGCGAGGTCGTCGCCACGGCGTCCGACGGCCGCAGCGGCGCCGAGACGATCCGCGCACTGCGCCCGGATATCGTGTTTACCGACATCCGCATGCCCGGCGGCGACGGACTAACGATGCTCGCGGGGCTGCGAAGCGAGTTTCCCGACATGCAGATCACCGTTCTCACCGGCTACCGCGATTTTTCCTATGCGCAGGAGGCCATTCGCCTCGGCGTGACGCGCTTTCTCCTGAAACCCTCCAAAATGGACGAGATCCACGAGGCGCTCGGCGCGATGAAGGCCAATCTCGACCGACGTGCCCGGCAGGAGGAGCCCGCCGCCGGGGAGAGCGAAACGCAGCAGCAGGCGGAAAACTTTCTGGTGAATCAGGCCATCGCCTACATACGCGCACACTATCGCGAAAAGCTCTCTTTGCAGGAGGTCGCGGACCGCTGCTATATCTCCCAATGGCACCTTTCCAAGCAGCTCAACCGCTGCGCCGGAAAGAGCTTTTACGACATTCTAAACTCCGTACGTATCGAGGAAGCGTGTAAGCTCCTGACCGACCCAAGTCTCAAGATCGGCGAGATCAGTGAGCTCGTCGGCTATGCGGATGTGGCGCACTTTGCCCGGACATTCAAAAAGATCGAGGGCGTCAGCGCGAATGAATATCGGAACAAGCTGTAATTATGTAAACTTAATAAACATAAAAAGCCTGGACGGATAGTGGTTTCTCCGCGCAGGCTTTGTATTATGTTAATTAAATTATGTTTACTGCATTATGTTAATTACAGGATGAATCCCCCATCCACGGTGAGCACCTGACCGGTGACGAAGCTCGCGTCGTCGCTCGCAAGGTAGGAGACCGCGGCGGCGATATCCTCCGGCCGTCCGAGACGGCGCAGCGGCGTTTCCTCGGCAAGCTGTGGCAGCACCCCGTCCGGCAGCGCCGAGAGCATATCGGTTTTTATCACGCCGGGCGCAACGCAGTTGACGCGGATGTGCGTGGGCGCGAGCTCGGCGGCCAGCGAGCGCGTGAGCGCGATGAGTGCGGCTTTTGTGGCGGAGTACGTCACCTCGCAGCTCGCGCCGCGCAGCCCCCACATGGACGAGACATTCACGATGCAGCCCGCGTGCTCATGGAGCATCGGCGGCAGGACGGTCTGGATGGTGTGGAACGCCCCGTCGATATTCACGCCGAAATAGCGCCGCCACATCTCCTCCGTCACGTCCTGAAAGAGCGCCTGTCCCGCGACGCCCGCGTTATTCACAAGGAGACTCACATGGCCGAACGCATCCTCCACGCGGCGTACCATGTTCTCCACCTGCGTGCGGTCGGCGACGTCCGCCTGAAACGCGGCGGCGTGCAGCCCCTCGACGGCGAGCTCCGCCACGAGCGAGTCGGCGCAGTCCTGCCGGACATGATAGTTTACGGCAACGGTATAGCCCTCGTGGGCAAGACGGCGCGCCGTCGCGCGGCCGATGCCGCGGCTCGCGCCGGTGATAAGTGCGATCTTTTCCATTTCGTTTCCTCCCGGTGGTATGCGTTTATTGTACCGCAGCAAAGAGCGGAATACAAGTCACCACTCGGTCTCCGTCTCGTATTCCCCGGTCTCTGTCTCGCCGAACTCCCGCGCCGTTTCCGCAACAACGGCCTCGTACCCGGTGAGCGCAGCGAACGAGGAAAACTGCGCCGCGCGGTCGCGCCGCGGCATGGGCGGGTGCGTGTCGGAGACATGGTGCGGCAGGGCGATGATATCGTCGTAATCGTGACATTCCTCGCGCTTCATGCCCGGTGGCCTCCGATCTGTTTATTCCGCTCGCGCGTCGTCGCGCCCTCTTCGAGATTCATGCCCTTTAAAATGGCGTTGCTGCCGTAGCGCCGCTGGATGGCAAGAATGGCTTCCTGACGCCGGCGTTCGCGCTCGCGCGCCTTCTGCTCCGTGCCGGGTGCACTCGGCTTCTCCTCCGCGGCGGAAAAGAGATCCATCTGCTCGCCGCTCTCGACCGTGCGGAGGATCTTATCCTCCGGCAGGACGCGGTTCGCCGCGACCGTCACGCGGCGGACAAGAAGGTTTTTATCCGTAATGCGCTCGTAGAGCGCCATGACCGCGTCCGTGATCTCGCGCGTGGAGGATGAATAACCCGTGAGATTTGCCGTTCCGTGGCCGTGCTTCGGCACGCGGCGGCCATAACGATCCACGTGCGTCTCCCCGGAATACTGCGCGGCGCGGGCGGGGTCGGAGAGATTTTCGATGTCGTACCCGATCGTGAGCGTGAGCTGATTGGTGCACAGGCACTTTTTCACAAGATCAAGCACGAGAAGGTCGGTCATCTCGCGCACGATGAGCTTGGCCTTGTGCCAGTCGTACGGCTCCTGCAGCACCTGGCCGGAGCTGATGCTGTTGGAGTCCGGCCGGTAGGTGCGGATGTCTGCGATCGTACACGGCTCCCAGCCCCAGGCGTGGTCAATGAGCAGTTCCGCCTGCACGCCGAACGTTTTATACAGCAGCTCCTCGTTATAGAAATCCCCGCTCTTTCCAAGCGAGCAGCGGGCGATATCGCCCATCGTGTGCATTCCCAGCGCCTCGAGCCGCCGCACCGTGCCCGCGCCAACACGCCAGAAATCCGTGAGCGGCCGGTGGCCCCAAAGGTTGCGGCGGTAGCTCATCTCGTCCAGTTCGGCAATGCGCACGCCGTC
>DHKA01000019.1:2113-11477 GCA_002404605.1 Clostridiales bacterium UBA4706 | reverse complement strand
CCCTCCTTGTCCGCGTCGAGGATCGCAATGAGCGATACCTCGGGAAGGTCAAGGCCCTCGCGCAGAAGGTTGATGCCGACGAGCACGTCAAATTCGCCCCGGCGCAGATCGCGGATGATCTCCATGCGCTCCATCGCGCCGACGTCGTGGTGCATGTAGCGCGTTTTGATGCCGGCGTTGCCGAGATATGCCGTCAGATCCTCCGCCATGCGCTTGGTGAGCGTCGTGACGAGCGTGCGCTCGCCGCGCTCGATGCGCGTGTGGATCTCGGCGATGAGATCGTCGATCTGGCCCTCGATGGGGCGCACGTCGATCTTCGGATCGGTAAGCCCTGTCGGACGGATGATCTGCTCGGCGATCTGGCCCGAGCGCGTGCGCTCGTACTCGCCGGGCGTGGCGGAAACGTATATGACCTGATTCACCCGCTGCTGGAATTCTTCAAACTTCAGCGGCCGGTTATCGAACGCCGACGGCAGCCGGAAGCCGTATTCAACGAGCGCTTCCTTGCGCGCGCGGTCGCCGTGGTACATGGCGCGCACCTGCGGCAGGGTGACGTGCGATTCGTCGATGAACATGAGAAAGTCCTTCGGGAAATAGTCGAGCAGCGTCATCGGCGCGCTCCCGACCGGGCGACCGGAGATGATGCGCGAATAGTTCTCCACACCGGAGCAGTAGCCAAGCTCCTGGATCATCTCGATATCGAAATTCGTGCGCTGCGCGATGCGTTCGGCCTCGAGCGGCTTATCGTTCTCCTTGAAGAACTTCACCCGCTCGTCGCACTCGCGGCGGATCTCCTGCACGGCGCGCGCCATTTTCTCCGGCGGCGTCACGTAGTGGCTTGCAGGGTAGATGGCCGTGTGGCTGAGCGTGTGCACCGCCGCGCCCGTGAGGGGGTTGATCTCGCTGATGCGCTCGATCTCGTCGCCGAAGTACTCGATGCGGATGGCCTTATCGCGCCAGTAGGCCGGGAAGATCTCCACCGTGTCGCCGCGCACGCGGAACATGTTGCGCTCGAAGGCGATGTCGTTTCGCTCATACCGGCAGTCGATGAGCTTTTTTAAAAGCTCCTCCTGCGGCAGGCTGCTGCCGGGACGGAGCGAAATGGCCATGCGTGCAAAATCGTCCGGCTCGCCGAGACCGTAAATGCAGCTCACGGACGCCACGACGATCACGTCCCGCCGCTCCAGCAGCGAAAACGTGGCCGAAAGGCGCAGGCGGTCGATCTCCTCGTTCGTGGAGGCGTCCTTTTCAATATAGGTATCCGTGTGCGGGATGTACGCTTCCGGCTGGTAGTAGTCGTAATAGGAGACGAAATACTCCACGGCGTTGTCCGGGAAGAACTCCTTGAACTCGCTGCAAAGCTGCGCGGCGAGCGTTTTGTTGTGCGCGAGCACGAGCGTCGGCTTCTGCACGCGCTCGATGACCTTCGCCATCGTGTACGTTTTGCCGGAGCCGGTGACGCCGAGCAGCGTCTGCTCGTCCAGTCCTGCGGCGACGCCCTCGGCGAGCTTTTCGATCGCCTGCGGCTGATCGCCCGCGGGCGAATATTCGCTTACCACATGAAATTCCGGCATAACGCGCTCCTTTTCAAACCACATTCTATAATTGAATTATTATACCACACCGCACCGCGCCGCACAAGCGATTCACCCGCCCTGCGTGCAAAAACTCCCCGCCCGGTGGATTTCCGCCGCGGGATATGCTATACTGATGATATACAGATTTTCAAGGAGGTATTTTTCTATGAATAAAACCCTGATCGCTTATTTCTCCGCCAGCGGCGAAACGGCAAAGCTCGCAAAAACGCTCTCCGCCGTGACCGGCGGCGACCTTTTTGAGATCCGCCCCGAGACGGCGTATACCTCTGCCGATCTGAACTGGATGGACAGGAAGAGCCGCAGCACGATCGAAATGAAGGACGAGCACAGCCGTCCCGCCATTGCGGGCCGCGTGGAGGATATGGTGCAGTACGATACTGTGTTCGTCGGCTTCCCGATCTGGTGGTACCAGGCGCCGCGCATCATCGAAACGTTTCTCGAAAGCTACGACTTCACCGGCAAAACGGTGATCCCGTTTGCGACCTCCGGCGGCAGCGGCATGGGCAAGACGGCGGATATCCTGCGCGCCGTCTGCCCCGCGGCCAACATTCTGCCCGGCAAGCGCATGAGCGCGCGGGAGAGCGCCGGCGCCGTAAAAGCGTGGGTCGAAACGCTCGGCAAGTGAGCCGAAGAAAACGTTTCGGCGCGGCGCAGAATATCCATTCCATGAAAAAATCTCCGCATAACCGTTTGACCGGTCATGCGGAGATTTTTTCATATGCTGTTCTCTTCCTTTAGCGCCGGAGCGCTGCGGCAGGTCTTTACGCCGAAAACAAAGTAGATCACGTGCCCGACCCAGACGCAGGCGAGAATGATGCACGGAATATAGAGCTCCTTTCGCATCATCAATGCGAAGCCGACGGCCATGAGCGCCGTAACGGTGAGCATGATGCGCCGCTTGGCCGCGGCGGTCATGCCCTCGCCGCGTACATAGCTTTCGAGATTGTTTTTATAGAGCTTCGTGCCGGTGAACCATGTGTGCAGCCGCTCGGAGCTTTTGGCAAAGCCGAGCGCGGCCAGCAGAAGAAACGGTACCGTCGGCAGCAGCGGCAGCACCGCGCCGAGAGCGCCGAGCACAAGGCCTACGCAGCCAAGGCAGAGCCATAAGATCTTTTTTATCTTCATTCGTTTCCTTTCGTTTCTGCCCCTGCGCGCGGCAGGGGGAACATCCGTCCGTTTTTCACGCCGTACACCCGGTCGGCGATCGCCATGGTGGATTCGCGGTGCGATACAAGAATGATACCCTTCTTGTTGCGCAGCCGGCGCAGCGCCTGCAAAATGATGCCCTCGTTGATGCTGTCCACGTTGCTTGTCGGCTCGTCGAGCAAGATGAGCGCGCTGCCGCGCAGCAGAGCACGCGCCAGACCGAGCCGCTGCTTCTCACCCGTGGAGAGATTATCGCCGAGCGCGCCGACGCGCGTTTCGTACCCCTCCGGCAGCGAGAGGATGAACTCATGGATCGACGCGAGGCGGCACGCCTCCTCGATTTCGGCGCGCGTCGCGCCGGGCCGGGCGATGCGGAGATTTTCCTCGATCGTCTCATCGAAAAGATACGTCGTCTGACTCACCATCGTCACATTGTCAAGAAGGCTGGCCGTTTCGATCTCGTCGATGTCCGTGCCGTTGTAGAGGATCTCGCCGTCCTGCTTCTGCCAGAAGCGGAGGAGCAGCTTGAGGAAGGTGGACTTGCCACAGCCGGATTCGCCGACGATGCCGACGATCTCCCCCTTTTCGGCGTACATCCATACATCGCTGAGCACGTTCGTCACGCCGTCGTAGGAGAATGTGACGCCGTCGGCGGAGAGATGCGAAAAGTCGATCCTCTCGCCTTTCTCCACCTCGCGCACGGCGCTCTCCTCCTCCAGAAGGTCGAGCACCCGCTCGCCCGAGGCGAGCGTCTGCGTAAGATTGCCCGGCAGCGCCGAGATCGCAATGACCGGCCCGAACGAGCCGAAGAGCGCCGTGACGCCGAGGAGCATTGCGCCGGGCGTGAGAGCGCCCGTCACGGTGAGCGCCGTTCCCGCGGCAAGCCCCGCAAGGATGAAAAGCGACACGCAAAGCTCCGTTCCCGCGGCGGCACGGGCCGTTTCGCGCTTCATTTTTTTCGTTTCGGCGAGAAGGACACCCGAGCGCCGGTCAACTTCGGCGGCGCGCTGCGTGCCTGCGTTGTGGAGCACGATATCCCGGATACCGCGGATGCTGTCAAGGAAATACGCGCTGAACGAGGAAAACTCCGCGCGGTACGCCTGGCCCGCGGCGCGCACGCGCCGGGAAAATACGAGCGGGACGAGGATCCCGATGGTAACGTATCCCGCCGCCGCGACGAGCGCCAGATACCAGCTCGATACACAGCCGATGAATACCGTCATCCCCGCGCTCATCAGCACCGCGATGCAGATGGGCGAAACGGTGTGCGCATAGAACACCTCGAGCGTTTCAATATCGGCGGTGATCATCGCAATGATGGCGCCCTTCTGCCGCGTTTCCAGCTTGGCCGGGCACAGACGGCGGAGCGCCGTGAAGATCTTGTCGCGCAGCACCGCCAGCAGGCGGAAGGCGATATAGTGGTTGCCGTACTGCTCAGCAAACCGGAGCAGCCCGCGCAGCACGCCGCAGCCCACGGAAAGCGCGATGAGCGCGCCATAGGAAAGGGACATGCTCTCGCCGAGCGCTTTGGCGATGGCGGCGGCGCCCGAGAGCGTCACGCCCATCGCGCACAGAAAGCCCGCCGTGCCGTTGATTACGGCGAGCAGCATGATGTACGCGAGCGAACCGAGCAGAACGATGAGCTGCGCCATGATTTTTGCGCCGCTGCGGCGCGGTTTTACTGCTGCGTTCATTCTTCGTCCTCCCGGTATCCCTCTTCGAGCGCTCGCTGCGCCGCATACAGCTTTGCATAACCGCCGCCGGCGGCCATGAGCGCGGCGTGCGTGCCGCACTCCGTGACTTTGCCGGATTCCATGGCGTAAATTTTTTCCGCCGGAACAACGTTTGCGAGCCGGTGCGAAATGAGAATGACCGCCTTTTCCTTCGCAAGAGCGGCAACGGCTTTCATAATGATCTCTTCGCTTTCGATGTCAATGTTGCTCGTGGCCTCGTCCAGAACATAAATATCCCGCTCCGCCGTCAGATTCACCGCGAGCGCGAGCCGCTGCTTTTGTCCGCCGGAGAGGTTGGCGGCATCCTCGGCGATGACTTTGTCCAGCCCGCCGTTTTCCCGGACGAACGACGCGAGATTCACCGTTTCCAGCGCTGTCCAGATCGCCTCGTCCGTCACGGCGGCGTTGGCAAGGCGGAAGTTGGCGCGGACGGTGTCGTTGAAAATATGGCTGCCGCAGCTCACGACCGCGAGACGGGCATAATAGCTCTCGCGCGAAAAGCTCTCCATGCTCTCTCCGCCGAGCGTGACGCGCCCGCTCTGCGGCCGGAGCGCGCCGGTCAGAAGATTTACGACCGTGGACTTGCCGCACCCGGACGGGCCGACGATCGCCGTCATGCCGGTACGCGGAAAGGCCATGGATACATCGTGCAGCACATCGCGCTGTCCGTCGTAGGAAAACGAAACATTCTCGAGCCGCAGCTCGCCCGGCTGGGCCTTCGCGCCGCCCCAGACGGGCTCCGGCTCATCCAGCAGGGAGAGGATCTTTCCGCCCGCGCTCACACCGTTCATCGCCACATGGAACGCCGCGCCGAACGCGCGCAGCGGCAAAAAGAACTCCACCGCCGTCAAGATCAGAAAGAGCGCGGCAAACGGAGAAAGCCCCCGGTGCAGAACGCCCGTCACCGCCACGGCGATGCCGGCGCCCGCGCCGCCGTAGGCCACAAGATCCATGATCGTTGTGCTCGCAAGCTGCATGGTGAGCACCTTCATCGTGATGCGGCGAAATTCCTCGCTCGTCTCGTTCATCTTTTTCTGCCGCGCGGCGTCGGCGCGGAAGATCTTGAGTTCCTTCATGCCCTGTACGCTGTCAAGGAAGGCGTCGCCCATGGAGGTATATTTGCCCCAGTATTTTGCAAAGATCTTCTTGGCATATTTGGAGACCGCAATGATCGAAAGCGGGATGAGCGGCACGCAGGCGAGCAGCACGAGCGCCGTGCGCCAGTCTACGGGCGATGTGACGCAAAAGAGGATGACCGGCGCGGCCAGCGCATAGAAAAACTGCGGGATATACGAGGAATAGTAGAGATCCAGCTGCTCCACACCTTCCATGGCCACCTGCGTGAGACCGGCCATGCTCATGCCGTCTGCCGAACGGACGCCGAGACGCACGATCTTATCGTATACGCGATGGCGCAGCTCCTTCTTTGCCCGGCGGCCGAGCGTGTCCTTCAGCGTACCGGCGCCGCGGGAAGCGGCATACCGCACCGCCGCGCCCGCCGCGGCCAGCGCTGCCGGGAGCAGAAAGACGCGCGCCGTCTCGTATTGCCGGAAATTTACCGCCAGTTCGATCGTGCGGCAGATGGCCGCGGTGATGCTCAAATTGGCAAAAAGGCCGAGTATCATCAGCGCGACCGTATAGTAAATGTACTTCTTATTCTCGCCCAGAAGGGCGAGGAGCTTCTTGTCGATCATGCGTTCTCTCCGTTTGACTTTTTGATGTTAGCATACGCTAACGCTTTAGCAGAAAAGAGCAGCGGCGCTCTTCGCGTTACCCGCTGCTTACCTACCATAATTTATATACCCATTCTTCGCCGCGTTGTCAATCCGACGGAGAAAGAAGGAAGAAAATGTCGCCTTTGTGCAGCAGGGGTGCAAAGAGAAAGCCTGCGTGCGGCGCGTGGCGCTTTTTTTCGCGCCGCTCTTTCGCGCGGAGTAAAACTGTGATAAGATTGACGCGTGAAAAAAACATTGGGGAGGATCATCCCATGGGAAGAAAAGAAGCGCCGCGCCGCATCGCCGTGATCGGCGGCGGCGCGGGCGGGCTCTGCGCGGCGATCGCCGCCGGGCAAGCCGGGGCGGACGTGGCGATTTTTGAACAGGCGAACCGCGTCGGCAAAAAGCTGCTCAAAACCGGCAACGGGCGGTGCAATCTCTCGAATACGCACGTTTCGCCGGAGCGCTATAACCGGCCGGACTTCGTCGCGCCCGTTCTCGCGGACATGCCGTGCAGCGCGCTGCTGGATCTCTTCGGCTCGCTCGGGCTGTGGACGGTCACGGATGAAGAGGGCCGCGTCTATCCGCGCAGCGGCACCGCCGCCTCCGTGCTCGACGTGCTGCGTCTCGGCTGTGAGGCGCTGGGCGTTGAGGAGCGCTGCTCGACGGAGATCGCCGCCATCGCCCCGCAGGGCCGCGGCTTTACGCTTACCGCACGCACCGGCGAGAAGTTTTTTGCCGACCGTGTGATCGTCGCTACCGGCGGCGGAACGAGTCTTCTCCGTCCGCTGGGTCACAAAACGGTCCCGTTCTCCCCCGTTCTCTGCCCGCTCAAGACCGACGCGGGATCCGTCCGCGGTCTCACGGGGCTGCGCTGCGCCTGCCGCGCGGAGCTTATCCGCTGCGGAAAGAGCGTATATACCGAGGACGGCGAGATCCTTTTCCGCGATTTCGGCGTGAGCGGCATTCTCGCGCTGAATCTCTCGCGGCACGCCCTTCCGGGCGACACGCTCTCGCTCGATCTGCTGCCGGAGCTTTCTTTGGAAGCGCTCACCGCGAAGCTCTCGGCGCAGAAGGCGCTGCGCCGGGGCGATGCCGATCTCTTCACCGGCATATTTCACCGGCGGCTCGGCGAGACGGTAGCGCGCCGCGCCAAAAGCAGCGAGATATCCGAGCTTGCCCGCATCATCAAAAACTACCGGCTTTCGGTCCTCGGCCCGGGCGACACGCAGCACGCGCAGGTGACGCGCGGCGGCGCGGACGTATCCGAATTTGACAGTGAAACGATGGAGAGCCGCCGCGTACCGGGGCTGTATGCCATCGGCGAGGCGCTCGACATTGACGGCGCGTGCGGCGGGTACAACCTGCACTGGGCGTTTGCCTCCGGGCTGCGCGCGGGAAGGAGCGCCGCGCGTGATTGAGGTTCGTGATGTAAGGCTCGCGCTCGACGGCGATCTCAAAGCCGCGTGCGCCAAAAAGCTGCATGTCCCGGTTTCGGATGTGGTTGAAGCGCGGCTCCTGCGCCGCAGCGTAGACGCGCGGCATAAGGACGACGTGCATTTCACCGTGACCGCCGCGGTATCGCTCCGGCGGGGTGAGGAAAAGTTTTCGCCTTATACGCCGTGGACGCCGCCGCGCGTCGAAGTGGTAAAAGAAAAGCCCGCCCATCGTCCCGTCGTGTGCGGGGCAGGCCCGGCGGGGCTTTTCGCCGCGCTCACGCTCGCGCGCGCGGGCGCGGAGCCGATCCTGCTCGAGCGCGGCAGCGCCGTGGACGAGCGGAAGGCGGATGTGGAAAAGTTCTATCAGACCCGCACGCTGGACACCGAATCAAACATCCAGTTCGGCGAGGGCGGCGCGGGCGCGTTCTCGGACGGGAAGCTCAACACCGGCACGCACGACAAGCGCGGCCGCCAGGTGCTGCACGATCTCGTGCAGGCCGGAGCGCCGGACGAAATTCTCTGGCAGGCCAGGCCCCACATCGGCACCGACCGTCTGCCGGATGCCGTGAAGGGGCTTCGTGAAATGATCCTCGCACACGGCGGCGAGGTGCGCTTCCGCACAAAGCTCACGGATATCGAGCTTTCCGGCGGCGCGCTGCGCGCGGTGCAGCTCTCGCACGGCGGCGCGGAGGAATCGCTCGTGGCCGATTCGCTCATCCTTGCCGCGGGCCACAGCGCCCGCGAGCTGTTCGCGCTTTTGAAAGAGCGCGGCGCGCAGCTCGAACCGAAGGCTTTTTCCATGGGCGTCCGGTGCGAGCATCCGCAGGAAGTCATCTCCCGCGCGCAGTACGGCGCTTTCGCCTCGCACCCGGCGCTGGGCGCTGCCGACTACCGGCTGGCGGTGCATCTTCCGGACGGGCGGGGCGTATATACGTTCTGTATGTGCCCGGGCGGGTACGTCGTCGGCGCGGCGAGTGAAGAAGGCCTTCTCTGCGTGAACGGCATGAGTCCCTTCGCGCGCGACGGGCAGAATGCCAACGCCGCCGTGCTCTGCGAGGTGCGTCCCTCGGACTTTGGCTCCGCCGATCCGCTCGCCGGTGTGGAGCTGCAAAGAAAATGGGAACGCGCCGCGTTTCTTCTCGGCGGCGATTACCGCGCCCCGGCGCAGCTGCTCGGTGATTTTCTCGCGTGCAAGCCCTCGGAGAGCGCGGGCAGCGTTGCGCCGACCTACCCGCTCGGCGTGCGCTTCGGCACGCTCGACGGCTGTTTGCCGGAGTTTGTTCTCGCCGCGCTGCGCGAGGCGTTCCCGCTCTTTGATAAAAAGCTGCGCGGCTACGCCATGCCGGACGCGGTGCTCACGGGCGTGGAGACGCGCTCGTCCTCGCCGGTGCGCATCGTGCGCGGCGAAACGGGGCAGTCGAATCTCCGCGGGATCTATCCCTGCGGCGAGGGCGCGGGCTACGCCGGCGGCATTCTCTCCGCCGCCGTGGACGGCATCCGCCAAGCCGAAAACTGGCTTTCGCAGCACATGGAATAAAATAACAGACTCCGCCGCGCATACAAGGCTCCCGATAAGCCAAGCTATGCGCGGCGGAACTTTTTCCGGCAGAGCCGGAATCGGCTCTGCTTCAATATAGATGGGAGGGACGGCCTTGCCGTCCCTCCTGAGCGTGTAAAAAAATTTTTGACACGCTCTCAAACGAGACCCACTGCGTTGGGCTCTCGTTTGAAAA
>DHKA01000019.1:0-2053 GCA_002404605.1 Clostridiales bacterium UBA4706 | reverse complement strand
GCCGAGAAGTATTTTTGCCGACGCACACGCCGCCGGAGAAAAGAGATCAAGCCGGATTGAGCGTATCGAGCTGCCCCCGGCACCGCCCCCCTTTTCAAATATGCCGGGGGCGGCGAGACCCCGAGCGACCGACAGCGGAGGGAGCGAGGATTGAGCCCGGCGGCCGCACACAGCCACGACCACCGCATACCCGGCGGCCGACGGGCGGAAAGCGGCCCCGGGGGGGCGCGAGCGAAGCGAGCCAGCCGCCGAGGGCACGGAGGCCGGACACCCACAAAGGCGGCGGAGGGGGGAGCCGGGGCCGCCACCGCTTTGAATGACCACGAGCGAAGACCGGATATAAAAAAGAGGGGGAATAATCCCCCTTAGAATGGTAGGTATTCTTCCCGCCATGGCCACCAATTCGGGGCGTAGTAATCGGCGAGGTATTCGACGCATGCTTGCTCTACGTCTTGCTGCGTGAAGGGCATACCCTGTAGATTGTCCCCGTGCGCCTGCATGTGGCAGACGTTGCATAGGGTGATCATGTTCTGGGGATCGTCTGCTTTCCCGCCCTTGCCGCGGGGTATCGCGTGGTGAATCTGGAGATACCGGGTGGAGCTGCAAAGGGCACAGGCGTACCCATCCCGACGGTATACGGCCTTCCTGGTTTCCCGGTCTACGTTTGCGCTGATCATGGTGTATCCTCCTTTGAAGTGATACCCATGTACCGCCGGACGAATGCAAGAGAGCCGGGCCCGGCGACGCCATCGGCGGCGCAAGCCGAGGGAAAGACGGACGGACGTGCTTGCATGGCCGGACGGCTTTTCCCACGGCGAGGCCACGGCTATATCATGCCGGGGCGGGCCCGGCTCTTGTCTTGCTCTTGCACGTCTGGCAGGCTGGCGTAGCGCTTCTTGGAGGTACGCCGATTGCGCATGTGGCCGGGGGCCGATCGGCCGTCCCGCTCGGGGTTTTCCACAGAGTTTTGAACACGGATTCACACGCTCCGTGTATCCACTGCGTATGGGTCTTTGCCGGGCGTGAACGTGGGATAGGGCACGCCGGGGAGCATGTGACCCTGCGGGCACCAGTCTGGCGACGTGCGAACGGCGCTCGCGGTGATCTTGCGGCAGTTTTGCCAGCAGTAATGCGGCGATCTTGGCCACGGCGAGCAGACATGCATACCGCATTCCTTGCAATGGCGTGTAGCTCTTTTACGCATGGTATGGCCTCCTTTCGGAGAACATTATACCTGTATTATGGGGTGGAAGTCCATTGTTTCGGACAGCCACACGCAAGAGCGGGATTTGCAATACTACGTTGTTCCCTGCCGACAGGCAGAACAAGGGCGTTTGCGAGCCGAGAAGTATTTTTGCCGACGCACAGGTCGCCGGCAAAAATAATCCCATTTATTTGCTCCTGCAGGAGCAAACTCTGTGAGGCTTTTGACCCCAGTTTTCAGAACTTGACGCGCTCGGCGATATAGTCCTTCACTTCCGCGATGGGGATGCGGACCTGCTCCATGCTGTCGCGCTCGCGTACCGTGACACAGCCGTCGGCGGGCGTTTTGTCGTCGCCTACGGTCTGGAAGTCCACGGTGATGCAGTAGGGCGTGCCGATCTCGTCCTCGCGGCGGTAGCGCTTGCCGATGGAACCGGCGTCGTCGTAGTCCACCATGAAGTCCTTCTGCAGCTCGTGGTAAAGCTCCGTCGCGGCAGGGGCGAGCTTCTTCGAGAGCGGCAGCACCGCGCACTTGAACGGTGCGAGCGCCGGGTGCAGATGCAGAACGGTGCGCACGTCGTTTTTCGCCTCGTCCACGACCTCTTCGTCATAAGCGTCGCAGAGGAACGCGAGCGCCACGCGGTCGCAGCCGAGCGACGGCTCGATGACGTAGGGGATATAGTGTTCGTTCGTCTCAGGGTCGAAGTATTCCAGACTCTTGCCGGACGCTTCCTGATGACGGCCGAGGTCGTAATTCGTGCGGTCGGCAATGCCCCACAGCTCGCCCCAGTCGGGGAACGGGAAGGCGTATTCGATGTCGGTCGTGGCGCGGGAGTAGAACGCCAGCTCC
>DHKA01000062.1 GCA_002404605.1 Clostridiales bacterium UBA4706 | reverse complement strand
CGCCCGCGTTCACGCTCTTGTCCTCGGCCATCGTTAGGGTGTAGCTGCCCGCCGCCTTCTGCATGCCGCAGACGGTGCACTTGCCGTCCGCGCCGAAGGTGTGCTTGCCGTTTGCGCTGCGCGGGCACTCAGTGAACGTGATAACGAACTCGTCGCCGTCACCGCCGATATACTCGGCAAGCGAGCTCATCTTCATTTCCGCCAAAGAAACACCGTTGATCGTGGCGACCCAGGCGGATTCCGGGCCGTAGGCCGCGTCGCCGTTGGCGAGCGTCACGCCGTTGGGGTCGGTGACGCTGGTGACGGCGGTCTCCGTGGCGACATAGGTGTAGCTGCTCTCTTCCAGAACGCCCTTGATAACGTCAAGGCCGGTCTTCTTTTCAATGTCTCTGCACACGTATTCCACGCCGTTGCCGCTACCGGTCAGATCCGCAAACTCACTGTTGACGCTCTTGCCGTAGATGCGGCCAAAAAGTGTAATCTCATTGCCCGCCGGGGACACGGTCACCTTCGCCGCTTCACCGGCGGTGTGCGTGATGGCGTTGCCGTCCTTGTCCTCGCCGTTTTTGAAGATGAGTTCAAAGCTGCTGTCCGTGGTCTCGGCAATGGTCGTCTTCGCAGTGAAAACGAGCGTTGCAAACACGCCCTGTTTCATCGTCACGCCCTCGGACGTGCTGTCCATATAGCTGACGCGCACAAAGCTGCCGGTCTTGTCCGTCATGGGATCGGAGACCACAACGCCCGCCGTTGCTCCGGCCGCGCTGCTCTTGAGATCATAGAGAGCGCCGTTATAGCGGAGCATGTAGTAGATCGTCGTTACATCGGGGATGTCCTCGCTGAGCGTCAGCGTGACCGTTACGTCCGATCCCGCTTCCACGCTCGTCTTGTCTGCGCTGGGGGTGAGCTCGGCGGCAAATGCGCTCACCGAGAGGCTCACCATCAGGCAAAGAACAAGAATTACGGATACAATTCTTTTCTTCATTGTTTTTCTCCTTTGTTACGCCGCCGGGAATGCGGTGATCTTGCCGTTGAAATACCGGTAGATGGTGTTGGCGTCAAGGTTATCGACCTCGCCGTCGCCGTTCACATCCGCTGCGGCAAGCTGTTCGTCGGTGAGCGTGACCTTGCCGTTGAAGTAGCGGTAGACCAGATTGGCGTCAAGGTTGTCGATCTTGCCGTCCCCGTTCACGTCGCCCAGCACTGCCGCACTGCCGACGGTGACTTCGGGCGCAGCGCCGGTCTGCACCTTCACGGCGTCATTCACGAACGTCTTGTCGCACACGGCGACCTTTTCGAGCGAGAATCCGGCGGACGTGCCGGTCTCGGCGTCGGCCTTCACGGTGAACGTCAGTTCAGCGACCGCGCCCTCGGTCATGGAGAACACGCCGGTATCCGCGAACTTCACGGCGCTGACCGTGACGGCCTTGGAGGTGTCCTCCTCGCCGGTTTTGTAGTTCGTCTCGGGGGGCGTGCCGATCTTCGTGAGATCGCTCGCCGCGCCCGCCTTGCTTTCGGTCAGCTCAACGACCGCGGGGTCATACTTGATGTAATACTCAAAGCTGTTGATGTCCTTCAGTTCACCGGTGAGAGAGAGCGTCAGCGTGACCGTTTTTCCGGCCGGGACCTTCTCCGCGCTTGCCGAGAGAGTGATCTCCGGCACCGCCGTCTCCTCGGCGTCCGCCGCCAGCGCCGGGATGCCCAGCGCCAGCGTCAGAGCCAGAACAAGGACAAGCGAAAAGATTTTTTTCATATCGTCCTCCTGTTTGTCGTCCGGTTTATTCCGTCACGGCCGCGGAAGCCGCGGCGATGATCGCGTAGATCATCGCTGCGTCCTTCGCAGTGATATAGCCGTCGCCGTCCATATCCGCGATGAGAAGCTCCGCTTCGGTGAGCTCACCCGCGCCGACGGAATAATTGTACACGAGTTCGGCGTCGGTCACATCGACCGTACCGTCGGCGTTCACGTCGCCCGCGAGAGGCTGCTTTGCCCCCTGCCACGCGAGGATCGGGTAGCCGCCGTTGATGCCGTCGGTATCCGCCGCGAAGCTGTCGCCGAGCGTGGCGGCCAGGGCCTTGAGCTCATCCGCGGTCTTAGAAACGCCGACCTTGGTCTTCGAATTGGCGCAGCTTCCTTCCTGATAATAGCTGTTCACGACTTCGCCGTAGGACGCGCTGGTACGCGGGGTGAGCGGGCCGCAGTTCTTGACCGCAACGACGGTCCCGATGTTGTAGCAGTTTGTAATGCCCGCGGTATAGCTGGTGCTGTTGCCGCTGGTAATACCGCCCGCATGTCCGCTCGTGCCGGTGGCGGTGATATTGCCGGTATTATAGCAGTTCCGGATCTCGGCATAGGCGGACTGGCCGTTTGCAATACCGGCGGCGGACTTGGCCGCCGTGACCTGTACGGAGCTGAAGCAGCCGTTGATCACCGCTTTGTTCTCCATGTAGGCCGCGATGCCGGCAGCGAAGTTCGCCGTTGTCGTAACGATGCCCGTAACGCCGAAGTTTTTGAGCGAAGCCTTCGCGCCCAGATATCCGAACAGGCCCTGGTACATGGCGGTGCCGTTGATGTAAAGGTTTTTCACAACGTGGCCGTCGCCGTCAAACGTGCCGGTATATTTGCTGCTGTTGCTGCTGATGGGGGTCCAGTCAAAGCTGCCCAGCTCGATGTCCGCGGTGAGCTTGGCCGAGATCGCCGTCTGGCCGCCGTTCACGGTCTCGGCAAACCACGCAAGCTCCGCCGCCGTGCCGATCTGGTAAACGCCGTCGGCGTCCTTCGCAGGTTCGGTCTTCGTCGTGCCGTCCCAGGCGTTCTCCCCAAGCGGGGACATGGCGTTCGTCGTAATGTTCAGAATGCCATCCACAAGTTTCTCCGCGTCTGCGCTGCTGAGCGAGAATTTACCCACTGCCTTGGCATAACCTTCCTTCGACAGAATGTAGGAGTATTCGCCGTAGCCGAGCGTGTAGCGTCCGTTCTCGTCGGCCTCGACGGTCTTGCCGTCCGCGCCGGTCAGCGTGACCGTAACGCCCTCAAGCATTTTGCCGGAAGCATCGGTAATGACGAGCTGCGTGTCATAGGTCACCTTGCGGTGCACTTCGACCACCGCGTCCGCATAGTGGTTCATGTAGAAGGTGACAGTGACGGCGTTGAAGTTCGTGCCGACGCCGGTGTCGGTCATGTTGTAAAGGAACGCGAACGGGTTGGCTGCGGAGTACATGCTGCCGAAGGTGTAGCCGTTGGTGAAGCTGTACGTTGCGGTCTCCTCGCCGTCGGCAAATTCAACATCCTCGGGAATGGTCACGGTAACGGAAGCGTTGTCCATCTTCTGGTACTGGCCGAGCGATCCCGCGAACTTCGTTTCACCGGCGTAGTACGTCGGCTGGAAGGTCGTCGGGTTGAAGATGCCGGAGATCTTGTTCACCGCGCGGAACATGCCGCTGAAGGTGAGCTTGATCTGATCGCCGGGCATGATGCATTCCCCCGGGTGGGAGACGTTCTCGACAGTGACGGTGACCTTCGCTACGCGCACGAGACGGTAGCTCACGCCGGTATCGTCGGTCATTCGAATGATGACGGTACCGCCCATGCCGTTGCCGATCTCACCGAACTTGGCAAGAGGCACGGTGTAGCGTCCGTCCTCGCCCGCGCTGACGGCGGTGAACTCGGTGCGGATGCGGTTCATGGCGTTGTCCGCGGCGACGAAGGCGTATTCCACGGTCACGCCGCCCGTCGCGGTGACGGCAAAGTCGAGCGCCGGGTCGGTCTCGTTCGCGCCGTAGAACCATGTATCGTAGTTGTAGTCCCAGTCCATGGAGCGGGTCGTGGTGACGCCCGAAGCCATGTTGAAGTCCACGTCCGCGTCCGCGGTGCCGTGGGCCACGCCCGTGCCGCCGACGACGATGACGCCGACGCGCTGCGGCTGCGTCGCGGGGTAGAGACCGCCGTGCGTGCCATGGTTGGAGGGTCCCACATCAATGCTGTCATAGTAAACGGTGATAATGGAGTCTTCCGCGCCGGGGGTGATGTCCGCCCAGTTCGCGGTGGTGTTGCCGCCGTTTACGGTCTCGATCGAGGCGTCGCCGGTCTCAAGGTTCCAGTGGAAGTCCGGCTCGACCATGATGTTGCCGGCGTCGGAGTTGATGAGCTGCCAGTGGCGGTAGGCGCGCACGCGCGTCGTGCCGCCGATGGCCTCATAGCCGGAGGGATCGAGGTTCACCTGCAGGTCGGCCTCGTCGCGCTTGATCGTCTGTGTGCCGAGCTGGCTGAAATCGTGGGAGACGCGGTTCGTTGCGGCGTTCTCATCGAAGGAGAAGCTCAGATCCGCGCTCGCGCTCTGGCTCGGAAGCCAGCCGGCCTGCGTGACGTGGGTATCGTCGCTCAGACGCCATGTGTAGTTGCCGTTGCCCTTGGAAATGGTGTACTGGGCATACATCGTGCCGTCGTCGTTGAGCTTCCAGCCGCCGTCCGGCTCAACTTCGGTGGTGTTGAAGTTGTTCCACTGGAAGTACAGGCCGAATGTCGCGTCCTGCGGCACGGTGACAGTCAGAGTGACCGCCGTATTGATCGTGAGGGACTTCGTAGCAGCGGAGTACTCGGCGCGGAACGTCTGGTTGATGCTCTGCGTGAACATATAGCCGTCGATATCCGGGTAGGCATACGCGTTGTAGAGGCAGGCGTTGCCCGCGGCGTAGAGCACCGTCGGGTAATAGGCGTAGCTGCCCTTGGTGTAGGGATCGCCCATCTCGGCGGTCGTGCCCATGATCGGGCAGTCCAGTTTGACGTGGTACTCATCCGCCGTGAAATACGTGTTGTCCGTCTTCTTCGATCTCACATAGAACGAGTTGCACTGGAGATAGATGTTCGTGCCGCCGCCCGCGCCGCCGTCCACGTTGCCGTCGGTCGGAAGATCGAGCGTCATGCCGCCGAGCGCGACGTCGTATTTACCGGTATCGGCGTTCTTGGCGAACGCGCGGTAAGCGTAGCGGCCCGCCGTGAGGCTGGCATAGAACATCTGGTAATTGCTGACGAGCTTGCCCTGCGCGGGATCGTATTCGGTCTCGCCCTCGGGCAGGGTGTTCGTGAAGTCGCTGTAGAGGAACACGTTTGTGATCTCGTCGCCGAGGATCTCGTTGCCCTCGCTGTCGGTCGTGACATCGTAGAGCTTGATAACGGGGTAATTGCCGGTATAGTCCTTGCCGACAAAGAACGAGAAGTTCAGCTTCGGCGCGTCCTCCACGGTGAGAGTGAGCGTCCAGGTGTCCTTGGAGAAGTGCTTGCCGTCGTGGGAGGCGTAGAAGCGGTAGACGTAGGTTCCCGCCGTGTTCTCGGTGATCTGTATGGTCGTTGCGCCGAAGATGGCCTCGGTGAAGCCGACCTTCGGCCCCCAGGTCTTGCCGCCGTCGGTGGAGCGCTCGTAATAGTAATTCTTGTAATTCAGCGTCTGGCCGTCCGCAGGGTCAAAGACTTTGTTGGTCTGCAGATCGCTGAGCAGGTAGGCCTTGCCGGTCTGCACCGTGGCGCTGGTCTCGGCGGGATAGCCCTCCTTGCGCGTCGGCACGGCGATCTCCGCGAGCTGCTTGCCGCAGGTATCGCACTTGCCGTCGCCGTCCGCGTCCGCATGCTCGGCTGCCATCTGACCGGCGAGCACGGGGGCCGGGCAGCTGTCAACGTAGCCCTCGCCGAGCTGGGAGGCGCTGAGTCCCTCTTCGGCGGTGAAGGCCGCCGCGCCGCTCTCCACGCCGGAGACCGCCGCCGTATCTTCGAGATAGTAGCAGTTCGTGGCCGTGACGGAGAGAGAGCTGCTGGGCTTTGTGGCGGCGATCGTGTTGCCGAGGATCGCGCCGATGGAGGCAGAGTCGGCATTTTCGCCGCTGACGGAGCCGCTGTTGTAGCAGTTGGTCATCGTGAGGGTGTTCTTATCATATTCGTCGCCGAAACCGCCGACAAGTCCGCCCGCGAACTGCGCGGAGGAGGTCGATGCGCAGTAGAACGACACGTCTCCGGTGTTGTAGCTGTTGCGGATGGTCAGTATGGCACGGCTTCCGCGACCGACAAGGCCGCCGACGCCGCAGTAGTCGCTGCTGTAGTATCCGTGCAGATGCACCTTGCCCTCGTTCCAGCAGTTTTCCATGACTACCGTACCGGAGGCGGCACCGACAAGACCGCCGGTATAGCCCCGGTAGCCGGTAATGTCCGCATGGTTGGAGCAGTTGCGAAGGATCGTGTCATACGCGGCCGCAACTACGCCGGCGAAACCGAAGAGCAGATCGTTCGTCGGCGTTCCGGTGAGCGTTACATAGTTGTGGCAGTTCTCGATCACGGTGTTGCGCTTTGTTGTGACCGCGCACGAACGACCGACGATGCCCGCCACATGACGGGTGATCGCCTTCGCTTCACCGTAAACCGACAGGTTCTTGATCGTAGCGCCGTCGCATTGGCCGAAGAGCGCCTGATTGTAGCTCTGCTGCACCGTGCTGACCGGTGCGTCCGAACGGAGATAGATGTTGGTGATCTTGTGGTTCTGGCCGTCGAACGTGCCGCTGTATACCACAACGTCGCTCACGTTTCCGATCGGCGTCCACGGGGTCGTCTCGTCGCAGACGCTGCTGAGATCGATATCCGCCGTCAGACGGGCGTTGAGCGTGGACTTTCCGGCGTTGACCTCTTTGGCAAACCACTGGAGCTGCGCGGCGTTTGCGATCTCATAATAGCCGTCCGCCGCAAGAGCGGGCTTGCTCGGGTCGGTGACGGTGACAAGGCACTTCGCCGTGTAGCCGCCGTCCGCCGTGGTGACGGTGACGGTCGTCGTGCCCTCGCTGAGCGCGGTGACGACGCCCTTCCGGCTGACGGTGGCGACCTTCATATTGCTGCTCTGCCAGGTCACGCTCTGGTTGGTGGCCGTGGACGGCTCCACCGCGGCGGTAAGCTGCGCGGTCTTGCCGCGCTCGACCGTAAGAGCGCTCTGGTCGAGCTTCACGCCCGTGACAGCCGTATCGTCGCCGGTGCTGGGGGGCGTGTTGTCGCCCTCTTTAAAGAAGAAGCAGTTGAAATATTCGTAGTTGCTGCCGGCTTCGGCTGCAAAGTATTTGCCCGAGGTGATGAGGGCCGCGGCGGGCAGCTTCAGCGTTTTCCCGCCGTCCGCATTGTCCAGCACTGCAAAGCCTGAACAGCTGTAGTCCGTAACGTCGCCGTCACCATCAAAAAGCACACAACACTCCTGAATGGCTTGATCGAAATCCGCCGGATAGTTGACATAGACAAAGTCCGCACCCGCCGGAACGGTCACAGTGTAAAGTTTCTTGTCGCCAGGATTGCTGTAGTGTTTCACATGCATCGAGCTTTCTTCGATGTTGTAAACATACTCCGTACCCTCTTCATCGAGCGTGATGGATGAGAAGTCAAACTCCTTGTACCACTCTGCCGGATCGAAGACGGGCTTGGACGAGCCGTCGGTGACCGTTACCTTCGCGGTGGCGGGCGCATAGCAGCTGTCCGACGTGCCGGCGTTCGGATCGGTCCCCAGCAGATAGTATGTTCCGGCGGTGTCAAAGGTGTAGGTATAGGCATTTTCCCCTTCGCCGGAGAGATCCATATTCCCCACATGCTCCCAGTCCGCGTCGTAGACCGCGACGGTCAGGCCGGTGATCGGTTCAAAGTCCTCCGTGCCGCCGTCGGCCACAGACTGGGTGTCGTACTTGAGCGTGTGCGCCGTGAGCGTATTTCCCTTGGCCACGGTGAAGCTGTCCTGCTCAAACGCGGCAAACGCGCCCTTCTGCCAGAAACTCCAGTTGCTGAACATGGCAACGTCGATCGTGTCGCCGTCCGAGAGGAGGATGTAGTCCGCCGTCGAGCCCCAGCCGGCGCTCATCAGGGGATAGACATGGTTGCGGTAGTACATGAGATTTTCGTCATGGCCCCAGAACTGCTGCATGTACAGGGACGTGGCGCTGCCGGTGATGTTGAGCGCCAGCATGTTGTCCTCATACGCCTGATCGTCGGTCATGGTCATCACGCCGTAGCCGCCTTTCGCTCCGGGGATCTTCGTGCTGCCGGTCTTGATCGCTTCCTCGGGGAGGCCCATGTAGTACTTGCCGATCATGTAGAGATACAGGTGCAGCGCCGTCGGGCGCTCCACGATATTCTTATTGGTATAGCTGCCCGAGCCGTTTTCCGTGTGATAACGGTAAAAATCGCTAAGGCCCTGGTTTCCCAGATCAAAGTACGGGACCTTCACCTCAAGATGCGAGAGGACCGTGCCGTCGATGCCCTTGATGGGCACGCCGTCGCTCGAGATCGTCACATACACCGTGACCGAGTCGGCGGGGGTCTCGTCGTAACCGTACTGACTCTCGCTGCCAGCTTCGCCCTCCGTGACGGTGATCTTGAGCTGCACGCTGGCCGTCTCGCCGTTGGAGCACTTTGCCGTGACGGTGGGGGTATACGTGCCCGCGTTGGGGTTTGTGAACGAGAGGATGTTGTTCCCGTCCTTGTCCTTGGCGATCTTGGTATGCTCGCCGTAATCACCGGCGCCGAGCGAATAGGTCAGCGTATGGCCTTCGCTGTCGGTGAAATACTGGGCAAGCTGGACCGTGAGGATCTCGCCCTGCGTTGTTTCAAAGGTTTTGTCCGCATCCGTCACAGCGAGGCATCCGTCCGCCGCAAGCGCCGATACCGGCAGCAGCGAGAACACCATCAGCAGCGCGAGAAGCAGCGCAAGACCTTTCTTACCCGTTTGCATTGGTTTTTTCCCTTCCTTTCCAATGATTTCGTAAACATTCCTTTTATATCAAGCGCAGAATCTCCAAGGCATCTTCCGCCGTGATCCTCCCGTCGCCGTTCAGATCGGCCTTCAGCCAGGCTTCGGCGTTCTCCGTCTCGAAGCGCTGCTGTCCGCAGCTGATGGAATAGGTCCTCTGCGCGTCATTGATCTCCGTAACGCCGGAGCCGTTCACGTCCCCGTCGTAACAAACCGTATCGCTGCCGCCGCTGCGCCGCACGCGGGAAACGCGCGCCGCCGCATCGTTGGCCGTTGTCAGCGCGCACCACGCGCCGTAGGTTTCCGAGTAGAGCATTTCCGCGCCGTCCAATGTCCAACGGCAGCGCGCGCCGGGCTCGGCCGTGACCTTCACGAGATACACCGTGCCGTCCTCGCTCCCGGCGTATTCCGTCACGGATATCTCCGGCAGGGTTTCAGGCGTTTCGTATGCCGTATAGTACGCCGCGGGGCGGTAGTAGCTGTCCATGCCGAAATCGTCGGCATAGGAGACCGTGACGCCGCCGCGCATGCAGTGGCACATGAGCACGCGCCCGTCGTCCGTAAAGCCCGTCACGATGCCGACGTGGTCGGTCTCCGCCGTGCCCTCGCCGCCGAAGACGAGATCGCCGGGCCGCAGCTCCTCGCGCGTTATCGCCTCGCACGCGAGACGCTGCGCGCTCGTCCCCTCGCCGACGGAGGGAAGCGCCTCGACCGTCCCGGCGGCGTTGAGCAGCACCCACGTCACAAAGCCGGAGCAGTCCAGACCGTCGGTGAATATCCCGCCGTTCTCGTTCTGCTGCGGGAAGCCCCAGAAGGGGCTGCGGCCCAGGGCGTTATACTTGCCGCCCCAGAGATAACCGATCCTTCCCTGCTGCGCGAGCGCGAGACGCACCACATCCTCGCGGAGCGTATGTACCCTCTCCCCCGCGCCGGACTCGACCCAGCCGTAACCGCGCCAGAGAGAGAGGAGCTTGTCCCACTCGCCGCCAGTGCACAGCGCCTGATAGCGCGCGTGCTCTTCCGCGGTCACGAGAAGCGCCGATGCGCTGCGCGAGAGCGATATCTTAAAAGAAAGCGCGTATTTCGTTTTTATAACGTTCGGCTCGCCGGTCTCTTCGCTGAGTGTGCCGTCGGTCAGATCCGTTTCCGTGAGCGTGCAGGAAACGGCGCTCATGGCGCCGAACACCGTGCGGAGCACGGAGAGCTCCTTTGCCGTGAGATCGGCCTCCGTCAGCTCGTCCGCCGTTTTGCCGGTCTTCGCGGCGAACGCCGCGGCGATGAACGGCAGCGCGTCCATGTTGTCGGTGAGCGTACCGTTTCCGTAGGCGAGCGTTATCTCTTCGATCTCTTTGTCCGCGCTCTGCTCCGATTCGGTCAGCGCGAGCACCTGCACAAGTCCGTCAAGGAGAGCGTCCAGCGCCTGCGGGAACGGAAGGCCCTCGGTGAGAACGGGAAAATACTCGCTCGGCTCCACGGCGATCTCGCGCGTTTCGAGAACTTCAAGCTCCGGCTCCGGGGATTCCGTCGGTTCCGGGGATTCCGTCGGCTCCGGGGATTCCGTCGGCTCCGGGGATTCCTCCGGTTCGGGTGTTTCCGTCGGCTCCGGGGATTCCGTCGGTTCGGGTGTTTCCGTCGGCTCCGGAGTTTCCGTCGTTCCCGGCGTTTCCGTCGTTCCCGGCGTCTCCGCCGGTTCCGGGGATTCCGCCGGTTCCGGGGATTCCGCCGGCTCCGGTGTTGCTTCCAGCTCGGGCGTTGCCGTCGTTTCCGGGGTTTCTTCCGGTGCGGGCATCTCCGTCGGGTTCGGGGTGTTCTCCGGTTCGGGCGTTACCTCCGGTTGGGATGTCTGTCCCAATTCGGGGAACACTTCCGGCTCCGGTGTTACTTCCGGTGCAGTCTCCGCAGCCGCCGTCGCCGCCGGGACATCCCCATCGGACGCTGAAGCGACCGGTGCGGCGGCAGCAAGCATCGCCGCCGAAAGAAGCATCGCCAATGTTTTCTGTAAGTTTCTTCTCATACGATCATTCCTTAAAGAAGGACACTCTTCTGGAGTTCCGCGTGGACGGGCTGGCCGTTTTTCACCGTGATCACGATCTTTCCGTAACCAAGCTCGCGGATCAGGCGCAGGATCTCTTCGTCCTGCTCCGTCCGTTCCGGCAGCGCGCTCTTCGTCATTTCGTCCGGCATCGCAGTCGTCATTTCGATCTTCATCTCCTTTTTTGAGCGCTGTTTTGACAAAAAACAGCCCTCCGTCGATAGGACAGAGGGCTGTTTGTGCGCAAAAGGAACGCCAACGGACACCCTATAGGCCGGATGCGGTTCAGTTAACTGAACTGCCCCCATAGGGAGGGTCGTTGGCGGATCTGCAATCAGTAAAAAACATACGGAGAGCTCGCCCGCTGTCTCGGGTTCCGGACTTTGGTAATTCTCCTGGCTCGCGCTGTGTGAAAAGTTCTTCTTTTCCTCGTCCGGGATCTACCTTCTCCCGAGGCTGGCTGCCCCGAAATGGCGGACTTTCGTCCCTGCGGCTCTCCGCCGCTTCGATCCGGACTCGCGCATACAGTACCGTGCGTGCAGGGGATTCGCACCCCTTTCCTTTTTCACCGCCGCCTAACTTTCAAAAAAGCCTTTACAGCAAACGGCTACCTGTCCGATAGAACCATATTCAATTCTGAGTAAATTATACCGGGTGTCTTGGAAAAGTCAAGGTTTGACACCGGCATTTTTTGGCAAAATTCTGGCTTTTTCCTTTCTTAATATATTTATTTTAAATTACTGCCATATCATTTCAAAAAAGATATGCCCCCGGCTTTTTCCGGGGGCATACGGCTTTATTCCCATTGCTTCCACACGTCCGGGCAGTACCCGGCGGTGGCCTGTTTTCCGTTGCGGACAACGGGCGTTTTCAATAGCGCGGGGTCTTCCAGAATGCGCTCGAACTTGTCGTCCGCGCGGGCAAGATAGCGCAGCAGCGCCGCGTCCGGGTGCTTTTCGTCGATAAGATTCTCGAGACCCACGGCGTTTTTCACGCTTTGCAGCTCGCCGCGGCTGATGCCGTAGCGGTTGAGATCGATGTACTGGTATTTGATGCGGCGCTCCTTAAAGTACCGCTCCGCCTTTTTCGTTTCAAAGCATTTGCTCTTGCCGAAGATCTGTATGTTCACAGCGCTTCCCCCAGAAACCGGCGGAGGTTGTTGAAGAAGATGTCCTGCACGAGCGCTTCGCTGAAGCGGTGGGCGAGCATCTGCTCATACAGCTCTTCCATGCTCTCCACGCCGGTGAAGCCCTCCGGCAGCGACTCGATGCCGTCAAAGTCGGTGCCGAGGCAAAGATTTTCGCGCGCGTCCATGCAGAGGAAATGATCGATGTGCGCGAGCACGGCGTCCATGTTCCGCCCGAGACCGAGGAAAGCCGGGCATAGATTCAGTCCGATGACGCCCTCGTTATGGACGACGGCGCTGATCTGCGCGTCGGTCAGATTGCGCGGATGGTCGCACAGGGACTTCGCGTTCGAGTGGCTGCACAGCACCGGACGCTTCGCAATGCGCATCACGTCCCAGAACGTTTTCTCCGAAGCATGGGAGAGATCGACCGCAACGCCCTTTTCCCAGCAGGCATTCACGAAGCGAATGCCGTCCGCGGTGAGGCCCGCGCCGGTGTCCATCGCCGAGCCGCACAGCCGGTTATCCTTGTTCCAGCAGAGCGTCACCATGCGCACGCCGCGGCGGTAGCCGTCGAGCAGGCCCGCAACGCTGCACCGGAGGAGATTGGCGCCCTCCACGGAGAGGAACACGGCGACCATGTCGTCCTTCGCGGCGGCGTCGGCCTCCGCGACGCTCGTGCAGAGCGCGGCGAGATCGCGGTTTTCCTTCAGCTCGCGCTCCACGGTGAGCATGATGCGGCGGAACGCCGTGGGGCCGTCAAAGCCCGGCGGCGCCCAGATCGCCATGACCTGCGCGGCGGGGGCGTAGTGGTGCAGACGCAGAAGATCGATGTGATTCCGGCTGCTCTGACGCAGGGAATTGAACCTCGTCAGAGTGTCGCAGTGAGCGTCAAAATAGGGGATGCAGTACGGCAGAGCCATGGCGAGAGTCTCCTTTTCTTTATATTTTACACTTCCATGATGATCGGCAGGATCATCGGGCTGCGGCGGGTCTTTTTGAAGAGGTAACCGGAAAGGCCGGATTTCACGCGGCTTTTGATGCTCGCCCAGTCGGTGATGCCGTTATCCTCGCAGTAGGCGATGCTCTCCATCGCCACGCGGCGCAGCTCGTCGATGAGCTTGTCGTTTTCCTTTTCGTAGACAAAGCCGCGGCTGATGATGTCCGGGCCGGAGATGAGCTGCGCATTCTCCGCCGAGAGCGTCATAACGACGACGACCATGCCCTCGTCGGCAAGGAGTTTGCGGTCGCGCAGCACCACGGTGCCGACGTCGCCGACGCCCATGCCGTCCACGAGCACGCGGCCCGACGGGACGGTCGCGCCGAGTTTGGCAGACTTGGCGGTCAGCTCAATGACTCTGCCGTTCTCGCCAATGATGATGTTCCGGCGGTCGTGACCCATACCCACGATCATATCGCCGCTCTTATGGAGCATGCGGCGCTCGCCGTGCACGGGGATAAAGAACTTCGGCTTCACGAGCGCGTACATCATTTTGAGCTCTTCCTGGCAGGCGTGGCCCGATACGTGCAGATCGGTACCGCGCTCATAGATGACCTCCGCGCCCTTGGCGAAGAGCTCGTCGATGACGCGGGAGATCGTCGTCTCGTTGCCGGGAATGGCGCTCGCGGAGATGATGACGCGGTCGCCCGGGCCGATGTCCACCTGTTTATGCTCGGAAAACGCCATGCGGTAGAGTGCGGACATGCTCTCGCCCTGGCTTCCGGTGGAGAGGATAACGAGCTTATTGCGCGGCACGGAGCCGATGCGCTTCATGTCCACGAGAATGCCGTCCGGCACCTTCATATAGCCGAGCTCCACGCAGAGCTTCACCACGTTTTCCATGCTCCGCCCCGTGATGCCGACCTTGCGCTTGTACTTGACGGCGAGATCGATGATCTGGCGGATACGGTCCACGTTCGAGGCGAACGTCGTTACGATGATGCGCTTGTCGCAGTCCTTGAAAAGCTGGTCGAAGCGGTCATGCACCTTGCTCTCGGAGAGCGAGTGGCCGGGGCGCTCCACGTTCGTGGAGTCCATGAGCAGCGCGAGCACTCCCTCGCGGCCCAGCTCGCCGAAGCGCGTGAGATCGGTCATCTCGCCCTGCAGGGGCGTGACGTCGATCTTGAAGTCGCCGGTCTGGACAACGGTGCCGATCGGCGTTTTGATCGCAAACGCCACGGAATCGGCGATCGAGTGATTCACGTGGATGAACTCCACCTGGAAGCATCCGGCGGAGACCGTCTCGCCCGCCTCGACGGTGACGATCTTTGTTTTATCAAGCAGACCGCGCTCCTGCAGCTTGAGCTGCACGAGCCCCGCGGTCAGGCGCGTCGTATAGATGGGCGGGTTGATCCGGTCCATAACATACGGCAGCGCGCCGATGTGGTCCTCGTGGCCGTGCGTGAGGAACATGCCGCGGATACGGCCCTTGTTCTTCACAAGATAGCTCACGTCGGGAATGACAACATCCACGCCGTACATATCGTCGTCCGGGAAGCCCATGCCGCAGTCCACGACAATAATATCCCGGCCGTACTCGTACGCCGTGAGGTTCTTGCCGATCTCGTTGAGGCCGCCAAGGGGAATGATCTTCAGTTTTTGTGCCATAAATAACAATTACTCCTGTTAGATAGAATTTAAGATATGTATCCGGACGGGCCGCGCCCTTACCGGATTATGTTCGCAGTTGGGGAGGTTTATACCTCCGTTACATCTCTCTTCTGCCTTCGAGCGCTTTGAGCATGGTGGCGTCGTCCGCGTACTCAAGATTTGATCCGACCGGCACGCCGAAGCCGAGGCGCGTGATGCGGATGCCGAAGGGCTTCAAAAGCCGCGAGAGATACATCGCCGTGGCGTCGCCCTCGGTGTCGGGGTTCGTGGCGAGGATGACCTCCTCCACCCCGCCCTGCGCCACGCGCTCCAAAAGCTCGCGGATGCGCAGATCGTCCGGCCCGACGCGGTTCATCGGCGAGAGCGCGCCGTGGAGCACATGGTAAAGACCATGGTATTCCCGGCTGCGCTCGATGCTGAGCACGTCGCGCGGCTCGGATACGACGCAGATCGTCGTTTTGTCCCGGCTGTCGGACGCGCACACCGGGCAGAGCTCGCCGTCCGTCAGGTTCTGGCACACCGGGCAGGTATGGACGCTCTTTTTCGCTTCGAGCACAGCGTTGGCAAAGCGCTCCGCTTCCTCCTGCGGGAGCGAGAGCACATGAAACGCCAGCCGCTGCGCGCTCTTGCGCCCGATGCCGGGGAGCGAGGCGAAGCCGTCGATGAGATTTTCCATAGCCGCCGGAAAGAACGATGCCATAATACTATATTACTCCTTAAAAAAAACAGGAATCAAGCGTTTCGGATCGAAGAGATGGCCGCGGCGCGGTCCGCCCTGCCGAAAACGGCGCTGCCCGCCACGAGCACATCGCACCCCGCCGCCTTCACGAGCGGCGCGGTGTTCGCGTCGATGCCGCCGTCGCATTCGAGCGCGCAGGAAAGGCCGCGCTCCGTGATCCAAGTGCGGATCGTTTCGATCTTCGGCAGCATGTCCGCCATGAACTTCTGCCCGCCGAAGCCCGGCTCTACCGTCATCACGAGCACCATGTCGAGCGCATCGAGCCACGGGAGCACTGCCTCCGCCGCCGTTGCGGGCTTGAGAGCCACGGCCGCCATCTTCCCTGCGGTCTTGATCTCGGCAATGGCCGCCGTGATATTCTCCGGCGTATCCGCTTCCGCGTGTACCGTTACAAGATCGGCCCCCGCGTCGCAGAAGCGCTTGGCATAGCGCACGGGCTTTTCGATCATGAGGTGGACGTCGAGGAACATATCGGTCGCCTTCCGCACCGAGGCGAGCACGGGAAGGCCGATGGAGATGTTCGGGACAAAGAGGCCGTCCATCACGTCATAGTGGATCCAGTCCGCGCCGCCTTGCCGGACGGATTCGATCTCCTCGCCCAGGCGGGCAAAATCGGCGGACAGAATGGACGGGGCGATCTTCAGCATGGCAGTATTCCTCCGGTATGTGTCACGGGGTCGTCCCCCGGCATAGGTATGGTTGCGGGCAGAGGCTCGAGCGCTGTCTTTTTCGATACGGGGGACGCCGGCAGTCCGGCGTCCCCCGGCTGTGCGCCTACAGAGCCAATTTGCATTATATACCAAACTGCTTTTTAATTCAAGTGAATAGATGTACAACCGTGCTTGACGGAAGACGCGAATCCATGTAGAATATAGTGTGATTCCCGAAGGAGGCGGTTATATGCGGAAGAAGCGTCGCCGCGGCACGGGGCCGTTCGGTACGATCGCTCTTATATGGGTATTTTTTGCGATCGTCATGCCGGTCGTCCGGCTGTCCGGCGGGCTGATCGCCGCCGGTCTTGCAATTATAGCGTCTGTGTGGGCCGCCAACGCGCTGCGCCGGAAGACGGAAAAATCCAGGGACAAGCAGGCATCGGAAGCGATTCCCGTGCAGTATACGGAAGTAACGCAAAAGCCGGAACAGGCCGCCGCGCCGAAAGCTCCCGCCGCCAAGCCAAGCCCCTACTCGCCCGAGGTGCAGGCCATTATCAAAGAGGGCCGCGTGGCTCTCAAGGAAATGGGCCGGCTGTACGCCTCCATCCCCAACCCGGAGATCCGCAGCCGCATCAACGAGCTGATGAGCGTTTCCGACAAGATCATCCGCGACGCCATCGACGATCCCGCCGATGTGCCGCAGATCCGGAAGTTTCTCGATTTCTACCTTCCCACGACGATCCGCCTGCTCAACGCCTACGACCGCATGAACGCGCAGGAGTACGCTGGGGAGAACATCGCCGGCTCGATGGAGCGCATTGAAGAGATGCTCGATACAACGATCGCGGCCTACAAAAAGCAGCTTGACGCGCTCTTTGCCAACCAAGCCGCCGATATCCAGATGGATATCGACACCATGAACGCCATGCTCGCCCGCGAAGGGCTCGGCGGCAAGAGCTATCTCGATATTAAGGATTTCATGAAGCAGTACGAACAGCAGCAGAGCGCAGCCGCAGCAGCGCCTGTCCCCGCTCCCGAATCTGACACAAGCTCCGAACAAACGATGAAAGGAAGCACCTCCAATGGATGAAAAAACTTACGTCCCTTCCCTGACGCTCAATCCCACGCAGGCCGCCGCGCAGGAAGCCCCCGCCGCGCCGCAGCTCGTTGTTGAAGAGGAAAAGCCCGCCGCAGAACCGGAAAAGCTCGACATCGACCGTCTCTCCCCCGAAGAGCAGGCCGCCGTGCGCGAATTTGCCAAGCAGATCGATGTGACCGACACGAATCTTGTTCTCTCCTACGGTGCTGCCGCGCAAAAGAACATTGCCGATTTCTCCGGCGCCGCGCTCGGCAAGGTCCGCACGAAGGACATGGGCGAGGTCGGCGATATGCTCACGAGTCTCGTCGTGGAGCTCAAGGATCTTGACTACGACGAAGCAGAGCAGAAGAAGGGTCTCCGCGGTCTTTTCAAAAAGGCCTCCCGCTCCATGGAGGAGACGAAGGCGAAGTTCGACAAGGCCGAAGTCAATGTGGACAAGATCACCCAGCAGCTGCAGAACCACCAGGTCGTCCTCGCAAAGGACATCGCCTCGCTCGACCGCATGTTTGAGCTCAACCAGGCGTATTTCAAGGAGCTCACGATGTACGTCATTGCGGGAAAGCTCCGCATTCAGGAGCTGCGTGAAAAGGATCTCGCCGAGCTCCGCGCGAAGGCGGAAAAGTCCGGTCTGCCCGAGGATGCGCAGGCCGTGAACGATTTCACGAACCTCATCGGCCGCTTTGAGAAGAAGCTGCACGATCTGGAGTTGACCCGCACGATCTCCCTGCAGATGTCCCCGCAGATCCGCATGATCCAGAACAACGACCTTCTCATGACCGAGAAGATCCAGACTGCCATCGTGAACACCATCCCCCTCTGGAAGAGCCAGATGGTGCTGGGGCTGAGCATGTATCACTCCAAGCAGGCGATGGATGCCTCCCACGCCGTTTCCGACGTGACGAACCGTCTCCTGCTGAGCAACGCCGAGGCACTGCACACCGGCTCGGTCGAAGTCGCAAAGGAGTCCGAGCGCGGCATCGTCGATCTTGAGACACTCAAGAAAACGAATGAGCACCTCATCTCCACGCTCGAAGAGGTCCGCCAGATCCAGGACGACGGCCGCGCCCGCCGCGCCCAGGCCGAGGAAGAGCTCGGCCGCATCGAGGGCGAGCTCAAGCAGAAGCTCATGGATATGAAGGGCTAAAACCCTCAAGCAGGAGCACCGCATATACTAAAAGACAGATGGGTTTATAAGCCGTTTGTCTTTTCCCACGCTGCCCAAACTTTTTCCGTTGCTTCGGCTCCCTCATCCGAGGGAGCCTTTTATTTTTCCGCCCTTTTGCGAAGAGCGCGGCGGGTGCGGCGGATGTGGCGCTCATAGTCGCCGCTCTCCAACAGCTCCGCGAGCACGAGCTGCTCAAAGAGCGGCACGGTGCAGGAATAAAACCCGATCCGCTCGGCATACCGCGCCGCGAGCTCTTCCGAGAGCGCCATATAGCCCATGCGCAGCGACGGCGCGACCGTCTGGGAAAACGTGTTCAGATAGATCACGTTCCCGTTCTCGGCGAGCGAAAACACCGTCTCCTCCGGCTTGGACGCGACCGTAAATTCCGAAGAGAAATCGTCCTCGACGATGTACCGCCCCGGCTCGGAAGCCCAGCGAATATACTCGCGCCGCTTGGCCGCTGACGCCGTAACGTTGCTCGGAAAGCTGCGGTACGGCGTAATGTGCAGCACCGTGGCGCGCGTGGCGGCGAGCGCGTCGCTGCGGATGCCGTCCGTGCCGAGCGGCAGAAGCTCGAGCGAAGCGCCGTGCGCGCGGTAGACGAGCGCGATCTTTTCATACGACGGGTCCTCCGCCGCGTAAATGCGCGCCGCGCCGAGAAGCTGCACGATCAGCCCGTAGAGATATTCCGCGCCGGAGCCGACGAAGATCTGCTCCGGCTTCACGCGGATGCCGCGGCTGCGCGCGAGATAGCGCGAGATCGCCTGCCGCAGCGCGGCGCTGCCGAAGTTCGGGCTTTTTTCCAGAAGCTGCTCGCCGTACTCGCTGATGACGCGGCGCATCACGCGTGAGAGCACCGAAAACGGAAAATCCGCTCTCTCCCCCGCCGGGACCGCTGCCGGTTTTACCGGCGCGCTCGGCACAAAGCCGTCCGTATCGTGAAACTGCACGTAGTGCCCGCTGCGCCGCCTCGCTTCGAGATACCCCTCGTCCGTCAAAAGCGCATAAGCGTGCTCGACCGTTACGACGCTCAGTCCCTCTTCCTCGGCCAGTTGCCGCTTGGACGGCATTCGCGCGCCGAAGGGATAGTCGCCGCGTACGATCTCCCCGCGCAGACGTTCATACAGACGCAGATACGCCGGGCGGTGTTCGTTGTCCTGCTTCATCTGGTATGATTATTTTCCCCTTTTCTGGCTATTTCAATATATCCAGAATATTGTAAGCTATAGATAAAGAAAAAGCAAGGGGAGATATTAGCCATGGCGACGAAGAAAAAATACGGCACGCGCTGGCTCTGCACGACGGCGCTGCTGATGGCAATGAACATCATTATGAGCATGAGCGTGTTCAGCGTCCCCGTTCCGGGCGGACACCTCTATCTGAACGACGTGATCATCTGCTTTGCCGCGCTGATCCTCGACCCGCTGGGGGCGTTCTGCGTCGGCGGCGTCGGCGCGTTCCTCGGCGATTTCTTTTTCTATCCGACGCCGATGTTTGTCTCTCTCGTCACGCACGGATTGCAGGCGGTCGTCATTTCGCTCTGCGCCCACCGTATGATGAAGGATAAGCCGGTGATCGCGTCTCTCATCGGCGTGCTGCTCGGCGCGGTCATCATGGTCGCGGGCTACTCGCTCGGCCGCGCGTTCATCTACGCAACGCCCGCCGCGGCCATCGCAAAGCTCCCCTACCAGATCTTGCAGGCTCTCGTCGGCGCGGCACTCGGCATGGTGCTGCGCTGGAAGGTGAAGCCGCTCACGAAGTTCGCCGGGAAACTCGGCGAGACGGTCGGATAAAGGTTGTCTTTTCCCCGGCAGTATGGTAAAATCGTTTCACTCAGCAAAGGAGTGATAGCTATGAAAAGAAAAACTTTTGCGGCGCTTGCCGCCGTTTGTCTTGTGCTCTGCCTGATCCTCGCCGGATGCGCCGAGCAAAACTCGCCTTATCCGCCGATTGACACGGTCGATCCTGCCTCCATCGAACTGGAAACCACTTCTAACGACACGGTTTCCGTGCAGTTCCCCGCTGAGGGGTGGTCGGGTAAAGATGGTTCTTCGCCGCTTACTATAGACTATGCCGACACGATCGGTGCCGAACAGCAGAGAGTCAACATCAGCGTACATCGCTCCGGCACTTACAGCGGTAAGCTCACCGAAAAATACCTAAACAAGCTGATGGAATCCTATGCCGAATCCTTACCCAATGTAAAGTTCAATAGTTCGGAGATGCGTTCCCTCAACGGGAAGACAGTAATCCTGACGGAAAGCGTTAGCCAGTTTACCGATGAAGCCATTGATTTCTTTCTGAAGCATGGCTCTCTCACGCAGGAGTATATTGACTCTGTTGGCGGACGTGACTTTCTCCTCTCCATCCCGCCCACGGACCAGATCACGCTGTACGCCGTGACCGGCGCTTATCTCTATATCTACACCGGCACCTACTACGAAGAGAGCCAGAAGGCCGATGTACTTGAGGCACTGACCGTCATGGCGCAGACGACCGCGGAAGTCAAATAACATTTTGCTTATAAAAACGGAGCAATCAGTAAAATGACTGCTCCGTTTTTCTTATTCCTCCGTCCAGTCCCGGACCTGCTTTTTAAGCCAGTTCGTCCATGCCTCGACGCCCTCTCCGGTCTTGGCGGAGATCGGAAAGATCTCCAGACGGGGGTTGCGCCGCAGCGCGTACTCGCGCACCTTGTCCATATCGAAATCAAAGTACGGCAGCACGTCGATCTTGTTGATGATGAGCGCGTCGCACACGGTGAAGATGAGCGGGTATTTGAGCGGCTTATCGTGGCCCTCCGGCACGGAGAGGATCATCGCGTTTTTCACCGCGCCCGTATCGAACTCCGCCGGACAGACGAGATTGCCGACGTTTTCGAGCACCGCGAGATCCACGTCCGCCGTGTCGAGCTCGGCGAGGCCCTGTTCGGTCATCCCGGCATCCAGATGGCACATGCCGCCGGTATGGAGCTGGATACTCTTCACCCCCGCGCGCGCGACGGTCTCGGCGTCTACGGAGGAATCGATGTCCGCTTCCATGACGCCGATGCGAAGCTCGTCCTTCAAGCGTTCGATCGTGCGCAGCAGCGTCGTCGTCTTGCCTGAGCCGGGCGAGGACATGAGATTGAGAAGAAACGTCTTCTCCTCCTTGAGCTTTGCGCGGACACGGTCGGCCTCGCGGTCGTTGTCGGCGAAAACGCTCTCCTTGATCTCTATAATGCGTACACTGTCCATTTCAGCAGGCCTCGATTTCTTTGAGATTGATCTCATTGCCGCGTACGAGCACGGTCTCCTCGCTGCCGCACAGCGGGCAGATGCGCCCCTGCGGGACGGTCGGATACGTACGATTGCAGCTCTCACAGAGCGTCACGGCGGGGATGGTCTCGATCCTGAGCTCCGCGCCCTTCAAGACCTCCGTCTGCGCGACGGCCCAGTTCCAGCAGGACGTGAGCTCGTGCGGCACGACGCCGGACACCTCGCCGAGCTCGAGCGTGACGGAGGAAACACTCGTAAGAGCGTTTTCCTCCGCGATGCGCTCAACGGTTTTTATCATGTGGAATACGATCCCGAGCTCGTGCATGCTCAGCCCTTTTTACCCTTGAGCTTGATCTTCACGGCGCGCTTGAGCATGTACGGCAGGATGGCCTTCATCTTGTCCTCGCTGCGCACCATGGTGCTGCACTCGGGGCGGTCGCGGTGGAGACGGATGGCGTCAAAGCCGCAGCGCGTCGTGCAGATGCCGCAGCCGATGCACTTGTTCGGATCGACGATGCTCGCGCCGCAGCCGAGGCAGCGGGCAGTCTCGGCCCGGACCTGCTCCTCGGTGAAGCACATGCGGCCGTCCTGCATCGTGCGGCGCAGCTCCTCGTTGTAGCCGGGGCGCTGGCGCGGCGTATTGTCAAAGCTGTTGATATCGATAAGAACGTTTTTCTTGTCGAGCTCGATGAACTGCCGGCGGTTGCGGCCGATGGTGAGACTCGTGTTCGGCTGCACGAAGCGGTGCAGGGACACGGCGCCCTCCTTGCCGGCGGCAATGGCGTCGATGGCGAACTTCTGGCCCGTGTAGGCGTCGCCGCCGACAAAAATGTCGGGTTCGGCGGTCTGGTAGGTCAGCGGATCGGCCTTGACGGTGCCGTTGGGGTTGAATTCCACCTTCGTTCCGGCGAGCAGCTCGCCCCAGGCGGCGTGCTGGCCGATGCAGTAAAGGATCGTGTCCGCCTCGGCGGTCTCGGTCTGGTCATCGTCGAACGTGGGGGCAAAGCGGTCCTCGGCGTTCCGGACGGACAGGCACTTACGGAAATGGATGGCTTTGACATGGCCGTTCTCGGTGTCGATCGCGGTCTGGCCCCAGCCGGCATGGATGGAGATGCCGTCGCGCTCGCACTCGGTGCGGTCCTCTTCGCCCATGGGCATTTCGTCGTACCCCTCAAGGCAGTAGAGCGTGACGCTCTCCGCGCCGCAGCGCACGGCGGTGCGGGCGACGTCGGAGCCGATGTTGCCGCCGCCGATGACGACGACCTTGCCGGCGAGCTTCGTTTCTGGCTCGAGATTGACCTTCTTAGTGAAGTCCACGCCGGACATGACGCCCTCGGCGTCGTCGCCGGGGACGCGGAGACGTCCGCCGTCCTGCAGACCGACGGCAACATAGAAGCCCTTGTACCCCTGCGCGCGCAGCTCGGGGATGGTAACGTCCTTGCCGACGTCCACGCCGCAGCGGAATTCCACGCCCATTTCACGCAGAATGTCGATCTCGGCCTCCACAACGTCCTTTTCGAGACGGAAGTTCGGGATGGCGTTCATCAGCATGCCGCCGGGACGGGACGCCTTGTCGAACACGGTCGGGCGGTAGCCCTTCTCGGCGAGGAAGTACGCGCAGGACATACCCGCCGGGCCCGCGCCGATGATGGCAATCTTCTCATCGAATCCGCCCTCGACCTTCGGGATGACCTTTTCGGGGATGAAGCGCGTGGCGGCTTCGAGATCCTGCTGGGCAATGAAGCGCTTGACCTCGTCGATGGCGACGGCCTGATCGACGGTGCCGCGGGTGCAGGCGTCCTCGCAGCGGCGGTTGCAGATACGGCCGCAGACGGCAGGGAACGGGTTTTCACGCTTGATGAGCTGGAGCGCCTCGCGGTACTTGCCCTGCGCAGCGAGCTTCAGGTAGCCCTGCACGGCGATGTGCGCCGGGCATGCCGTCTTGCACGGGGACGTGCCGGTATCGTAGCAGTTGATGCGGTTGTTGTCGCGGTAGTTGACGTCCCACTTATCCGGGCCCCAGGCAGTCTCATCCGGCAGCTCGTGGCGCGGGTACTCGATGGGACCGTCCCTCGTGCAGAGCTTCTGACCGAGCTTTACCGCGCCCGCGGGGCACGTCTCGACGCAGCGGCCGCACGCGACGCAGTTTTCGCTCTCGACCTTCGCAACGTAGGCGCTGCGGGAGAGGTTCGGCGTGTTGAAAAGCTGGCTCGTGCGCAGCGCGTTGCAGACGTTCACGTTGCAGTTGCAGATGGCGATGATCTTCTCTTCGCCGTCGATGTTTGTGATCTCGTGAACAAAGCCGTTTTCCTCGGCCTTGTGCAGGATCTCAAGCACCTCGTCATAGGCGATGTAATGGCCGCGGTCGGTCTCGACAACGTAGCGCGCCATGTCTCCCACGGCGATGCACCAGTCCTGCGGATCGTCGCCGCAGCCTTCGCCCAGCTTAGCGCGGGACATACGGCAGGAGCAGGGCGAAGCGGCGTAAACGCCGTCGTACTTTTTCAGCCAGTGGGAGATGTGCTCGATGGAAACGGACTTGTTCTCGGTCTCGATCGCCTTTTCCACGGGGATGACATGCATACCGATGCCGGCGCCTCCGGGAGGCACCATCGGCGTGACCTTCTCCAGCGGAAGGAACGTCATGCGCTCAAAGAACGCCGCGACCTCGGGATGCTCGTCGATCTGCGACTGGCGCATGTTGACGAACTCCGCGCTGCCCGGAACGAACTGCGGCAGCGTCCAGCGCTTCTCGTGGTTTGGGTTTTTCCCGTCCAGATTCTCCCAGTTGTACTCGACAAGACCGATGTACGCCATTTCGGTGAGCAGCTTTTCGAGCTCTTCCTCGCTCTTGCCGGTGATTGCGGCGATCTGCGCCGTTGTTTTCGGCTTGCGCACCTTCATTTTGAGCGCGACATCCGCCATTTCGTCCGTAACAACGCCCGCGAGTCCCCAATACTCGGGGTCGTTGCCCGTGACCTTGCCGATGCGGTCGGTGATCATCGCGCCGAGCTTGAGAATTTTCTCTCTCGGCTCGTCCGTGCGGGGGATGGTAAAGGAATACTTGCTTTCATCCACAGGCATTCCGGACTTGGTCTGCTTATCCATGCTGACTCCTCCACATTTTATATCTCTTTTGTTGAGTTTCCCACTATATCGATAGTAAAATTATATTACGCATCGGCGTGTTCGTCAAGCATATTTCCCGGCCGGTTTCTACACAAAATGAGCCGTTTTCGTTAACGAAAACGGCCCATCCTTCCCTGTTTTACTGTATAAAAGCGTTCTCCACGCGGATGGCGGCGGGGTCGAGCGAAGGGTCCATGACGCGGACGATCTCGTCGAAGGCGGCGCTGCGCTCCGTAACGTAGTATTCGACCGCGCCGGCGCCGCGGCTTTCGGCGAAAAGGGGCCGCAGCGCTTCGGCGAGCGCCTCGCCGACGTCGATCATCCGCACGCCGGGCAGCCGCTTTTCGAGCGCCGGGCGGTACACGGGGTAATGCGTGCAGCCCATGATGAGCGCGTCGATATTCTCGCCGTCAAAGGCCTCCATATACCGCGAACAGACCGTCTCCGCAACGATATCGTCCGGCGCGATGCCGTTTTCCACGAGCGGTACAAAAAGCGGGCAGGCGCGGGAGACAACGTGTACGCCGGGGTCTACGGCGCGGATGTGCGCTTCGTATGCCCCGCTCTTGACCGTCGCCTGCGTGCCGATCACGCCGACGGAGCGCGTTTTCGTCACGTCCGCGGCAAGCCGTGCCGCGCTTTCGATCACGCCGTAGATCGGAAGATCAAATTTTTCGCGCAGCGCGTCGAGCGAGTTGGAGCTCACTGTGCCGCAGGCGATGACGATCGCCTCCACGTCCTTTCGGAGCAGGAAGCGCACGTCGTCCTCGGCATAGTGCGTGATCGTTTCGACCGAGCGCCCGCCGTAGGGTACGCGGGCGGTGTCGCCGAGATATACCATATCCAGTTGCGGGAAAGCCCGCCGGAGCTGGCGCAGCACCGTAAGACCGCCGATGCCGCTGTCAAAAACACCGATTCGATGCATTGTTCTCACCTCATTGAAACGATTTTACACCGAAACGGTGAAGAATACAACCGCAAATCAGTTCGCGGCGTTCCCGGCCGCGATCTCCTCACCGGTGACGATATTGCGCACCCAGATGCCGCGGCGGAGAAGCACGATGCCGATGACCATTTTGATAAGGTCGGCAAGGTTCACAAAGAGGTACGCCTCCACGAGCGGCAGGCCCGTTTTATGGATGAGCACCCACGCGATCGGCACCGACACGACCCAGGTGAACACGCTGTCGGAGAGCATGGTGATATACGTCCGACCTCCGGCGCGGATGGTCCAGTACGCGGCGTTTACCACGGCGTGAACGGGGAGCATGATCGCGCAGATGCGCATGAGCGACGCGGCGAGCGCTATGATCTCGTGGGAGGTGTTGTAAAGCCGCGGAGCATACGGCGCGATGAGGAACATCACAACCCCGACCGCCGCGCTGGCCGTGCAGCTGAGCGCGGCGAGCTTCGGGCAGTAATTCCGCGCGCGGTCATACTCCTCCGCGCCGAGCAGGTTGCCGATGACGGTGCCGACGGTATTGCCCATCGTAAAGATGACGGTATTGAAGAGATTGAGCACCGTGGAGTTGATGTTCAGCGCGGCAATGGCGTCCAGCCCACGGTAGGAATAGCACTGCGTGAGCATCGTCATGCCGAGCGACCAGAACATCTCGTTCACGAGCAGGGGCATACCCTTGCGGACGATCTGCCCGGCAAGGTGCCGCGGGATGGCAAAGCCGCGGTACAGGCCATGAATAAACTTCGGCGGCTCTTTCTTTCCGTGGGTGCCGAGCAGGATCAGGCCGAACTCCACGTAGCGCGAGAGCACCGTTGCAACGGCCGCGCCGCGGACGCCGAGCATCGGGAAGCCGAATTTTCCGTAGATGAGCAGATAGTTGAAAACAAGATTGACGAAGATCGCCGCGATGCTAGCCTTCATCGGCAGGCGGTTGTCGCCGGTGACGCGCAGGATGCTCACATACGCCGTCGTAAGGCAGAACGCCGGCAGACCGAAGAGCATGATGCGAAGATAGTTCTTTCCTTCCGAGAGCGTGAGCGCAAGATCGCCGCCGGTGCCCGCCTCGTGCAGGAACGCGCCGATGAGCGTATCCGGAACGAGCGCGAGCAGCGCCGTGGCAAACACCGTAAACCCGGCGCAAAGCAGGATATTGAAGCGCAGCGTATGCCGGACGCCGTCATAGTCGCCGCGGCCGAAAAACTGCGCGCCGAAAATGCCCGCGCCGCCCGTGCCGCCAAAGAGACAGAGGTTATATACAAAAAGAAGCTGGTTGACGATGGACACGCCCGACATCGATTCCGTGCCGATACGCCCGACCATGAGGTTGTCGAGCAGATTTACAAACGTCGATACGGCGTTCTGGAGCAGCAGCGGCAGTGCGAGCGCTGCGACCAGCTTGTAAAATTCTTTGTTTCCGATAAATTTCTTCATAAATCCTCCGGTAAAAAGTGCGGTGTCTCTTTGCGAGACACCGCATTTTTTCATTTGTGCATCGTCCGGAGGACGCCCTCCGACTCAGGTGTTTTTCTTGTGGTGGTACTGGTAAGAGGTGTCGATGCGGTTGCAGGCAACGAACATCTCCTCGTCGAGCTCGCGCTTCATCTGGAGCGCTTCCTCGATGTCCATATCCTCGAAACGGCCGTTCCGCTCGACGATGACACGGCTCGTCGCATCCGACTTGAGCACGTCGATCGCGCGCACGCCCATCATCGCGGCAGACACACGGTCACGTCCGCTCGGCGCGCCGCCGCGCTGGATGTAGCCGAGGACCGTCACGCGGGTCTCAAGCCCGGTCTCTTCCTCGATCGTCTGCGCGTACTCGTGGACATGGCCTACGCCCTCGGCAACAACGACGATGTGGTGGCGGCGGCCATGGATGCAGCCACGGCGGATCACATCGATCACGTCATGCTCGAGATCGACTTCCTTTTCCGGAAGCAGCACGGCGGAAGCGCCGGCGGCCATGGCGGTGTAGAGCGCGAGATGGCCGGCATTGCGGCCCATGACCTCCACGACCGACACGCGCTCGTGGCTCTGCCCGGTGTCGCGCAGCTTATCGATGGCTTCGATCGCGGTGTTGCAGGCGGTATCAAAGCCGATGGTGTACTCGGTGCAGCCCATGTCGTTATCGATCGTTGCGGGAATGCCCACAATGCGGACGCCACGGCGGGCCAGCTCCAGCGCGCCGCGGTAGGTACCGTCGCCGCCGATGGTGATAAGCCCGTCGATACCGAGATATTTGCAGACCTTCGCCGCCTTGTCGATACCGGCTTCCGTGCGGAATTCCTCGCTGCGGGCGGTATAGAGAATGGTGCCGCCGCGGCGGGCAATGCCGTCCACGTCGTTGCCGGTCAGCTCAAAAACGTCGCCGTTGATGAGTCCGGCATAGCCGCGGCGGATGCCGATGCAGGTGATCCCCTCGGCGCCGGCCGTGCGCACGATGGCGCGGATCGCGGGGTTCATGCCGGGGGCGTCGCCGCCGCTCGTCAGGATGCCGATTCTGTGTGCTCCTGCCATAAATAACTTCACCCTTTCCGAATGGTTTTTCTTTGGTTGTAATATAGCCCGATTGATTCGATTTTGCAATAGATTTGACCCAAAAAATCGTTTCCAAATTGCGATTTCAGCGATTATTGCCAATGAGCGCCTTGTAGAAATCCACCGCGCCCGGCAAACACGCCGTTTCGATATTCTCGTTGACGCCGTGCATGCCGCGCATCTGTTCAGGTCCGTAGATCACGGGGGCAAAGCGGATGCAGCTATCGCAAATCGCCTGATAGTTCTTCGCGTCCGTCGCGCCGGTCATAACGTAGGGGCTCCAGGCGAGACCGGGGAACACCTCGGCGATCGTATCGGTCACGCGCCGCCATGCCTCGCCGTGGATGTCCGCCGGGGCGGAATAGTCGCTCGCGGAGAGGACTTCTGTCTCGAGACCGTACTTTTCGGCGCGCTTTTTGATGAGCGCAAGGCTCTCGTCCATGCCCTGATGCGGGATAAACCGGAGATTGGCCCACACGCTCGCTTCCTGCGGCAGCACGTTGCAGGCGTCCGAGCCGGAAAGCATCGTGAAAGCCGCCGTCGTGCGCAGCATAGCGCCCGCCTGCGGCGAGAGCGCGGGCATGGCGAGCTTCATAAGCGGTGCGAAAAGCCAGAGATTGCCGAAGAGAAGCCGCAGTCCGAAGGGTGCGTATGCCGCGAGCCGGGCGAACATTGCGCTCACCTCCGGCTCAAATTTTTTCCGGAACGGCGGGTGCTTTTCCATGCTGTCCACAAACGCCGCGAGCCGCGCCACAGGCGAGTTTTTCGGCGGCGCGCTCGCATGGCCGCCGTTGGAGCGCGCCGTGAAGCGCACATCCGCCTTTCCCTTTTCAAACACGCCGAGCATCGCAAAATTGCCGTGAATGCCGCCGATGGGTTCGGAGATGATGCCGCCACCCTCGTCGCAGACGAGGAACGGCTTCACACCACGCCGCCGCAGCTCGTCCACGAGCTTGCCGCAGCCGGGTCCGGCGAATTCCTCTGTGCAGGAGGACGAGAGATACACGTCCTGCTCGGGGACGTACCCTTCCCGCAGCAACTCCTCGCACGCCTGGAAAAAGCCCATGACGCTGCACTTTGTGTCCGAAGCGCCGCGGCCCCAGACTTTGCCGTCGGCAATGTCGCCGGAGAACGGCGCATGCTCCCACGTTCCCTCCGCCGGGACAACGTCCTGATGCGACATGAGCACGAGCGGCCTGTCGTGGTTTTTGCCCTCCCAGAAGAACAGGAGATTTCCGTCGATCTCCGTTTTTTCCAGTTTTTCGTGTACCGTTGGGTATAGCTCCGCGAGCAGCTTATGAAAACCGCGGAATTTTTCGGGCTCCGGATCGTCCGGGTGCGACACGGTCTCGTACGCCACCATGCGAGAGAGCTTCTCCGCGTATTCCCGCTCGCGCGCAGGATCCGGGCGCGGCGTATAGTCCGAAGTCTTTTTCTTCATGCACAGCGTGCGGATCACCGCCGCGAGCAAAAGCAGCATGAGCACGCCGAGCGCGGCGAGCAGAACGTAGCCCACGATCCTCATGCCGCCGTCTCCTTCCGTGCACGGCGATACCGGAAGTACGCCACACCGATGGCGATCGCGCCGGAGGGCAGGATCATAAAGCTCGTCGAACCGAGCAGCCCCGGCACGAGGATGAAGAGCACGCTCATAAGGACGAGCGGCCAGAGCGCGACCTTCATGTTTTTCCGGTAATACTTATACGCCATGGCGCCGAAAAGCGCGGGGACGACGTTGTCAAACGCCGGCTGGAGCGCCGGGCTTTGCAGCACAGGCTGCAGTGGGATGAGCAGCAGCACACCGAGCGCGAGAATGACGATCGTCACGAGCGACGCCGTGGCGATCGAAAGCGTGGAGATGATCTCGTTTTCCGGCGTGCCGGTCTTGGCCCCCACGATATCGCGCGCGTTGACCGCGCACGGGATCTTCATATTGATGAGATTACCCGTGATAAACGCGAGATACCCGCCGCCCGCGCCGAGCATCGGCGTATAGACGAGATATTCCGCCACGCAGCTCACGAGCCACACGATGCCGATGGCAAGAAATCCCTTGCCGAACGCGCGCATATCGGGCATCGCGCCGAGAACGTATCCCATCAGAAACGGCGCGCCGAGCAGCAGTACGAGCGTCACGCCGCAGGCGATGCGGCCGTAGGTATGTGTCCGGCGGTTGTACTCTTCAAACCGGGCGGTCTTTTCCTGTTCGTTCATTGCGTTCCCTCCTTACACGCCGCGCAGCAGCACCGCTGCCGCCATCCCCGCGAGCATGCTGCCCGCAATGGAAAAGTTATCGACCCACGCGGCGTTCTTCTTTTCGGCGAGCCATACGAACACCGCCATCACCGCCGCCGATACCGCAACGACCGCGAGCGGCATCCAGCTTCCTGCAAACGTGAACCGTCCCGCGCCGGAGACGAGAGCGCCGATATAGCTGCCGATGTACGCGCTCACAAGGCCGATGAACATGGCGGTCATGGCCGTATCGCCGAAGCCGCCGCCCGCCGTGCCGTCCTTTTTCGGGGTTTTGAGACGCGAGAGGTATTTCTTATTAAAGAAAATGGAAAACACCATGCCCCACATGATGCAGACGCCCATCAAAAGGGCGATCGTGGTGAATGCCTGCGGTGTCATTGCCGAGGCCGAAAGACCTGGCAGACCGACCGCCTCCGCCGCGGCCTCCGCGACCTGCGTTTCATAATGCAGCGCGCCGATGACCGAAAGGCGCAGCCACGACCACGGCGTGCCGAGACTGCCCGAGAGCGCGATGACACCGAGCAGGATACCGACGCTCGGGAGCGCGGCAAACGTGGCGCTTGCGGTGATGGTGCGCTTCATTTTCGTTTTGTCCATACCGATGGCGGCGCCGGCGCGGTAGGCGCGCACCATGAAGAACACGCACACCGCGGCTACAAAGAGGATGATGCCGCCACAGATGAGATACATGACTGGACTGTTGAGCTGAGATAAAATGCCCATATGTACGTCCCTCCTTTTTCTTCCTCCGCAGTTTATCACTTTAATTCGACTTTGAAAAGGGTGTGTTAAAATTCCTTTTTATCTCTTTTCTTTTTTCGGAAATTCCGCTATGCTAAGCACAACAGGGAGGATTGATCCATGATCGTTACGGTTTTGCAGCTTATCGCGGTGTTCGGTGTACCGCTTCTCATCCTGCGGCAGCGGGAAAAGGGACTCGTGCGCACGTTCGGCACGATCGCCATGGCATATTTCTGGGGCATCGTCGTCGCAGCGGCGGCGTTTCTCTGCCGGAAGGCCGGACTGGATATCTGGCTGAACGCCGACGTCGGGCAGATCGGCAGCTATGTATGCATCGGGCTTGCCATCCCGCTTTTGATGTTCGGCACGAATCTCGCCGACATCCGGCGGCTCGCAAAGCCGGTGCTCATCTCGTTCGCGCTGCTGCTGCTCGCCGTAAGCGCTGTCGTTGTGGTACTGGGCCGGACGCTCGGGGCCGGCTTCCCGTGGGGACGGCAGCTCGCGGCGATGGCTGCGGGCATATATACCGGCGGCTCGCCGAACTTCAACGCCATCGGCGTCATTCTCGGCGTGCCGGGCGACACGATCGCCATCGGCAATCTCTCCGATATGATCGTCGGCACAGTCTTTTACATATTCATCCTCACGCTTGCGAAGCCTATCTGCGCCAGAGTTCTTGACCGGCACGCAAAGCAGGGAGCTTACATGCGCGAAAGCGGCGGTGCGGAGAACGTGGACGCGCTCGAATGGAGCGGCTTTCACCGCGGCATCGTGCGCAATCTCGCCCTCTCGCTCGCGTGCGTGCTCGTCGGCGCGGTCATCGGCTTTGTGATATGGAAGGTCAAGGGCGGCGCGCTCACCGACCCGCTCGTCCCGGCGGTGATGATCGCAGGAACGGTGCTCGGGCTTGCGCTCTCGTTCGTGCCGAAGGTCCGCAATGTGAAGGAAAATTCCGCCGCAGGACATTATCTTATTCTTGTATTCTCGTTCGCGCTCGCCAGCTCGCTCGATCTCGGGACGCTCGGCGGAAATCTGCTGCACACGGTCGCGCTGCTTGCTTCCATCACTGTATGCTCCACGCTGCTGCATCTGCTGCTATGCCGCATTTTCCGCATCGGTGCGGACTGCGCCATTGTCACGATGACGGCGGGACTGTACGGCCCGGCGTTCATCCCGGCGGTCACGAAGCAGCTGCGCTGCGACGCGCTCACCGCGCCGGGTCTCATCTGCGGCGCGCTCGGCTACGCCGTCGGCACGTTCCTCGGCGCGGCGCTCTTCTGGGTATTATAAAAGGTATTATAAAAGCCCGGCAGCTCTCCTTTTCGGAAAGCCGCCGGGCTCTTTGCCTCGCCGGGGTTTGTATGACCGTTTTACGCCTTCATTTCTTCGCAGAACTCGACCTGCTCAACCTTGGCTACAAGCTCAGCCGCCTCCACATGCCCCAGCTCCGGCCGCATGATCTCCAGCTCCAGGATGTACCCGTGCGTTTCAGCGGTGCGCGAACCGATGTCCTGTATGTCGTTGACCTGGATGCCCAGGCTTTTGATCGCACGCAGCAGCGCACTGAGCGGCACGCCGCTCTTGAGCTCTACATATACGTTCATCACGCGAGACGCCTTCACATGGGTCGAATCCAGCTTGTTGAGAGAGACGAGCACAATGTAGATGAGCACGCACATCATGAGCGCGCCTTCGTAGAAGCCCGCGCCCGCGGCAAGGCCCATACATGCCGAAGCCCAGAGACCTGCGGCGGTCGTAAGGCCGGTGACGTGACGTTTGCCGGTGACGAGGATGCTGCCCGCTCCGAGGAAGCCGACGCCGCTCACGACCTGCGCCGGCATACGGAACGCATCGCCCGGCACGCCGAGATTCTGCGACTGGTACAGCGCCGTGAGCATAACGGACGCCGCGCCGATGCACACAAGAAGATGGGTGCGCAGTCCGGCGGCGTGCTGGCGCTTGCCGCGGGACATGCCAATGATGCCGCCGCCGAGGAGCGCAATGGCAAAGCGCACCAGCATGGAGACAAGATTTACTTCGTGCAGATAGTCCATAACGGAACTGAAAGATGTCATACTTCACACCCGTTTCGGATAAAAGTAACAAAACCGGGTGTTGTTTTCCGGCTTCGTGTCGTGATTATAGTACAACACCGTGAAAAGTGCAAGAACAAATTTACAAGAAATTTACACACTCTGCGCATTTCACATTTCCATGTAAAGAGACGCTGTGATAACGGACCGTTTCCGTTGAACGATCGGCAGCGGCGCTTTGGCGCAGGCTCTTATACATGACCGGGAAAGTGCCAAAGAAATTGACAGAATTGATAGAAAAATCGGTTTATCTATGGTAAGATACTGAAATGTAACATTTTACAGAAAAGGTTGGAACCCCCATGCGCAGAAAAAAAACGGCGGCCAATATCATTATGGTGCTCATCATTGCGGCGCTCGCCGTCGGCGGCGGGCTCTGGGCGTTCAGCCATAGGGACGCCGGAGCTTCTGCGCTCGGCGCGGAGTACCATATTCAGCCGTTGGATAACAACGCGCTGACCGAGCCGGGGCAGGAACTCACCTGCACCATCACGATCCGGTGCGACACCGTGCTCCAAAGCCTTGATTCGCTGCGCGAAGAAAAGCTCCCCTATGTCCCGCGGGACGGTATGATGCTGCCGGAGACGACGGTATCCTTCGCCGAGGGCGATACGGTGTTCAATATATTGCAGCGCGTCTGTGCTGCAACGGAGCTGCAAATCGAATACAGCTGGACGCCGCTCTACGACAGCTATTATATTGAAGGCATCGGCCATCTGTACGAATTTGACGCCGGGCCGGAGTCCGGCTGGATGTACGAGGTGAACGGCACGTTCCCCAACTATGGCTGCTCGGGCTACACGCTCGAAGGCGGTGAGGAGATTGTCTGGGTCTACACCTGCGCCGGGCTCGGCGCGGACGTCGGCGCGGCGGGCATGGCGAAATGAGAGCAGACGCCTTTTCCAAGCGCCACCCGGCTGTGAACTTTATGTTCTTCCTCGGCGCCATTCTCGGCGGGATGCTTAACCAGCACCCGGCGTATCTGCTCGCGGGGATCGTGAGCGGCGCGGTCTACTACCTTCTCCTGCATGGGCGGCGGGGCTGGCGGTTCATCGGGGGACTTATCCCCCTCTTCCTTGCGTTTGCCGCGGTTAACCCATTGTTTAACACCTACGGGGCGACGGTGCTGTTTACATACTTTGACCGCCCGTACACGCTCGAAGCGCTCTTTTATGGCGCGGCGCTCGCGGCGGTGTTCATCAATATGCTGCTCTGGTTCGGGTGCTACAACGCCGTGCTGACAAGTGACAAGTTCACAAGTCTTTTCGGCAATCTCGCCCCGGCGCTCTCGCTGCTGCTCGTGATGGTGCTGCGCATGATCCCCAATCTGATGCGAAAGGCCCGGCAGATCGCCGGGGCCAGAGCGTCCATCGGGCGGGGCGTTTCCGAACAGGACGGCACAAAGGAAAAGCTCGCCGAGGGGATGACCGTGCTCGGCGCGCTGACTTCGTGGGCGCTGGAGGGCGGCATCGTCACGGCGGACTCGATGCGCAGCCGCGGCTACGGCTGCGCGAAGCGGACGAGCTTCCAGCGCTACGCGATGACCGGCGCGGACTGGCTGCTGCTTGCGCTGGAGATCGCGCTGCCGGTGCTCGTTCTTGCTTTCGGCGACGCTGAAGCGGCGTATACGCCGGGCCTCTATATTGCTCCCCTCCGGGGGCTGCCGGTGCTCGGCTTTGCCGCCTACGCCGCGTTTCTTTTGATACCCACCGTCCTACATCTAAAGGAGACCGTTCAATGGAACATTTCGATATCCGGAATCTGACCTTTTCCCATGCCGCGGCGAAGGGCAAGCTCTCGCTCGACGGCGTTTCGCTGCGCATCCGCGCCGGGGAATTTCTCGTCCTCTGCGGCCGCTCCGGCAGCGGCAAGACCACGCTGCTGCGCCATCTCAAGACGGTGCTTACGCCGAACGGCAAGCGCGGCGGCGAGATCCTCTTCTGCGGCACGCCGCTCGCGCAGGTGCCCGAGCGCGACCAGGCCGCGAAGATCGGCTTCGTGATGCAGAACCCGGACGACCAGATCGTCACGGACAAGGTCTGGCACGAGCTGGCGTTTGGTCTCGAAAGCCTTGGCTGCGACCAGACGACCATGCGCACGCGCGTGGCGGAGATGGCCTGCTACTTCGGCATTCAGGACTGGTTCCACCGCGACGTGGCCACGCTCTCCGGCGGGCAGAAGCAGCTTTTAAATCTCGCCTCCATCATGGCGATGCAGCCGGAGGTTCTGATCCTCGACGAGCCGACGAGCCAGCTCGACCCCATCGCCGCGAGCGATTTTCTCAACACCGTGCGCAAGATCAACACCGAGCTCGGCACGACCGTCATCATCACCGAGCACCGGCTCGAGGATATCTTCCCTTACGCTGACCGCGCCGTCGTGATGGACGGCGGGAAGATCATCGCGGACGATGCGCCCGCGAATGTCGGGCAGCTGCTCTTTGAGCAGGAGAATCCCATGTTCGCCGCGATGCCCACGCCCGTGCGCGTATTTTACGGCGCGGGCTGCACCGGGGAGAGCCCGCTGACCGTCCGGCAGGGGCGAAACTGGCTGAGCAATGAATTTCCCACTGCGCCGAAGATCAAGGCTGAACCGGCGAGCGCCCCGGCAGAAGTCGAAAATCCGGCGCTGAGCTTAAAAGAGTTGTGGTTCCGGTATGAACGTGACGGGCAAGACATCCTGCGCGGCGTGTCTGCGGAGATCCCCGCCGGGGAAATTTTCGCCATTCTCGGCGGCAACGGCGCGGGCAAATCCACGACGCTCAAAGCCATCTGCGGCATCTGCCGCCCGTACCGCGGGAAGATCCGGCTCTTCGGCAAGCCGATGGAGAAATACGGCACGAAGGAGCTTTTCCGCGGCTGCATCGCCATGCTGCCGCAGGACCCCAAGAGCCTGTTCGTGAAAAAGACCGTGCGGGAAGACCTCGCGGAGATGACCGCCGACGCGGAAAAGATCGCGCGCACGGCGGAGCTCTGCCAGATCACGCCGCTGCTCGAGAGCCACCCCTATGATCTCTCCGGCGGCGAGCAGCAGCGCGCGGCGCTTGCCAAGGTGCTGCTCACCGAGCCGAAGCTCCTGCTGCTCGACGAGCCGACCAAGGGCATCGACAGCTTCTTTAAAGAGACGTTCGCTTCGATCCTCGCCGATCTGAAACGGCAGGGCATCACGATCGTCATGGTGTCGCACGATGTGGAGTTCTGCGCCCGGTACGCCGACCGCGTGTCCATGTTCTTCGATGGGCAGATCCTCACGACCGACACACCGCGCCGGTTCTTTGGAAACAACAGCTTTTATACGACCGCGGCACACCGCATGAGCCGCCATGTGTTCGACATGGCCGTCACAGCGGAGGACGTCATCGACCTTTACCGGCGAAACAAGGAGGCATGAGGCGTGAAAAAATCCCATATTGCGATGCTCGCGGATTTTTTCCTTGTTATTCCGCTGACGATCTATCTCGGCATACGCTTTCTCCCCGGGCGGGGGTACTATATTACGAGCACGCTCGTGATCGCAGAGCTGGTCGTACCGTTCCTGCTGGCGTTTGAGAGCCGGAAACCGCAGGCGCGCGAGCTTGTGGTGATCGCGGTGCTCTCCGCGCTGGCCGTGGCCGCGCGCGTGGTGATCCCGCTACCGAACTTTAAGGCGATATTCGCTGTTATCATGCTCTCCGGCATCGCCTTCGGGCCGGAGACGGGCTTTATGGTAGGCGCGATCAGCGCGCTTGCGAGCAACTTTTTCTATGGGCAGGGCGCCTATACGCCGTGGCAGATGTTCGCTTACGGCGCGGGCGGCATGCTCGCCGGGTTCCTGTTTGCCAAAAACCGCCTGCCGAAAAAGCCCGTTGTGATGGGTATTTTCGGCTTTCTCGCTGTGCTGCTGTTTGTCGGGCCGCTGCTCGATACCTGCACCGTGTTCCTCACGCTGCCGGTCATCAACGCGCAAACGGCGTGGCCGCTCTATGTATCCGGCTTTGCCGTCAATCTTAGCCAGGGCCTCTGCACGCTGCTCACGATGCTGATTTTCGGAAGGCCCCTGCTTGAAAAGCTCGACCGTGTGAAGCTCCAATACGGGATGGGGGAAGACGATGGGCTTTGAGTTCTGCCACCCGGCGGTGAATTTTATCTTCTTCGCCGCCGCGCTCTACGGCAGTATTGCATTCTCGCACCCGGTGTTTCTTGCCATTGCCTACGCCGCCGCGTTTGCGTACAGCGTCCGGCGGGGCGGGCGGCGCGCGCTCGTTTTTGATCTCTGTCTCGTGCCGCTCGTTTTGATTTTTGCGCTCTGCTATGCCGGAAATCACCACTTCGGCATGACCGTGCTGCGGCAGAACTTCATCGGAAACAACATGACCGCGGAGAGCCTTGTCTACGGGCTCGTGCTCGGCGTGCGCGCGGCGAGCGTGTGCATGTGGTGCAGCTCGCTCTTCCGCGTCGTGTCGTCGGACAAAGTCGTATATCTTTTCGGGCGCATCAGCCCGCGGCTTTCGCTCTTTCTCACGATACTCTTGCGGCTCATCCCACGTCTGAACCGCGAGGCCGGGCGCATCGATCTTGCCCAAAAGGGCATTGGCCGGGGCTGCGATCAGGGAAATGTCTGGGAGCGGCTCGTGCACTGTGTCCGCATTTTCTCCATGCTGATCACCTGGCTCATTCAGGCGCTCGCGCTCGAAGCCGATTCCATGAAGAGCCGGGGCAGCGCGCTCCGTGGACGGACGGCGTTTTCCATCTACCGCTTCGATAACCGCGACCGCGCGTTCGTCATCGCGCTCTTTTCCGGCATCATTCTGACAGGCATGGGCGTGATCCTCGGCGCGACGGGGATGTTCTATGATCCAGTCATCCTCTGGAAGCCGCTGACCGGTCTCGCCGCTGCCTCGGCGGTGGGCTACGCCTTTCTGTGTCTCCTTCCGCTCGGGCTGGAGCTCTGGACGGAGTACCGCTTTGAAAAGCTGCGCCACCGCGCGGCGGTTTGATCTTCTGCCCCGGAAAGAAAATTCCACCGGTAAAAAAGCACAAGCACCTGGATGGGTGCCTGCTTATGTACAACCAAATCGAAGCCCAGCGAAGCGGGTTCGATTTGGAAAAGGAAAAACAGCACCATCGGTCAATCGGACGCCGCCTGCGGCGGCTGATGACCTTATGGTGTTGTTTTGACGTGGCAGGGTCAGCCAATTTTGAGGACAGATTTTGAAAAAAATTAATAGTGGTCAAGTATCTAGTGTCCCGTCAAGATTTATGCGCAAATTTATTTGCAGGCTCCGGCTGAGTGAAGTCAACCGGCAATAGAGGCATCGTCCAGAACTGCCTCCAAGTGCTTCATGTTCATGTATTTCTTGCTGCCCCACTGGGTACCTGCCACATGGCGGAGCCTCGCGCAGACCAGCATCAGGGCGGAGTTGCCGTCAGGGAATGTCCCCACCACGCGGGTTCGGCGGCGGATCTCCCGGTTCAGCCGCTCGATCACGTTGTTGGTACGGATGCGCGTCCAGTGCTCGCT
>DHKA01000050.1:36909-66365 GCA_002404605.1 Clostridiales bacterium UBA4706 | reverse complement strand
AGATTTAAAACACGGTTTGTGTCTCATGTCCATATGTTAACAGAAAAACACGTTTTGTGAGCATCCACTTTTCCGTCGAATTTCACGAATCGTATGTCTATTGATAATGCAGGGGTTTTTCGACCATAAAATTATCTGATCGACAATTTAAGCCCCAATTATACACACATTCCGTGATATTGATGGGCATAGAAAAGCTGCCGGAACCGTTACGGTTCCGGCAGCTTTGCGGATATGAATTTATCGGGGAGAATTACTCGACAACGACGATGCCGAGCTTCTTCGCGGCTTCCTGCGCCTTCTCAAGAGAGGGCGTGGCGTTGCGCAGCACGAGCCGACCGCCGCCGCGGTTGAGCGTATCGACCATGACGCTGTTGCCCTTGTCGGTGACGAGAGTGACCTTCTGGATCTGGTACTCCTCGCCGCGGACGATGTTCACCTTGACGCCGTCGGCCTTGACGCGCTCCACGGCGACCTCGTAGGTCTTATAGTCTGAGGTGGAGCAGCCGTACACTGCGCCCATGAGCACGCCGGGCACGTTGATCGTGCGGCGGGCAAAGAGCTCCGGATACAGCTCGATGGTGATCTCGGTGACCTTCTCGCCCTCGTTGAGAAGCTCGTGAGCGATGCGGCCGCAGTTCGTCGGGCTGCCGACAGCCTGGGAGGAACCGCCGACAACGGCGTCGCCAAGCGTCTTGATGATGGGGGCGGAGCCGTCCGCCATCTTCTTGGCGATCTCCTTGGCCTTTTCGAGCGTCTCTTCGATGCGCTGCTTGTCGGCCTTGTGGACCTCTTCGGAGACGAGAGATTCGACCTCGGCGGTGCGCTGGAAGAAGGGCTCCATGTACTCCACGACGGTGGGCACAATGTGGTGCGCGCTCTCCTTGTGGACAAGGGACGCCATGGCGAACATGACGTCGAACGGGACGTTGACGGTCATCTCCACGGTCGTGCAGAGGCGGCCGGCGTACATGCCGCCGAGGATCGCGCCGCCGACATGAGCGGTGCAGAGCGCCGGGACGAGCACGCGCGGCGTGCAGGGAACGCCGATCGTCGGGGACATGGCGAGGACCATGGCCTTTTCCATCTGCTCGGGCGTGCCGTTCTTGAGATGAACGGTCGCGGCGGCGATGGCGGCGCTGCCCGCGCCGTAGCCTTCCAGATTGCAGCCGGTGGTGACCTTCGCCACGCGGAACAGGCTGCCGACCTTGAGCATGAGACAGGCGACCTCGGCGAGAGTGGTCTCGTCGGTGCCGACGTCCATCAGCGCGCGCAGGAAGCCGGTGTACGGGCAGGGGTCGCCCGTGCCGGCGCACGGACGCACGCCGATGCAGTGGTTGCCAACTTCGGCGGCCACGGTGTACATGAGCGCCTTGTCAAGCAGCACATCCGCAAAGATGGTACCGGGGCCCATTTCCTTGAGCTGGGTGGGAACGGTGCCGAGCAGGAAGCTGTTTCCGCCGGAAACGCCGATCTCCACAGCCTTGAGGTTGTGCGCATATTCTTCCATGACGGCCTTGAGCACGCCTTCGCGGTCCAGACCGGTGCGCAGCTCGCTCTCGGTGAGGACAACGTCCACCACGCGCACGCCGTATTCTTTTGCGAGGGCGATCGTTTCGCCCATCGTCAGCGGAAGTTTTTCCGCAACTACGCTTTTCAGATCTGCCATCTTTTCTCTCTCCCGTCTACGCTCAGCGGCCGGTGGAGGAAGCGTAGGTGTGCTCGATGTCGCGGATCTTCTGCAGACCCATCAGCTCGTTGAACTGGGCGAACGGGACCATCTTGTCGAGCTGGGTGATGGTGGTTCCGTCGCGCTTCAGGCCTTCCCACAGGTCGATCATGGCCTTGGTGGTGACGTAGGTGGAGGCGGTGGGGTAGATAACGAGGTTGTAGCCGAAGCTCTCGAGCTCGTCGTTCTTGAAGATCGGGGTACGGCCGCCCTCGACCATGTTGGCGAGCGTCAGACCGGGGATCTCCTTGTTGATGAGCATCATCTCTTCCTTGGACTCGGGGGACTCGATGAAGATGATGTCCGCGCCGGCTTCCTTGTAGGCAAGACCGCGCTTGATGGCCTCTTCGATGCCGTAAACGGTACGGGCGTCGGTACGGGCCATGATCATCATGTCGCCCTGGCGGGCGTCAACGGCGGCCTTGACCTTGCCGACCATCTCTTCCATGGGAACGACCTGACGGCCGGTCATATGGCCGCACTTCTTGGGCATGACCTGGTCCTCGAGCTGGATGACGGCGACGCCGGCCTTCTCATACTCGCGGATGGTGCGCTGCACGTTGACGGCGTTGCCGAAACCGGTGTCGGCGTCGGCGACGACGAGGGCGTTGCCGGCGGCTTCCACGGTGTTGGAAGCGCGCATGACCATCTCGCTCATGGTCATCAGGCCGACGTCGGGCTGGCCGAGGTGGGAAGCGCTCTGGCCATAACCGGTCATGTACACGGCGTCAAAGCCGAGGTAAGCAATGATTTTTGCGGTGAGAGCGTCGTGGCAGCCGGGGGCGACGACGAGCTTTTTCTCTTCAAAGAGCTTGCGCATTTTCTGTCCGTTGGTCATGGGAATCAGTCTCCTTAATAAGTATTTGAGAGGTTTATTTCTTTATTACGTGCTCTTTCATATACGAAAGAACTTCTTCGGGATAATGCTGCGCCAGAACGCCCATGGCGTAGAGAATATAATTCTCATCGAACCAGATATCCGGGTCGTTGAGCGGCAGCAGCGAAATGCCGGGGTTATCGAACGTGCGGCGCACGATGTTCTCGCGCTCCTTGCCGTGGCAGTGGAGGAAAATTCCGCCCACGCACAGCACCTGGCGCACGTTGCGAAGATCGCGCCCCATCGGAGCGCCGGCCATGATGCCCATGACGGGATCGGCCTCCTTCGCGTAATACCCGGCGTGACGGCGGATGGCGACGTCCGCAGCGCACGCGGCAAGTGCGCGGTCGAGACAAGCCTCCTTCTCGTCGGCGGGGATGTGGTCGTTGTGCGCTTCGAGAAGATCGACGTAGTTTTCCACATCCTCCGGCGTCAGACCGTAATCGTGGTCCATGGCGCGGAGAATGGCCTTGTCGCCCACGGCCTCGGGAATGCCGGTCGCGCTCACGCGCAGACCGAGATTGCCCTCGACGGTGCGGTAGGAAAACTGCTTTTCGTTGCTCACAACAAGGCCGCGCTCTTCGATGTTCATATCGATGAGCTCGGGCAGAGCGGAATGGATATCGGTCGTCGCGCCGCCGATGTCCACAAGGATCACACCGCCGACGCCCTCCTGCTCGTAGCTGCCCTTGGCAAGCAGCTCGCTTGCAAGAAGCACGGCGCCCGGCGTCGGGATGACGGTCTGATCTGCGAGCGTGTCGCGGAATTCCTTCAGTCCCTTCGCATGGGTGATCTGGTTGATGAACTGCTCGTGAATGGCGATGCGCGCGGGCTTCACGTTCAGCTCATGGATCGTCGGCAGGATGTTCGGCACGCGGATGCACTCAATGCCCGCGGCGCGGAATTTCTCCGCGGCCTCGCGCTGGGCGAATTTGTTGCAGCCGAGAATGACCGTGCCTTCACCGTGCACCTTGCAGATGATGTCCGCGTTTTCGAGCACGTTCGCCATATCGCCGCCGTCCGTACCGCCGGAGAGCAGGATGATATCGGGCTTGATCTCGCGCAGCACTTCCTCGCGGAACTCGGGCGGCTCGTCCGCAGAGACGACTTCCATGACGCGCGCACCGGCGGTCATGGCAACTTCTTTCGCTGCCTTTGCGGTCACGCGGGGCATGAAGCCCATGGCGACCATGCGCAGTCCGCCCGCGGCGCTGCACGAGCTGAACCGGACCATATCGGGCGCGAATTCCACGCCCTTGGCGCGGATCTCCGTCTCGGCGCCGCGCGCGCCGTCGCTGATATTCTCAAGCGTCGTCGGGTGCTGGCCGCGGGCGAGGAACGTCAGCTTTCCGTCCGCAAGACAGAAAGCCGCGCCCTTCGTATACGTGCTGCCGACATCGTAAACAAGAATGTTTGCTTTCATCGCTTTGACTCCTTAACCGCCATCTGGGAGACCCGGATGGCGGACATGGGCGCTCTTACTTCTTGCGGGGGTCCTTGCTCTTCTCGAGCAGCGCGTAGCCTTCCATAAGACGGCGGGCGGTGCGCTCGATGGCGGCCTTCTTCACGGTGAGATCGGGCGTGACCTCGGAATAGCAGTTGATGACGCCGGCGGGGTGGCCGATGCGCACGAGTTCTTCCGGATTCTCCTTGCCGATTACCTGGTTGACGATAGTGCCGGGGATCTTCGCGGCGACGCCGGTGCAGACCGTGGCGGTGCCGGCATAGGTCTTATGCAGCACCTGCATGAACATCAGGCGGGAGACGAGATCGACCTCTTCCTTCTTGATGGTCTTCTTCTCGGGGGGATAGTAGTAATCCTGCGCCTCGGTGATGAAAGCGACCATCGGGAACGCCGGGGAGTTCTTGGTGGCGTCGGCAAGATCCTTCGCCATGCCGCACTTCACGCACGCGATGCCGCGGATCTCTTCGAGATACTTGAGCAGCTCCTTGTTTCCGTCGATCTCGACCTGATCCTCGGTGCCCTTCATGCCGACGCTCTCGGCGCGCACGAAGATGACGGGGTTGGCGCAGTCAACGATGGAGGCCTCGATGGGGCCGCGGCTCGTCTCGATGACGTCCACGGGGTTGCCGGTCGGCAGGAGCTTGCCGGTGGCGGCGCCGGCAGTGCCGGACATATCCATCTGGATGAGCGCGCCGGTACCGGGCACACCCGCGATGGCGACATCGCCGGTGACCTTTGCCTTGCCGTCCTCGACGAGGACGTAAGACTTCATGACCTTCTGGGTGTTGACCTGCCAGATGGTGACTTCGTTGAGACCCTCGTGGCACTTCACGATGGACTCGTCGATCGCAAACGGGGCAACGCCGGAGGAGATGTTGCCGCAGTTGCCGTTCCAGTCAACGACGGCGTCGGTGATGGAGACCTGGGCGAACGTGTAATCCACGTCGCAGCCGGGCTGCTTGCTCGGGCCGATGACGGCGAGCTTGCTCGTCAGAGGATCGGCGCCGGCCAGACCGTTGATCTGGCGCTTGTCGGGGGAACCGAAGATCTGCAGGATCATGGCGTCGCGCTCGGGACCGGGGGCGGGCAGATCGTTTTCCTTGAGGAAAATGCCCTTGCTGGTACCGGCGCGCATGATAACGCAGGGAATTCTGTACTGGTCCATGGTGTTCTCTTTCCTTCCTGAATTACTTGTTTTCTTCTTTCTCGGCGAGCTCTTTCTCTTTCGCCTCGATGAGTTCGGTGATCTTGGTCACGCACTGCTCGGGCGTGGACTCGGGGCCGAAGAACGCATCGACGCCCATAAAGCCGGTGCCCTCTTCCGCGATCTTCTTCTCGTAGTAGGCGTGCTCTTCTTCCTTCTCGGCGATACGTCCGCCCGCCCAGACGACGACCTTGTCGCGCATTCCGAGCTCTTCGAGACGCTTGCCGACACGCGGGAACAGCGTCACGCCGAGGCCAAGCAGGTTGCTCACACCGATGGCGTTTGCCTTCGCCTCCGCCGCGACTTCGGCCACGGTCTCGGGCAGGTTCATGCCGCGCAGGAAGATGATCTCATAACCGGCGTCCTGGAACGCCTCGCGGATGGTGTTGATGCCGTTGACGTGCGCGTCGGCGCCGACGGTCGCGAGGACGATCTTCTCCTTGCGTGTAGGCGGCTTCTCGATGTGCACGGTAACGTGCTCCTTGGTGATCGGGCAGCGGGAAGGATCGACGCCCAGCGGAGTGTAGCCTTCGACGTAGCGAGTGATGCCGTCGGGGTCGCGGTTCGTCTTGACAAAGCGCTTGAGATCCCAGCCGCCGGCGCGCGGGGTGTCCATCTTGCCGGACTTGCCGCCGTCAACGATGAGGTCGATGAGTTCTTCGTCCGTCCACTGCTTCCAGAATTCCTCGGTCAGGCAGCCCTGATGCAGGCTGTGCGCGGGGAGCTTGAGAACGGCTTCGAGAACGGCGAATGCCTCGTCCATCATCATGTTCTCATACTCGTCGATCTTCGGGGACTCGATGCCGGGGTTGTAGGTGTGCTGGAACACATCGAGCGTAGCCCAGCAAGCCTGGCCCATGGAGTCGCCGGTCGGGATGCCGACGCTCTCGGCCGCCTTCGGGCGGTAGAAGTTGGCGCCGCCGAGCTTGGCGGAGATGGCCATGCGGGCAAAATGCGCCTGCTCCGCGATCAGGTTCGCGGGCGGATGCTGGAACGTTTCGGGAACAACGATCAGGCTCTTGGAGAGCATGTTGTGGCGGAACGCGCGGATGATGGCGAGGTCGCGGTACAGGTTGTTGCCGCCGACGTTCATCTGGATGCCGGAGAGCTCCCAGGGGAGGCCGGCGTGGGTGGCGATGCCCTCGGAGAGAAGGCACATCGCGATGGCCATGCCGTCGGTACCGCCGATGTTGTTGATGTGCTTGTGGGTGTCGAGCTGCGCGAAGATCTTGTTCTCGGCGCAGACGATGCAGGACTTGTAGCCGTTGACGACCTTCGTGCGGAAGTCGTGGATGCCGCGGCCGCCGAAGTGGACGTGGATGACCGGGCCGATGTCGGTGCCGTCAAAGCCGGCGATAAAGCCGTTGAGGATGTTGATGTGCGCGGTGTCGCCGGTGGCGTTGATACGCACGGGGTGCTTCGCGCCGCCGCCCATCTGGATGAACTCGCGCTCGCCCTTCGGGGTGATGCCGCCCTTACCGCGGGACTGCTCGATGAGCTCGCGGCCCTTGAGCGGGTCGATGTGGCGGGTCGCCTCGGAGTGGACGAACTGGAACACGGTCTGGCCGAACTTTTCGGCGTACTTGTAAATGTCGTTGGATTCCTTCCATGTCTCTTCGGCGCTGTTGCGGCCGAGGATCGGGTTCAGGCATGGCATGCCGGTCTCGAGCGCCTTCTGTCCGAGCTCGTAGATGCGGTAGCCGCTGCGGACGACACCGGCGACCTCGCGGGGGTACGGCGCGGGCAGACCGACGACCTCGCCGTTCTCGTCAAGATCGGGCATCTCAACGCCGAACGCATCAGCATAAGCGCGGATGGTCTCGATATCGTCCTTAATAATTTGTTTTGTTCTTGCCTGAGGGTCTTTCATAGCCATTGCTCTTCTCCTCTGTATATTCCTTATTTGATTCTTTCAAACCGGTTTATTCGGTGATGCCGAGCTCGGCGCGTACACGGGGAATCAATCCGCCGTATTCGAGTGTTTTGAGCACGTTCTCCGAAAGAGGGTTGGACTCGATGACGCCGCAGGGCGCGGTGATCGTGCCTTTTTCGAGATCGACCTCGATGATCTCGCCGGTGTGGAGCTTCTTCACGGCGTCAGCAACGAACACCGGCATACCGATGTTGATGCAGTTGCGGCGGAAGATGCGGGCGAAGCCCTGCGCCACGACGAGCGCGACCTGCGCCTGCTTGAGAGCGATGGGGGCCTGCTCGCGGGAGGAGCCGCAGCCGAAGTTGCGTCCGGCGACGAGAATGCAGCCGGTCTCGCGGTTGAGCTTGAAGTCCTCCGTCGGGAGACCGGCCATGGCGTACTTGCCGATCTCCTCGTAGGGCTCGCTCATCGCGTAGCCGGGGAGGATCTGGTCGGTATCGACGTCGTCGCCGAGAATGATAACTTTACCTTTGATCTTTTCCATTTGTGCTTACACCTCCGGAACGGTGATGACGCCCGTGAGGGCGGTGGCCGCCGCGGTAGCCGGGCTCGTCAGGTAGATCTGGCCGACCTTGCTTCCCATACGGCCGGGGAAGTTGCGGTTCGTCGTGGAGACACACACATCGCGCGGGGTGATAAGACCCTCGTGTGCGCCGAAGCAGGAGCCGCAGCCGGGGTTGAGGATGGTGGCGCCGGCGTCGCGGATGATCTTCGTCCAGCCGCGCTCTTCCATCTGGCCGAGGATCTCGCGGGAAGCAGGAACGATGAGCACGTTGACGTCGGGGTTGACCTTCTTACCCTTGAACGCCTTGGCGACCTGCTCCATGTCGTTCAGGCGGCCGTTGGTGCAGCTGCCGACGACGACCTGCGTGACCTTAATGCCGGCCTTCTCGCGCACCGGAACGACGTTCGCGGGGCTGAAGGGGCAGGAGATCTGCGGCTCAAGCGTGGAAAGGTCGATCTCATAGGTCTCGAAGCAGTCGCTTTCCTTCTCTTCGGTGCCGAAGATGGTGATCATGCTGCCGATCTCGATACCCATGTTGCAGACGGTCATGCGCTCGGCGATGGAGAGATCGTCGATGCCGGGGCCGGTGAGAAGAAGGCCGCGGTCCACGAGATAGTCGGAGCCGAACTTGCTGCCGAGATACAGGATAAGGTCTTTGCCGAAAACGTTGGAGGGGCGCTTGCCGGTGAGATATATCTGCACAACCTGGGGCACCTCAAGATCGAGGGTGCCGGTCGCCATGGCCGCAGCGAGCTCCGTGGAGCCGACGCCGATGCCGATCTGACCGTAACCGCCGCAGGTGCCGGTGTGGGAGTCAGCAATACAAACGATATCGCCGGGGTTCTGCTTGTGCTTTTCATACATCAGCTGGTGGATAACGCCTTCACCGCGCTGATACAGGGGAACGCCGAATTCCTTGGAGAAGTCGTCCATCGCCCAGACGTTGGCGCGGGCCTTCTCCGTGGCGGCGGGGTAAACATGGTCAACGATCAGCGCCACGCGGCTGCGATCGAAAACCTTCTTCACGCCGATCTCGCGGAACATGCGGATGGCGATGGGAGCCGTCACGTCGTGTGCGGCGACAAAGCTCACCTTGCAGGTGAGATCCTGGCCGGGGGCGACATGATCCTTGCCAGCCGCTTTTGCCAGATACTTTTCAATAAGGTTCATTTATTCTGTCCTCCAGGCCTTTTCTCCCGCAGATACTCTGCGGTCATGCTCTTGAAAATAGCCCCCTTGTTGCCAAGGGGGCTATTGTTAAACGCGGGGAAGAATTAGTGCATGCCGTCCTCGCACTTGGCTTCGGACTTCTGCAGACCGCCGATACGGCCAGCGCCGTTGACGAGGGCATGCGGACGGCCGGCGTCAGCCAGAACGACCGCCATGACGATCTCATCGTTCTTCGGGGCATCGGGAATACGGACCGCGAAGGAGCCGTAGTGGGTGCGCACGAAAGCGGCATCTTTGAAGTGCAGGGAGATGTCCAGCTCGGAACCGGCAGGGCCGACCTTCTCGTTGGAAGGAATGATGGACTTGCCGCCGCCGATAGCAGCGCGGATGGTCTTGCCGGACTTCGGGTGCAGCATAGCGGAGGAGTGCTCCAGCTCGCCGTCGAGACCGACGATGCAGCCCTTGCCGTAGGTTTCAACGTTCTCGGCACCGAGGAGCTCGGCACCCTTCTTGGTGAGCAGATCGCCCAGGTACTCACCGTACTCGGTCAGCTCAGACAGGTCCTCGACCCACTGGCCAGCGTACGGATTCTTGATAACGGCAGCCACGGACACAGTCTTGATGGACTTGCGGCCGGAGTTGGTCTCCACGGGCTTCTCAGCGCCGCCCTCGTAGAACACTTCTTCGAGGGTGGTAACGATCTTGCGAATCTTAGGCTCTTTCATTGGTATATCCTCCTATTAAAAATTAATAGCTAAATGAGTTGGGCTTCTGTGCGAGCAAGGCTCAGCAGGGCTTTCTCGACGCAGGAGGAGTGTTGCTGGACTTCTTGACGTTGATCTTGCCGTCAATGATGACATAGGACAGGCCCGGAATATCGCCAGCGGCGAAGGCTTCCATGGCGTCCTTGCCGACGGAACCCATCGGGGTATCCATGATCAGCAGGTCGGCTTCCTTACCCGGGGCGATGACGCCGCGGTTGAGCTTCGTGTAGACCTTCGCCGGGTTGCCGGTCGCCATGGCGACGCAGACTTCGGGGGCGATGTCGGTCATGGAAGCGGCGAAGCTGATGTTGCGCATGATGCCCAGAGGAATGATGCCCGTGCCGGACGGAGCGTCGTTGCCGAAGATCACGCGGCCGAGCTGGCCCTTTTCGGCAGCGCGGTTGAGGACGTACTGAGCGGTCTTCGGGTTGCCGCACTGCACGATCTCCATCGCGAACGGAGTCTCGTCCATGATGCGGTCAACTTCGTGCAGAGGAATGGAGGTCGGGCCGCCATTGATGTGGGAAACAACGTCGGGCTTCGTCTTGATGACGTCGTCCGCGGTAACGGTGGAGGAGCCGGGGATGGAAGTACCGCCGGTGTGCATCTGCACCTTGAAGCCGTACTTGTGGGCCCACTCGACCATGGGAGCCGCAGTCTCGGGGTTGTTGACGGTGCCGAGGCCGATCTCGCCGACGACCCAGACGCCTTCCTTGGCGAGGTCTTCGAAGTCCTTCTCGACCAGACCCTTCTCGAGGATCAGTCCGCCGCCTTCGACCTTCACGCCGGAAACGCCCTTAGCAAAGCACTTGTGGCCGACAATGGCCTGCGCCTTGGTGTAGACGGGGTCACCCTTGGGATGGCCGGGGATATGGCATTCGCCGGCAGAGATCATAGTGGTCACGCCGCCGTTTTTCGCACTCTCAATGAAGCCATAGGTCTTCTGACGGGTGCCGTAGCCGTCCGCCGTGGAGACATGCACATGCGTGTCCCAGAGACCCGGGGTGACGGTGGTGCCGTTGGCATCGACGACGGTCGCGTCGCCGACGTTGGCGAGGAGTTCTTCGCCGCCGATCGCCTCGATGAGGTTCTCGTTGATGACGATGACGCTGCCCTCAAGAACGGGGTGGTCAATGTCACCGGAAACGATCTTACCGATGTTCTTAATTACCAGAGTAGCCATGGTAAACTCCCTTCTGCTGCTGCGCGCAGCAATTAAAATGTGTGTTTGCCCAACTCTCCCGGCGTTGCGCAGTTTTGCGCCGGAAGCGTTTTGCCAGAGTACACGCGGACATTCCGCCGCCATCCGCACATCCGGGATATGGCAGCAGCCCTGTCCAAGGGGTTTTTCTGTCGCGGCAGGGGTGTGCCCGGAAGGGCGGACGCCCTTACCGTGCAGAAAACCCCTGGTTCCCCGGTCTAACTGTGGCTGGGGAGCCGACTTGATTTCCCTAAGCTCATCCGCTCAATTCCCGGCGCATGAAGCGCCGGGAACCGGCGAATATTAATAACTCAACGCCTTTTTTAAAAAATCCGCGCACGAGCTGTGCTTACCTCGGAGCTGCAGCTTGCTCCGGGAGTAAGTAAGTTTGTGCCTGTTAGGATTACAGATCGAGAGCGTAGTCGCCTTCCTTGATGAGGCCCTTCTTGCGCATGAGCTCACTGACGAGCCAGCTGACAAGAGCGGGGATAACGAAGGAGCAGACGATGAGGCCGATCCAGTTCAGAGCCGGGCTGGCGGTGGCGGCGGCGAAGTCAACGCCGAAAGCAGCGTTCTCTTCGCACATGGGGGCCGCCCAACCGGTGATGAGGCCGATCTGGCCGCAGAGGCCGGAGGTACCCATGCCGGAGTTGATGGCAGCGCCGTTCATCTGGAGCTTGAACAGGCAGGTGGCGAGCGGGCCGTTCACGATGGAAGCGACCACGGGGGGCAGCCAGAGGATGGGCTTGCGGACCAGGTTGGGAACCTGGAGCATGGAGGTGCCGAGGCCCTGAGAAAGGAGACCCTGGACGCCGTTCTCACGGTAGGACGCAACAGCGAAGCCGACCATGTGAGCAGAGCAGCCAGCAACGCAGGCGCCGCCGGCGAGACCGACAATACTCAGACCGGCGCAGACAGCGGCGGAGGAGATGGGGAGAGTCAGGATGATGCCCATGAGAGCGGAGACGAGGATGCCCATCCAGAAGGGCTGGAGAGCGGTCGCCTTCATGACGAGCTGGCCGAGAGCGACGGCGAACTTGCCGATCGGGGGAGCGATCAAGTAAGCGACGAGAACGCCGACAACGATCGTCACGAACGGGGTGATGATGATGTCGATCGGGGTGCGCTTAGAGACCAGCTTGCCGGCGAAAACGGCAACGACGACGACGAAGAACACGGCGAGAGGTCCGCCCTGCGCGCCGAGGGCGTTGGCAGCGTAGCCAACAGCCAGCGTGGAGTACATGACGAACGGGGGAGCCTTCATGCTATACGCGATAGCAGCTGCCATAGCGGCGCCCTGCACGGCGTAAGCAGCAGTCTTGCTCTGGATGAGGAGGTTCGCGCCCGCGAGAGCTTCGGAACCCCAGGGGTTGACGACGATGTCCTTCAGCAGGGGAACGTACATGCCGATGGTATTGATGATGCAGCCGATCAGCAGAGACGCGAACAGACCGTGAGCCATACCGCCCAGGCCGTCGATGAAGATGCGCTTCGTGGAGAACTCAATGTTCTGCTCTTTGCAGTACTTGGCCCATCCCTTAAGCTCGGTGTTGTTGTTTGCCATTAATTAAAGTGCCTCCCTTAATTTAATGTTGATTGCAACATTCGTTGAGCGTTTACTTGTGTACGGTTTCGGGCAGCTGCTAAATGCCCGAAGAGGGACGTGCGCGGTTCCTTATTGCTTGGTAAGCTGGCCGCGCCGCGAACGACGCGGCCGATGAGTTATTGTTAAAAAGTACCTTAGGGGAGTACCTTCAACCTTAGTTGGCGGCGGCCTCCGCTGCCTGCTTGTCCTTCCACGCCTTCACGATGTCGGCGGCGAGGACGGGGGTGTGATAGAACTTGACGCCGAGCGCGTTGCCGATGGCGGCCATCGTCGCGGGGATGCTCGGGATGAGCGCCGGCTCGCCGATGCCCTTGGCGCCGTACGGAGCGGCGTCGCCGTCGCTGCACACAACGATCGGATACACCTCGGGAACGTCCATGCTGGACTCGATGATGTACTTGCTGAGCGAGGGGTTCTTGATCGCGCAGGTCTTCGGGTCGATCTCGATCTTCTCGCTGATGACGAAGCCGGTGCCCATGGCAGTACCGCCTTCGATCTGCCCTTCGCACATCTTCACGCCGACCGGCGTACCGACGTCGTGCGCAGAAACGCACTTGAGAAGCTGCACTTCGCCGGTGTCGGTATCGACCTCGACCTCGATGATGCAGGTGGCGTAGGAGTAGACCTCATACGGAATACCGGACATGTCGGCCGGATTCAGATAGGTGGTCTTCGGGTTGTAGTAGCCCGCGCCAACGGCCAGACGGCCGTTTTTGCCCATCGCGCCCATGAGCTCGGGATAGGTCATCTTCTTGGACTCATCCTTGGAGCTGTAGATCTCGCGGTGGCGGAAGATCAGCTCTTCCTGCGGGACGTTCAGAAACTCGGAAGCGGTGCGCTTGAGCTCGCCCATCGCGTTCGTGCAGGCATTCTTCACGGCGTTGCCGGTGATGAACGTCTGGCGGGAGGCGGAGGTCGCGCCGCCTTCGGGGGCGATCTGGGTATCCGCCCAGGTGACGTGGATGTTTTCAAACTCAAGACCGAGCGTTTCGGCGGCGATCGCCGCGGCGACGGTCGCGACGCCTTGGCCGATGTCGGCCGCGCCGATGGTGACGTTAACGCTGGTGTCGGGCAGAACTTCGCAGAATGCGGCGGCCGGGTTCGGAAGACCGGTGTTGCCGATGCCGTAAAACATGCTGCCGACGCCTGTTCCTCTTAATTTCATATCTGCGGCCTCCAATCCGGGTCGAGACGCTCAAGAGCGTCCGGCATGACTTCCTCGGCCTTCTTGATCGCCTCGGCAAGCGTATCCTGATAGCCGACGCTCTCGGTGAGGGTCTGGCCGGTCGGGATCGTCGTGCCGACGTGGTGGCCGTTGATACGGCGGATCTCCAGCGGGCTCATATGCAGAGCCTCAGCCAGAGCGTCCATCTGCCCCTCGTGGACAACGGCGGCCTGCGGCACGCCGAATCCGCGGAACGCGCCGCACATCGGGTTGTTGGTGTAAGCAAATACCGCGTCCAGACGGACGTTCGGGCAATCATAGGGACCGACGGCGTGGACCGGGAAACGACCGATAACGGCGGGGCCGTAGGAGCCGTAAGCACCGGCATCGCACGTGAGCTCATACTGCGCAGCCACGAGCTTGCCGTCCTTCGTCGCGCCGGTCTTGACATGGGTCGTGATCGGGTGACGCTTGGAGGAGATCATCGTGGACTCCGTGCGGGAGCGGACGATCTTCACGGGGCGCTTGGTGTAGTGCGCGAGCAGCGCGCAGTGCAGCTGCACGCCGATATCGAGCTTGCCGCCGAAGCCGCCGCCCGTGGTGGGCTGGATGCAGCGGACGTGGTTCTGCGGAACGCCGAGCATGGCAGCGACCTCGTTGCGGTCGTAGTGGGCGTTCTGCGTGGAGGCGATGACCGTCATGATGCCCTTCTCGTCATAGTAGGCGATGCCGGCATCCGGCTCGATGAACATGTGGGAGAGGACGTGGGTGGAATAGGTATTCTCGATGATGATGTCGCACTTGCTCCAGGCTTCGTCCACATTGCCGAACTCCATGTGCTTTTTGGCATGGACGTTCGTCGTGCCGTGAACGCAGACCGCGCCCTCCGCCATCGCGCTCTCAAAGGAGTTGATGACGGGCAGCTCTTCGTATTCGACCTCGATGAGCTGCAGGGCTTCCTGCACGATCTCCGGGGTCTCCGCTGCGACGACGGCGATGGCGTCACCGTAGCGGCGCACCTTGTCGTCCACAAGGCAGGGCTCGTCTTTGACGATGATGCCGAAACGGTTCTTGCCGGGGATGGCGGTATGATCGAGGACGGCGGCGACGCCGGGCAGCGCGCGGGCCTTCTCGAGATTCAGCTTTTTGATGTACGCGTGGGGAACGGTGCTGCGGAACACGCCGCCGTAGAGCATGTCGGGCATGTAGTAGTCCGCGGCGAACTTCGCGCGGCCGAGCACCTTGTCGAGCGAATCGACCTTGATATGGTCACGGCCGAGAATGGCTACGTCTTTCATGCTTCGGCCTCCTCTCCGCGCATTCTGGCAGCGGCCAGAAGCACAGCGTCATTGATCTTGGCATAGCCGGTGCAGCGGCAGAGGTTGCCGCTGATGGCGAGTTTGACCTCGTCGCGCGTCGGGTTGGGGTTCTTCTTGAGAAGAGCCTCGGCGGTGAGGATCATGCCGGGAATGCAGAAGCCGCACTGCACGGCGCCGGCGTCCATGAACGCCTGCTGCACCACGTCGGGCTGGCCGTTCTTGCTGACGCCCTCGAGCGTGATGATGTCTGCGCCATCAGCCTGTCCAGCCAGAATGCAGCAGCTCGTCACGGGCTCGCCGTTGTAAATTACGGTGCAGGCACCGCACTCGCCCTCGCTGCAGCCTTCCTTGACGCTCGTGAGGCCAAGGTTGTTGCGCAGCACGTCGAGCAGACGCTGGTTCGGCTCGACCTCGACGGTCACCGGCTTGTGGTTAACGGTGAAATGAATGGTGATCTTTTTCAAAATCCCTGCACCTCCTCGATATTCAGTTTGCGGAGCACATCGGCAAAGAGGTGCTTGTACACGCCCTGGATGCTCTCCTTCTTGTAGAACACGGAGGGACGGGACTTATTCGCTTCGTAAACTTGGTCGTGCATGATCGGCAGGCACTCGAGCATGGTTTCCCAGCTGAGCTTCTTGCCGACGAGATATTCCTCGCAGCCCTTGTAGCGCTGCGGATAACGCGCCATGGCGCCCGCCCGCATAGAGCAGTAGGTGCACACGCCGTTATCATCGACCGTCACGACCATGCCGCCGCCGATAACACTGATGGCGAGCGCGCGGCGCTTGCCCAGCTTGTAGAACGCGGTAGCGGTGTGCTTCGTATCGGGCAGCGGGAACGAGACTTCGGTCATAAGCTCGTCCGGCTGCAGGATGTTGCGTTTCCGGTCGGGAGAGGAAAGGAATTCGTTGATGTTGATCGTGCGCTCGCCGCGGACGCTCTTGATGGTAACGTCGGCGTTGAGCGTGACGCACGCGGCCAGACCGTCGCCCGCCACGGAAGATTGGCAGATATTGCCGCCGATCGTACCGAGGTTACGGATCTGGGGCGAGCCCACCTGACGGCAGGCGTCGTAGAGAATGTGGACATTCTCGCGGATAATGTCGTTGGCCGCTATCTCTGCATGAGAGGTAAGAGCACCGATCCGGACAACGCCGTCCTCGACCTTGATGTAATCGAGCTCTTTGAGCTTCTTCAGGTCGATAACGACAGCCGGCTGTGCCTTCCACTCGTTGAGTTCCAGCGTAAGATCGGTGCCGCCGGCGATGCAGGCGACGCTGTCCTTATACTGGTCCAGCAGAGTGAGCGCCTCGACCACGGTGGTAGGTGCGTAGAAATCAAATGGTCTCATGCGCGGTTTTCCCCCTTTTAAAATGTGCTGCTTTGCTGCTTATTCTCCGCCGGAGCGGGCGACAGTGCCGCCCGTCCCGGTTTGGAATGCTTTATTTTACTCCAGTTCGCCGCGGATTTCAACACCCATCAGCTTTTCCCAGAGCTTGATGACGGCGGACATATCTTCCATGCCATAGCCGGCGGCGCGGGCCTGCTCGTAAACGGCGGTGCAGGTGGCGCTCATCGGGATGGGCATCTTGACGCCGCGGGCAGCTTCCTGCGCGAGGGTCAGGTCCTTGTACTGCACGTCCATCGCGAAGCCCGGCTCAAACTTGTCGGGCATGATGAACTTCTTCATCTTCGCATCGACAACGTAGCTGTTGCCGGAAGAGGTGGAGATAACGTCGTACATGGTTTTGTTGTCCAGGCCGAGCTTCGCGCCGAGCACGAGAGCTTCGGCGAGAGAAGCCATGTTCGCGCCGAGCAGCATGTTGTTGACGATCTTCATTGCGTCGCCCATGCCGGTGCCGCCGATGCGCATGATGCGCTTGCCGATAGCTTCGAGAACGGGCTTGGCCTTCTCAAAGGTCTCCTCGTCCGCGCCGCACATAATGGTCAGCGTGCCCTTCTGCGCGCCGATAGTGCCGCCGGAAACCGGAGCGTCCATGTACTTGACGCCGTGCTCGGCGGCGACCTTCGCCATCTTCTGGGTGGTGCCGGGGGCAACGGAGGACATATCAACGATGATGGTGCCGGGCTTGCAGTGGGCCAGAACACCCTTGGGGCCGCACATAACGGCCTCGACGATCGCGCCGTTGGGGAGCATGGTGAAGCCGATGTCCATGTTGGCGGCGACTTCGAGGTTGTCCTTGCAGCCGATGGCGCCTTCGGCGACCTTCTGCTCGACGAGAGCGGGAACAAGGTCGCTCACGTAGGTCTCAAAACCAGCCTTGATAACGTTGCTGCACATATGGCCGCCCATACGGCCCAGTCCGATAAAACCGACTTTCATTGGAAAAGATCTCCTTTAAAATATTTGCAAGATGTTGTTGCCGATTGTTATTGCGCGTTTCGCTCGAACGTGAGGCGCTCGCCCTGGATATCCGCATATACGCGGACGAGATTGCCGTTTTTCCACTGGCGCTCCGTCTCCTCGTACAACTGCATGAGACCGCGCTTTTTCTCCTCCGGAAGAAGCGGCTCGACCGCCGTAACGATGCGGAGCGAGGCAATGTCGCTCTCCGGCTCGATATCTCCGGCAAAGCAGGTGTGCACCCGCGGCGATTCGATGTAGGAGCAGTTTGCGATGTGCGTGGCGCACGCGTCCGCAAGAGCGCACCGCCGGGAAAAGACCGTGACGCCTCCGGCAATGCCGCGCGTCAGGCTCCGTCCGCCGAGACCGCTCGTGCACACGCCGCCGATGCCGTCCTCCGCGCGGATCTCCACGACCTCCGTAACGCGGCCGTTGAGATCGGGCAATATGCCCATGCGGATGGAGCGTCCCTCGCCGAGCCGCAGCGCCACGTCGCCGCCGTTATTCACGGCCACGAGATCCGCGCCGCGGGCGAAGAGCCAGTCCGCCATGGCGTCCGCCACCGTTCCGGCAACGGCCGCCATGGGCGTGAGCGTGGACTCGCCGGTCGCGAGGACCGATTCCGCCATCACGCGGGGCAGACCGGTCAGCTCGGAATAATCCATGCCGTCCGGGTACTGCCGCAGGATGGGCAGCGCCCCGGCGATCTCGGAGAGCGAGTCGCGCAGGAACGGGAAAGCCGACGCCGCCAGATCGCTGAGATCTTCGTCTCCGCGCCGGGCGGTCACCACCATGGACGCCGGGCCGTAATCAAAAAATACGCGCCCGTCGTCCAGGATGCGGAAGGCTTCGTCCATCAGTGCTTCTGATACTCGGGGAAGTCCTCGACGTTCTTGATGTGGTTCATGTGGCCGCCGATCTTCGCGTAGTCTTCCTTCGTCATGGTGTACTCCACGGGGGCGACAGTCGCCGGGGTGGGCACCCAGGTGAAGGCGTGGTTGACGACCTTCGCGGTGTCAACGATGAAGTTGATGCCGCCGCCGGGGTAAACGTAAGCGGGAGCGCCGCCGATGGTCAGGTGCGCCTTGCCGACGTGCACGGCCTCGGTGATGGCGATCGGGTGGTGGCAGACGCCGCCGCGGGCAGAGCCGCCGGTGCCGCCGCAGTACATGACGCTCGTGTTGGAGCCCTGGCAGTTGCTCTTGATGGCATCGACGACGCGCTGCGCCTTCTCGCTCATCGGGATCTCCTTCACGTCGCCGTCGGCCTGGACTTCAAAGAGGGCGCCGACTTCGCCGGTGGTGTTGGTGACAAGGATGGTCATGCCGGCGTGGGCAACGCTCATGTCAACGCTCTTGATGGCGTCGCGCGGCGTCTGGAGAACGGTGCCTCCGATGCCGTCGCCGTGGCCGCCGAAGTAACGACCTACGGTGCTCTTGGTGGCGTTGGGGATAACGCCGGACCAGGTCATGCCGACTTCCTTGCCGGCAAGGTGCTCGCTGAACAGGCCGGTGACGTGGTGGTCGATGACGATGCACTCGTCCACGCACTCCTTCATGACGTCGGCGAGCAGACCGATGGTGGCGCTGCCGCAGCCGATACGCATGGTGGTCTCCTGCGTGCCGTTGATGATGGGCGCGACACCCTGCTGGCAGACGATCTTGATCATCTTGGGCTTGCCGGTCTCATGGTCGGCGGTCTTGACGGTCAGCTCGACCTTCTCGCCGTTGGCAAGAGCGACAATGGTGCGGGCGGTGGCAAAGCCGCCGTCCTTCGCGGTCAGACGGTTCGCGCCGCCGACGTAGATCATCTTGGAGCCGTATTCCTCGGTATGTACGAGACCGACGGGCTTGCCTTCGCAGTAAACGGTGTCGCCCTCTTCGCCGATGTAGGTGTTGGTGTCGAGCTTGACGAGAACGCCGGAGTAGCTCAGCGGAGCCTCGGTGACGGTGGTGACGACGTCAACGCCGTCGCGCTTCTCGCAGACGATGTGCGGGGCCGGACGGATGCAGGGGTAGTTGGTGCCGGCGCCGACAGCAGTGATGACGGGCTTGGCGATCTTCGGATCGATCTCGATCTGGGGCTTGCCCTCTATGACGAGAGCGCGGTTGCGGACCAGACGGCCGCCCTCGTTGGTGTAGCGCTTGCAGGCGCCGGTGGAGCCAACGGGAACTTTGCACTGGATGGAGCAGGAATGGCACTGCACCATGCCCTCGGTCTTCTCGGCGCCGTCGATGGCTCCGAACGGGCAGACGCGGCGGCAGACGTTGCACTCAACGCACATGTTCGTGATGCTGACGACTTTCTTGCCGTCCGCACCCGGTTCGACGGTGATCGCACCGATGGGGCAGTTCTTCGCGCAGATCTGGCACTTCTTGCATTTTTCCTGATTGATTTTCAGCATGTCACGCTCTCCTTTTAATAATGTATACCTATCCCATGCGCTGGATAATCTCTCGTATATATTATTATCGCAAACCCCTATTTTTTTCAAATACATTATTTGTATGAAATTCGCGGTATTCATATCCAAACCATAGCGAAGAATCTAATATTCGCCGAAAATCGCATGTTGATTTTGTGCAGAATGAACATTCGTTAAAACCGTTTTGACAACTCTTGCAATCTGTCGTCTTTTTTTGCATAATACTTATACAATTTGTATGGCGCTGAAAACGGTGTTTTGCCGGGAAAGGGGAAGAAAGTGGATACTGGAATGGATAAGCGCGCCGTTTCATGCGTGCTTCTGGCCGCGGGAGCGGGCTCGCGCTTCGGCGGCGGAAAGCTGCTCGCGGAATTTGACGGCGAACGTCTTTTTGAGCGTGCGATGAACGTTTTACCGGAGGGTATTTTCGTGCGCGTCGCGGTCGTGTCCGGCTGTGAGGATATCCTCGCCGAGAGCGAGCGGCGGGGCTTTCTCGCCGTGCGCAACAGTGCGCCGGAGGAGGGCGTTTCCCTCTCCATCCGGCTGGGTCTTGCGGCTGCAAAGCCTTGCAGCGCCGCGCTTTTTCTCGTCTGCGACCAGCCGCTCCTCCGGAAAGAGAGCGTGCTCCGGATCCTCGAAGCGGGCGCGGCGCATCCCGAAAAGATCATCGCGCCGGAAGACGCGGACGGGCGGCTCGGCAATCCCTGCCTGTTCCCGGCGGCCTATTTCCCGGAGCTTGCCGCGCTCGAGGGAGACCGCGGCGGAAAGCGCGTCATCCGTGCCCATCCGGAGGATCTCTTCACCGTTTCTCTGCCGGAGGAAGAGCTCTTTGATACCGACACAAAAGAGGAGCTTTTGCGGCTGAAAGAAATATAGTTTTCTTAAATAGAAACGTCAAAGTGTGTCAAAGCCGCCGGCACGACATGTCGTACCGGCGGCTCGGTCTTTTTTAAGCAGCCAGATCTTCCGTGTAATACGTAATGGCGGAAATGCCGGTATAGACCGTGTTGTTTGCGATCTTCGGCTCGGCGTCAACGCCGAGACCGCGGTAGCCGTTCGAGCCGTTGCCGCCGACCTTTTCCCAGTCCTCGGCCGGATTCACACCGACAGGACGGTGGAAACGTCCCTGCCAGTAGCCCATAAGACCGAGCTTGACAAAGCCGTTCTGGCACCACGCATCGTAGCGCGTGCTCACCGGGCACTGCATGGATATCGCCTTGATATCGTCATGGGGCGCATACAGGCTCGCCATGGAGGTGAAGCCCACATAGCTCAGGCCGTTGCAGAAGATCTCCCCATCGTAAAAGTCCTGTTCGCGGATCCAGTCAAGCACCTCGAGCTTATCGTCCGTGTCGTGGATATACGGCAGGAAACTTTCATACTCGCTGCTTCCGGTACCCCGGGTCTGCATCATAATGAATGTATACCCTGCTTCGACAAACGCGGAACCGTCCGTTACACATCCGTCAATATACTCGGCAGTGAACTCGCCGTTGGCGTCTTTGCAGTAGCAATTCTGGGTGATGACCGTCGGGAACTGTCCCTCTTTTTCCGGCTTGACGATCAGCAGGCAGATCACTGCGCCGTCGTCCATCGGAACATACTCGACATAGGCATACCCGCCGGAGCATTCGATGTACTCTCTTTCCGCCGTCTCCTCCGCCGGATCTGCCGTGACCGCCGCTGTCGGCTCGGCCGTGGCAGCGGGCTCACTGACCGCGCCGCAGGCGCACAGCGAGAGCAGCATCACCGCGCACAGCAGTGCGCTCAACCATCGTTTCATAATTTATCCTCCCTTTCTTTTTTGCAGCCGTCCCGTTTGACCAGTTCCCCGTTATGTGATATGCTTACAAAATAAGCTATGTTCTATCCTTACTTTATAGTGCGGAATCACCAAATACAATCCGCAATACTCCCGTTTTTTCTTATATGTTTTCCCCGAAATGATCTCAACAAAATCGCTCGTTTTGTCGGTTTGGAGGCTGCCATGAAAAAAGATGGAAAAATGCGCATCGACGGATGATATCCATTTTTTCTTTGAGCCGCAGAACTACTTCCTATTCCACGAGCTGTTCCGAAAGCACTTTTACGATTATGCCCGGCGCTGCCGGCTCGTTTTGGCGCGTTCCCCGGAGGACAGTGAGCCGATCAAGCGCGGCATAGTTTATGACTATGCCACGCACTGCCTCTTCTCCCGGTACTGGGGACTGCTCGAGCATTGGGCGGAGCGTGATTTCAGCGAGACCGCGGAGGACTGGGTAACGATCCTCTCCTATATTGCCGCCGGCGTTATCACGCTTGAGGGATAATGCCGGACAGATGCAAAACCGCCTGTGCACAGGAACGTACACAGGCGGTTTTTTTGCTGTTTAAAATTACACAATGCCCTGATGCAGCATCGCGTCCGCGATCTTGAGGAAGCTCGCGATATTCGCGCCGACGACGAGATTTCCGGGCTGTCCGGCCTCGACGGAGGCGTCGTAAGCGGCCTTGTAAATGCCGCGCATGATGTTGTGCAGGCGCTCGTCCACTTCCTCGAACGTCCAGCTCAGGCGCATGCTGTTCTGGGTCATCTCGAGCGCGGAGGTCGAAACGCCGCCGGCGTTCGCTGCCTTGGCCGGGCTGACGGGGATGCCCGCCGCCTGCAGCATGGCGACGGCTTCAAGCGTGCAGGGCATATTCGCGCCCTCGGTGAGGATCATGGCGCCGCCGTCGATGATCTTCTTCGCCTCGGCCACGTCCACCTCGTTCTGCGTCGCGCACGGGAGCGCCACGTCGCACGGCACATCCCAGATGTTGCGGCAGCCCTCGTGGTACGTCGCGCCTTCCACCTCGTCGGCGTAGACCTTGATGCGCGCGCGGCGGTTCTGCTTGATGTCCTTGATGAGATCGAGCTTGATGCCGTCGGGATCGTGGACATAACCGTTGGAGTCGGACATGCACACGACCTTGCCGCCGAGCTGCATGGCCTTTTCCGCGGCGTAGGTCGCCACGTTGCCGCTGCCGGAGACGATGACGGTCTTGCCTTCAAAGGAGGTGTTGAGCTGGTGGTGGAGCACCTCGTCGGTGAAGTAGCATATGCCGTAGCCGGTGGCCTCGGTGCGCACGAGCGAGCCGCCGTAAGAGAGGTGCTTGCCGGTGAGCGTCGCGGCGTCGAACTGGTTGGTGATGCGCTTCATCTGGCCGAACATGTAGCCGATCTCGCGGCTGCCGACGCCGATATCCCCGGCGGGGCCGTCGGTAAACTGGCCGATGTGACGGTAAAGTTCGGTGATGAACGCCTGGCAGAAGCGCATGATCTCGTTCTCGCTCTTTCCGTGGGGGTCAAAGTCCGAGCCGCCCTTGCCGCCGCCGATGGGCAGCGTCGTGAGGCCGTTCTTGAGATTCATCTCAAAACCGAGGAACTTCATGACCGAGAGGTTGACCGACGGATGGAAGCGCAGTCCGCCCTTGTAAGGACCGATGGCGGAGTTGTACTGCACGCGGTAGCCGCGGTTGACCTGCACCTTTCCGGCATCGTCCACCCAGGTGACGCGGAACGTGATGATCCGGTCGGGCTCAACGAAGCGTTCGAGAATGGCGTTGCGCTCCCACTCGGGGTGCTTATCGACGATGCCTTCGAGACTTTCCAGAAACTCCCGGATGCACTGGTGAAATTCCGGAGCATTGGGATCGCGCGCAAGCACCTGATCGTATACCCGCTGGAGGTAGGCGTTTTTGAGCATGAATATGTTCTTCCTTTCGGTTTTTTATTACTTGCGGCAGAATACGACGAGCTGCTCGGCGGAGGTGACGCCGTTGGCCTCATATTCCTCGTTGAGCCACGCGGCCTCGGCCGCGAGGAAGGCGTGCGCCGGGCTGCTCTCGTATTTCTTGAGATTTTCCGGCACAGCGGCGATGCGCTCGCGCAGCTTGGCGACGACCTTGGGATCGTCGATGAGATCGCAGAGCGTCTTCTCCACGGTCAGCCCCGCGTTGCGCGCGAGCCAGAGGATCTCGCTCTTCGAGTAGGTCGGATGATGGTAAATACCGTCGATGGTGTGCATCGTGCAGTCGATATCGTGGAGGATCCAGTGCGTGAGGCTCGCCTTGGGCTGGCCGTCATTGTACATCTCGCTGATGATGATGAGTCCGCCGGGCTTCACGACACGCTTCATCTCCGCGAGCAGCGCCGCAAGATCGGGGATGTGATGCAGAGAGTTGCCGATGCCGACGACGTCGAAGGTGTTATCCTCGAAATCCATATGGCACGCGTCGCCGATAACGAAGCTCACCGGCATGCCGGCGCACTTCTCCCTTCCCTTTTCAAACATCTTGTCGGTGCGGTCGAGCGCGACGATCTCCTTGCAGCTGCCGAACCCGGCGTACATCTCCTTGGCAAACGCGCCGTCACGCGTGGCGATATCGAGTGCCTTCTCGATATGAAGCGTAGAAAGCTCCTGCCGCAGTTTATCCATGAGGGGTCCCTCCTGTTACTTTACATATTTATATTCGTTCCGGCTCCTGCAAAAGAGCCGGTACATTTTATTATACCGATGCCTCTTATTTTTTGCAAGTATGATCTTATGAAATTGCGTTTTCGGGCCGCCAACGCCATGTCCCCGGCGTTCGCCGCCGGATGCGTGCATCATTTCCCGCAATTTACATATGCATTTGCACTTCTTATTTATTTTCAAAAAGAGCTTGCTTTTTGGGGGCGGGTATGCTATATTATTTTCTGCAAAGAATAATTCTCTTTTGAGGATATGTTTCATTGCTGCTTTTCTCCGTCTCTTCAGACAGACCGGAGCAGGTCGGGATCCCCCTCCCGACCTGCTCCGGTCTGATTTTTACAAAAGCCAGCCGGGAAGACGAGACCGTCTTCCCGGCTGGCTTATTTTACCTTGTTCTTATTTCGCTTTGTATTTTCCCCGCCCGGCGCTGGAAAGACCCATTTCCGTGCCGTTCCAGATGCGGACAAAGTTTTCGCGGTGCTTGATGAGGATGGCGAGCGTCGCCACGCAGAGGATGACGAGCGGGAGCCAGCCGCTGCGGATGGCGGTGTAGATCGGGAACGAAACAACGCTCGTCACGGTGCCGACAACGATGTAGTCCGTCAGCACGGTGAGAACGACGACCGCCGCCAGAATGCACAGCGCAAATTTCCAGTTGATGGCAAGGATCATGCCGAGATACGAGGCGAAGCCCTTGCCGCCCTTGAATTTGAGATAGAACGGGAACATATGCCCCAGCACGCACGCCACGCCCGCAATGAAGCCGAGCAGCGGCACTGCCGGGAAGATCCACTTGGAGAGCTCGACCGCAAGCACGGCCTTGCCGATGTCATGGACGGCGACGAGCAGCCCCGCCTTCCAGCCCATGAGCGCAAAAGCGTTGGAAGCGCCGAGATTCTTCGATCCTCCGGCGCGCAGGTTCACGCCCTTCCACCGGGAGAGATACAGCGCCATGTTGGAGCAGCCGATGAGGTATGCGCCGAGAATGGTGACGGCATAGGGAAGCATATTGACCCCCTTTCTGCGGAAAGCCCGCACGAGGATTTATTTTTCGTATCGAATTAAGAAAGTCTTAACCGTTTCTTTATATTTTACGCGCAAGCGGCGCAGGTGTCAAGCGTTGGTTTCCCGCCGGACCTCCTGCGCCGCGTGCGCGTAATGTTATATTCTCCCGGTAATGTTCAGATCACATGAAAATCGCTTTGCAGCGCCGGGATATTGCCCTTAAATTCTTTAAAATAATCCAAAATCAGATCCGCCATCTCCGTGCCGATCTCGCGCACGACGCGGCAGCCGACATAAAAGTCGTATCCGCCCGTGCCGCTGGCGCGGTAGCTGTTGAGGCAGATGGTGAAGGTGTCGTCCTCGCGCACGTCCTGTCCGTTCACGCGCATGGACGCCACCCGCTCGCCCGCAGGCTGGGAGATATCGTACACATACGAGACTCCGGCATAGTAGTCGTAATTATAATGCTCCACCTTCGGGCGGAGAAAAACGTCCGAAACGCAGAGCGCCCCGTCCTCGCCGCGGGAGAAATACTCCGCGCTGCGCTCAAGCGCCGCTTTGAGCACCTTCCCCGTGATCTCCAGCACCGCGAGCGTATTCGTGTACGGATACGCGATGAGAAGATCGCGGCGGCGCACCGTCCTGGGCAGTCCCGCCACGTCGTTTGCCAGGCTCGTCGCCGAAAGCTGCGCCCCGCTCGCCCAGAGCTGTACCGCATTGAAGAGATCGGCGAGCGCATTTCCCTCCGACGCCATGCGCAGCGGCGTGTCCGGCGTGAGCGCGCGCGGCAGCGTGCCGATCACCTCATCGAGCCAGTTCTGCGCGCCGCGCTCCATCTCGGAAAACTCTTCGAGCCATTCGCGGCGGCACGCGCCGTGCGCGGGGACGGTCTCGCTCGTAATGCGCTTTTCTTCCCCGGAAAGCTCCGCTTCAACGCGGATAAACTCCTGTCCGCGGTCGGACGGCTGCACGACGAACGTGCCGAAAAGCGTCCGTCCCGGCACGGACATGTGCTGGTGGCCGGTCAGCAGGATATCAAAATCCAGCTCCTGACAAATGCGGTAGGCAACGTTTTCGTGCGTGGCGGAGAGGACGCGCCCCGTGGCAAGATCGCGCTCAAAGCCGCCGTGGTAGACGCAGAGCGTGATGTCCGAGATCTTTTTGAGCTTTTCGAGCGCCGCGGCCGCCGCGGGGATCGGATCGGAGATGCGGATGGCGGCGATGTGCTCCGGCCGCTCCCAGATGTTCACATAGTCCGTCACGATGCCGACGATGCCGACGCGCAGGCCGTTTTCGAGCGTGTGAACGCACGCCGGATAGAGCGGCGCGCAGCCGTTTTTTGCGCTCACATTTTCGCACACGCACCGCGCGTTCAGATCCCCGAGATATGAGCCAAGATAGTCCATGCCGAAGTTGAAATCGTGGTTGCCGAGCGTCACATAGTCGTAGCCGCAGCGATTCATGATCTCGGCAAAGGCGCGGCCGTCGCCGATCGTGTCGTGGCAGAAGGCGCCCAGCGGCGAGCCCTGCAGCAGATCGCCGCCGTCGATGACGAGCGTGTTGCCGTCTTTTTCAAAGCGGCTCGCGCACTTGAAAAGACCGATGTCCCGCTCATCGCGGCTGCGGTAGTCCGTGGGGTAAATGTATCCGTGCAGGTCGGAAGTGAAGTAAATGGTCAGCTTCTTATCTGCCATAGCGTTTTATCCCCTTGCAAGCTTCGTGCGGATCTTCGCGGAGATCCACTCGATGATGAGCACGAGCACGATGAGCCCGAGCAATATCGCGCCCACCTCGTTCCAGCGGTAGGAGCTCATCGCAAAGATGAGCGGCGCGCCGATGCCGCCCGCGCCGACGAGACCGAGAACGGTGGCATCGCGCAGGTTCATGTCAAAGCGGTAGATGATCGTGGAGGTAAAGTCCGCTGTGAGCTGCGGCAGGATGCCGTAGCGGATCTTCTGGAAGGTAGTGCATCCGGCGGCGTCAAGCGATTCGAGAATGCGCTTATCGAGATCCTCGATGCTTTCAATAAACATCTTCGTCACCATGCCGATCGAGCAGAGCGACATCGTGAGAAGGCCAGCGAACGGTCCGGGACCGGTGACGCGGATGAACATGAGACCGTAGACAAACGCCGGGATCGTGCGGATGGCGGCGATCACGGTGCGCCCGATGAGCGCGACCGGTTTCGACACCAGATTGCTCGCCGAAAGGAATGCCAGCGGCAGCGAGATGACCGCGCCGACGATCGTGCCGAGAAACGCGATGCAGAACGTTTCCAGCAGCAGGTACGGCACGCCGTTCGTGCCGAGCGTGAAAAGAAGCTTTCCCGACGGATGGAAAATACCGGAGAGGATGTTTCCCGCCACGGCAAGGCCGTTGCCGGTGGGGTTGCTCACGCGGACGGCGCTGCCCGACCACGCGAGCAGGCACGCGACGATGAACGCCGCGAGGAGCTGCCAGATCCACGTTTTCGGCGCGGATTCGTAGGCCTTGAGAATTTTCTTGTCCATAGCTCGTCCCCCCTCAGGTCAGGCGCTTGCGCAGCCAGTGGCTGAGCGCCTCGATGACGATGACGGTCACGAAAAGAACGATGAGGATCATGCCGAGACTGTCGTACTCGCGCCAGCCGATCTTCTCGTTCATAATGAGGCCGAGACCACCCGCACCCACGTAGCCGAGGATGGACGCATAGCGCACGTTGCCCTCCAGACAGAAGAGCGAAACGGAAAGATACGTCGGCAGCACCTGCGGGAACACGGCGGTCGTGAAGGCCTGCAGCCGCGTTGCGCCGAGTGCCTCCATCGCCTCATACGGCCCCATATCGACCGTTTCGATGATCTCGAAGAGCTGCTTGCCGACATAGGCAAACGTGAAAACCGCGATGGCGCACGTACCCGCCATCGTGCCGAGACCGAAGATGTAGGTAGCGATCAGCGCGCACACGAGCGTCGGCAGCGTGCGGACGAGACTCAGAAAGAGCCGCACAATGAATACGACGACGCGGTTCGTGACGATATTGCTCGCCGCGGCGACGGCGAACGGAATGGCCAGCACCGCGCCGATGAACGAGCCGAGGAACGACATTTTGATCGTGTCCCACAGCGGCTCCCATATCTTGGAGAGATAAGCGGTGTTCGGCGGGAACATGGCCTTGAGGATATCGAAGAACTTGCTGCCGCGCTTTACGAGCACGGAAAAATCAAACCCCGTCACGCGCACGGAGACCGCCGCGAGCGCCACCACGATGAGAATGACGATCGGCGCGCGGCTGCGTTTTTCCTTCACGACCGTTCCGTCGGAGAGCGTGTAGGTGCGGGGCTTGAACACGCGGTCGTAGAGACTCATGCAGGTTCCTCCGTTTCGTCCTCGCCGTAGATCGCGGCGAGAACGTCCTTATCGACGTTGGCGGACGGCCCGTCGTAAACGATCTTGCCCGCACGGATGCCGATGATGCGGTCGGCGTACTCGAGCGCCAGCTCGACGTGGTGGATGTTCAGAAGGATCGTGATGCCCATGTCCTTGTTGATATGCACGAAGTCCTGCATGACCTGTTTGGCCGTGACGGGGTCGAGCGCCGCGACCGGCTCGTCGGCCAGGATGATCTTCGGATCCTGCGTGAGCGTGCGAGCGAGCGCCACGCGCTGCTGCTGACCGCCGGAGAGCTGGTCGGCGCGCATATACGCCTTATCGAGAATGCCGACCTTGTCGAGCGATTCGAGCGCCTTGATCTTGTCCGATTTCCGGAACGCGCCGAGCAGCACGCGCCAGAACGGCATATCCGGCACGCACGCGGCCAGAACGTTCTGGATGACGCTTGTGCGCGTCACGAGATTGAACGACTGGAACACCATGCCGATGCCGCGGCGGAAGCGCCGCAGGCTCTTGCCGGAGAGCGAGCTCACATCCGTGCCGTTCACCGTCAGCGTGCCGGAGGTGATCCGGTGCATCCGGTTCACCGAGCGCAGCAGCGTGGACTTGCCCGCACCGGAGCGGCCGATGATCGCAACGAATTCGCCGTCGGCGATCGTGAGATCTACATCGTCCAGCCCGACCGTGCCGTTGGGATATACCTTGGAAACGTGGTCAAATACAATCATACGGACTCCTCTTTCTTATATAACGCGCGGGGAGGGCAGCACAGCGGAAGGTTTGATGCTGTGCCGTCCTCCCCGCAGTTGGGAAAGTGTCTCAGTTGGCGGCGGAGAGCTCCTGGATGAGCTTCTGCGC
>DHKA01000050.1:12212-36783 GCA_002404605.1 Clostridiales bacterium UBA4706 | reverse complement strand
GTGTTGCCGATGTTGATGAAGGCCTGCTGCAGCGCGGCGATCAGATCGGCATCCATGATGGGCGAGTTCTTGCTCACGGAGATGGTGTCGTTGTAGATGGGCGCGGTGACGCCGATAACGCCGGTCTCCTCCCAGATGGAACCTTCACGGCCGAACTCGCTGTTCCAGCGCTCGGCATAGTCGCGGCGGGCGTCGGCATAGGTCACGAGAACATCGACCTGGCCGGAAGCGAGACGCGCAAAGGCGCTGGCGTAGGAGTCAGACTGCACGGCGCTGGAGAGATCCGAGATGCCCTTGCCGTAGTGATCCTGCAGCCAGAGAGCGGGGTAAATGTAGCCCGCGGGAGAAGAAGTGCTCATGACGCTCCAGTTGGCGCTGTCGAGGTCTTCCCAGGTGAGCTCTTCACCGGCGTTGACCTTGTCCTGCAGCTCCTTGCCCTTTTCGGACGGGCCGGCGATGAACAGTGCGCGGTAAGAAACGACCTGCTTGTCAGAGGCCTCAGTGGGCTGACCGTCGTTCCAGTCCTTCGCGTTGTCGGAATCCTTGTTCAGACCATTGCGGGTGGCGGTGAGAATGACCTCGGCGCCGTCGTCATAGAGGACGTAGGTGCCGCCGGGGATGAGGCCGACGTCGATCGTGCCGGCTTCAAGACCTTCGCCGACCGCTTCATACGTCGTGCCGACGGTGATCTCCACTTCGCCGACTTCGTAGCCGAGAGTGGCAAGCTGTTCCTTGAGCATCTCCTTGAGAGGTTCGGTGGCGGTGATGATCTCCTGCGGCTCGCGGGACGGGACGAACGCGACCTTCAAGGTGTCGATCTTCTTCGCGGTGGGTTCAGCGGCGGCGGGCTCTTCCGCGGTGGGTTCAGCGGCGGGCTCTTCCGCGGCGGGAGCCTCGGTAGCGGCCGGGGTCTCGGCGGTGGTGCCGCAGCCGGCCAGCAGGCCGAGCGTCATAACGACCGCCAGCAGGAGCGCAAAAATCTTTTTCATCCTTTTTCCTCCGATAATACTCTTTTTTTCTTGGCGCATACGCAAAAAGCAAGGTGCGCCGATCCTCAAAATGAGTATAGCACACCCCGGGAAAGAAAAATTTTCCGTTTCAGTAAAAATGTTAGTTCTTTGAAGAGAAGTAGTACGCCACCAGCTCCTCAAACGCGAGGATCACATGGCCGAAAAAGGGATTCGGCAGACTTCCGGCGAGCGTCTGCTTTGAGCCGTCCACCACGATGACAAGATCCGAAAGCCGCGCGAGCGCGGAATCGGCGCGCTTGGTGAACGTCACGACCTTCTGGCCGTTCTGCCGGGCGTGGCGCACGTCGTTGAGCACCGGTTCGGTCTCTCCGCTCTGGCTCACGGCGAACATGACGCTCGGCGCTTCTTCCTCGTCGGTGAGATCGTGCGCCGTGCAGAAGAGCATGTGATCGTAAAAATGCACGTTATTATAGACCATAAAGCCGCAGATGGAGAGCCGCTGCGCGATATATTCGCCCACAATATTGGAAAATCCCTCGCCGGTCGTGAACATCTTCGCCTGGCGCGAAGCGTCGAGCAGCGCGCAGAAGCCGTTCACAAGCTCGTCCGAATAGTTGTCCACGAGCGTCTTGAGATTTTCCGCGCTTCGCTCGCCGCGCCGGTCCATTTGACCGCTGAGATAGTAATAGAGCTCGCTGTAACCGTCAAAGCCGAGGCGCTTGCACATTTTCACGATCGTCGCAGCGGAGAGGAAGTTTTCGTTTGCGATCTGCTGGATGCCGACGCGCTTTTCGCCGCGCTCGATGTGCGCGGCAATGCCCATGATCACGCGCTTCTCATCCTCGGACAACAGATTGGTCAAAAGAAAATAGCTGCCGTTCACGGAAGTCCCTCCCCCTCGTATCGCTTACTCTTTTTTATATACTATAACAAACCCGCCGTCAAAGCGCAACGTCTCACGTCGCATCCCATATAGATACCCTTTGACTTATCGTCGGCACGCCCATAAAATAGGACCATCCAAACGATCGGAGGAAAAGCCATGGCGGAGCGCGTGCGCATCTGCGACATTGCGGAGGAGATCGTGCAGTTCGCCTCCATGTGGAACATGGACGGCATCGTCGTGATCGGCTTCTGCGAGCAGGACTACGAGCTTCTCCGCAGCCGGATGCGTATCCCCTTCGTAGTGTACGATGGGCTTTGCCGCGCACCGCAGCGGTTTTTGAATCTCACCATCGATAATTTTGACGGCGGGCAGCAGGTCGGGCGACATCTCCGCGCGCTGGGCCACGAGACCGCCCTCTGCATTTCCGACAACGACGTCGGCATCGACCGCGAGCGCATGCTCGGCTTTCGCCGCGGCTTCGCGCCCGGAAATGCTGCGCCGCTCATCGTCCCCATGCGAAAGGCGGAGCGGCAAGCGTTTTACCGGCAGAATCCGGAAACACTCCGGCGCGCAACGGCGGTTTTCGCCGTTTCTGACGCCTACGCCGTCGATCTTATGGGCTTTCTCTTGGAGCAGGGCATCCGCGTGCCGGAGGACATTTCCGTCGCGGGGTTCGACGATACGCCCGTATGCGCGCTTGCGATCCCCGCGGCGCTGCAATCGATGATGCAATCATCGTTCAGCATGGTCGATCAAATTATGATCGGGCAGCTCGGTGCGGTCTCCGTGGCGGGCGTCGGGCTGGCGGGAAAATTCGTATCCATTTATTCGGTCATCGTCTCCGCCGTCGGCGCCGTGGCCGGGATCATGGTCGCCCAGTATCTCGGGCAGGAAATGGCCGCGGAGGTGCGGCGGAGCTTCTTTGTCAATCTCGCGCTCGCCGCCGTCATCGCGGGGATCTTCACCGCCGTGTGCGCCCTTTTCCCCGAAACAGTCATGCGCGCCTATACGAAGGACACCGCGACCCGGCGGAGCGGCTGCTCGTATACGGCGCTGTCGGGGCGCTCGTCCTCTCCTTCGCGGTGGTATTGCTCCGCGCACCCTATGCGGATATCTACCGGGTGGACGGCGCAGTGAAGACGATAACGCGGCAGATCCTCCTTGCCTACGCGCTTGTCGCGCCGTGCAAGGTACTCAACATGATCCTCGGCGGCGGGATCCTCCACAGCGGCGGACGGACGAAGTACATCATGCTCATCGATATGGCCGGCACATGGTGTCTCGGCGTCCCGCTCGCCCTGTTGAGCGCCTTTGTCTGAAAGCTGCCGGTCGCTTACGTGTACTTTAAGAGTGCTTCCGTCTTGGCGTGTTTCTGGCGGTCTTTCGGCGGCGGCGCTGGATGGACCGGCTGGGCAGCACAGAATGAGTTACATAGTGTGAAACAAAAAACTCCGACTGCAAATGCAGTCGGAGTCTTGGCACGCCGTAAGGGATTCGAACCCCTGACCTTCTGGTCCGTAGCCAGACACTCTATCCAGCTGAGCTAACGGCGCATATCTGTGACGCTCATTTAGAATAGCACAGCCGTCAGGAAAAAGCAACCCCCTTTTTTGGAAAAACAAAAATATTTTTTCTTTTCGGCGGTCAAAAGTTACTTTCGGCTCTCAGCGGCACAGCGCGTCGGAAACGTCGTCGATCACATCGCCCATGCCCTTGAGCGCGCGGCTCACCATACGCTTGCCGTCGTTGCGCTTGGCCTTGGGCGCCATCATCATGCAGAGCGCGCCGCCCGCCACCATGCCGATACCGAGACCCGTCATAAATTTTCTGCCGTTCATCATCATGGAACATTTACCTCCCGTACTTTTTTGTACGGGTAGTATGCCCGTTATTGGCGCGCGCTACACACAAAACAGTGCCATTCTTCTTCGCAAAGATGTTTTTCTATGGTGTAGCCCGCTTTTTTGAGCGCGTGCTCGATCTCGTCCTGCCGTCCCTCGATGATGCCGGAGGTGACGAACGTGCCGCCGGGCGCGAGAAATTCGCGTGAGAGCGGCGCGAGCGGGAGTATGACGTCCGCAACGATGTTGGCAAGCACGATGTCAAACCCGGTGCCGAGCGCGGCGCGCATCCCCTTGTCCGAGAGGATGTCCCCGGCGTACACACGGAAGCGGTCCGCACCGATGCCGTTGAGCGCGGCGTTGTCCATCGCCACGTCCGGCGCTTTGGGGTCGATGTCGCAGCCGACGGCCTCTTTGCAGCCGAGCACGAGCGCACCGATGGAGAGGATGCCGCTGCCGCAGCCGAGATCGAGCACGCGCTTCTCCGGTGCGGCGAGCGTTTCGATCGCTTCGAGACACATGCGCGTCGTGGCGTGGCTGCCGGTGCCGAAGATAAGGCCCGGATCGAGCCGCAGCGGGACGCGCCCGTCCGCGGGCTGCTCCTCCCACGCGGGAACGACGACGAGCTTTTCCCCGATGGGCAGGGGCTTATAATACTGCTTCCAGTTATTCTCCCAGTCCTCGTCGGCGATGACGCGTGTTTCCACGCTGTAGCCCGCCGCGCGCACCGCGGCGAGAACGCTCTCGCCCTCGGCATCGCACGAAAGCCAGAATTTCACGCGCGACACGCCGGAAAAGCTTTCCTCAAGCTCCTCGTCCACATAGTCCCAGCAGGCGCGATTGTTTTCCAGAAACTCACGAAAATCCCGTTCGTTTTCAATGCTCATCCCGCCGACGCCGAGCGCGGCGAGCGCGTTGCAGAGCTCCTCCGGATCGTCCCCGCCGGGAACGGTGCATTCCAGCCATTGCATAGCGTTGTCTCCTTTTATCGCTTGATTACATATCTGCCGAAAGTGTAACGTTGTTTTTTCGCCATGTCAAGGAAAATTCCGTCCCCGTTCCCTTGCAGTTTGGGAAGACATTTGTTAAAATAAAGTGTTATAAAATGCCTTTTCTTTTTTCTTCTCTTTTTGTAATTAAAAAATGGAGATATAAGACCGAATGAAATACGCAAACTGGAATGTGCCGGAGCGCGGCGCGGAGATCCCCCGCGCGCTGCTCGCCGCCGGCTGTACACCGCTGCTCGCGGCGATCCTTCACCTGCGCGGGCTTTCCGAGCCCGGCGCGGCGCGCTCGTTTCTCCGCGGCGGCGCGGAAACACTCACAAACCCTCTCGAGCTCACCGGCATGGTGGACGCCGTGCAGCGTCTCACCCGCGCCGTAGCGACGGGCGAGCACGTCGCCGTATACGGCGATTACGACGTGGACGGCATCACCGCCGCATGTCTGCTCACCGATTATCTGCGAGAGCGCGGTCTCACCTGCGAGCTGTACATCCCCGACCGCATCCGCGAGGGGTACGGACTCAACAACGCCGCCATCGACGCTCTGGCGGAAAAGGGCGTCACGCTCATCGTGACGGTGGACTGCGGCGTTACGAATCTGGAAGAGACGGCCTACGCCGCGCAGCGCGGCGTGGACATGATCGTGACCGACCACCACGAATGCCGCGAATCGCTCCCGGAGGCGGAGGCGGTCGTCGATCCCAAGCAGCCGGACGGAAACGGCGTCGGCACGGCGCTCGCGGGCGTCGGCGTGGCGTTCAAGCTCGTGTGCGCCATGGACGGCGACGCGGATAAAATGCTCGCGCGCTACGGCGATCTCGTCGCGGTCGGCACAGTGGCGGATGTGATGCCGCTGCTCGGCGAAAACCGCTTCATCACGCGCTGCGGGCTGCAAAAGATCGCCGCGGGCGACTGCCGCCCCGGTTTTCTCGCGCTGGCGGAGGAGGCGGGCGTGCGTGATAAGCCGTTCACCGCTTCTACCGTGGGCTTCTCGCTTGCCCCGCGCATCAACGCCGCCGGACGGCTCGGCGAGCCGAGTCTTGCGGTTCGGCTGCTGGAAGAGACCGATCCGCGCCGCGCCCGCATACTGGCCGCGGAGCTGTGCGCCATAAACCGCGAGCGGCAGGCGTTGGAGATGGATATCTGGCGCGAGGCGGTCGAGCATCTGCACGGCGAGAGGCCGGACGCGCCCATCGTGCTCGCGGCGGAAAACTGGCATCCCGGCGTGATCGGCATCGTTGCCTCGCGCCTGACGGACGCCTACAGCGTTCCCGCGGTGATGATCTGTCTGGACGGCGAAAACGGCAAGGGCTCATGCCGCAGCACCGGCTCCTTCAATCTCTTTGAGGCGCTCTCGGCATGCTCGGACTGTCTGGAGGGCTTCGGCGGCCACGCGATGGCCGCGGGCGTCACGGTCCGCCGCGGCCGCGTGGACGAGCTGCGCGAACGGCTGCGCGACTACTATCTCTCCCACCCCGACCGGACGCTCCCGGCGCTGGAGGCGGATCTTCTCGTCGATTCACCGGAGCTTTTGACGATGGCGTGCGTTGAATCGCTCGACGAGCTGGAGCCGTGCGGCAACGGCAATCCGCGCCCGCTCCTTTATATGGAAGACGTTTCGCTCGATTCCGTGCAGCCCATCGGCGGCGGGAAGCACCTGCGGCTGAAGCTCTCGAAGTTCGGGCAGACCTATGACGGCGTGTTCTTCTCTCAGACCGCGCCCGCTCTCGGCGCGCGTGCCGGGCAGCGCTGCGACATTGTTTTTGTGCCGCAGATCAATGAATTTCACGGCCGGCGCAGCGTGCAGCTCGTGATCACCGATCTGCGCCGAAGCAAAGAAGGATAAAAAGGATCTATCATGGCAGAAGAAATTGTTGAACAGGGCTATCGGGAGCTTGCCGATACCATTTTGGAACATAACCCCGGCGTCGATCTCGGCCGGGTACGCGCGGCGTTCGAGCTGGCCGACCGCGCCCACAGCGGGCAGAAGCGCAAGGCCGGCACGCCATATGTGACGCACTGCGTCGCCGCCGCGCAGATCTGCGCGGAGATGGGGCTGGACGAGGACAGCATCGTCGCGGCGCTGCTGCACGACTGCATCGAGGATACCGCCATCACCCACGAGGATATCGCCCGGCAGTTCGGCACCGAGGTCGCCGATATCGTCGAGGGTGTCACAAAGCTCACCCGCGTGCAGTTCACGAGCCGCGAGGACGAGCAGATGGAAAACCTCCGCAAAATGCTCATGGCGATGGCGAAGGACATCCGCGTCATCCTCATCAAGATCGCCGACCGGCTGCACAACATGCGCACGATGGAATATATGGTCGCACAGAAGCAGCTCGAAAAGTCGCTCGAAACGATGGAGATCTACGCGCCCATCGCCCACCGTCTCGGCTTGCAGAAGGTGAAGTGGGAGCTCGAGGACCTCTCGCTCAAATACCTCGACCCGGACGGCTACCGCGAGATCATCACCTACCTCGACAGCAAGGCGGACGTGCTCAACAGGTTCATGTCCGACGTCGAGAAGAAGATCACCGACCGGCTCACAGAGTATAACATCCACGCAACGGTGCAGAGCCGCATCAAGCACACCTACAGCATTTACCGCAAGATGTATACGCAGAAGCGCGGTCTGGACGAGATCTTCGATCTCTGCGCGTTCCGCGTCATTGTGGACGATATCCCCGACTGCTACAACGTTCTCGGCCACATCCACGACATGTTCCGCCCCGTGCCGGGCCGGTTCAAGGACTACATCGCCACGCCCAAGCCCAACGGCTACCAGAGCGTGCATACGACCGTCCTCGGCGAGGAGGGCATCATGTTCGAGGTGCAGATCCGTACCTGGGAGATGCACCGCATCAGCGAATACGGCATCGCCGCGCACTGGAAATACAAATCCGGCGGCGCGGGCGTCCGCGCCGGAGACGAGGAGAAGTTCGCCTGGATCCGCCGTCTGCTCGAAGCGCAGCAGGACACCGACGCGCAGGACTTCGTCCACGATCTTAAAATGGACATGTTCAATGACGAGGTGTTCGTATTCACGCCGCAGGGCGACGTGGTAAACCTCCCCGCCGGTGCGTGTCCGATCGACTTTGCCTACGGCATCCATTCCGCCGTCGGCAACCGGATGATCGGCGCAAAGGTCAACGGGCGCATCGTGCCGTTTGACTATACGCTGCAAAACGGCGATATCGTCGATATCATCACGTCCAAATCCGCGCCGGGACCGAGCCGCGACTGGATGACACTCTGCAAGTCCAACGCCGCCCGCTCAAAGATCCGCCAGTGGCTCAAAAAGGAGCGCCGCGAGGAGAACATCGTCCGCGGCAAGGAGATGTTTGAAAGCGAGTTGCGCCGTGCCGGGCTCACGACGGCGTATCTCGAGGACGACGAGCTTTTGCAGACATGCATCAAAAAGCTCTCCGTCACGAGTCTCGACGATATGTATGCCGCCATCGGCTACGGCGGCATCACCTGCACGCGCGCGGTCAACCGCTTCAAGGATGAGATCGCCCGCGCCGCCCGCGCGCAGGCGCAAAGCCACAAAAGCGAGCTTGAACGGATCAACGAATCCGTTGAGCGCCACAGCGTGCAGCCGGCCAAGGCCGTGCAGGGCGTTCTCGTTGAGGGCATGGACAACTGCCTCATCAAGTTCTCCCGCTGCTGCACGCCGGTGCCGGGCGATCCGATCGTCGGGTTCATCACGCGCGGGCAGGGCGTTTCCATCCACCGCGCCGACTGTCCGAACTATCTCAACAGTCTCTGCAAGCGTGAGAAGGAAGGCCGCTGGCTGAATGTTTCGTGGGCCGATAAGACGATGGGGCTTTACCCCACAACGCTGCGTATTCTCGCGCGCGACCGCAACGGTCTCATTCTGGACATCGCCGCCGTGCTCAACGCGCTCAACGCCAAGGTTCGTTCGCTCAACGCCCGCTCGCTCCCCGAGGGGAATGCGCTCGTCTATGTCACCACCGAAGTCCCCGATCTTGCCTCGCTGCGGCTCATCATGGCGAGGATCCGCACGCTCGGCGGCGTGCGTGAGATCGACCGAGGCAACGGATAAAAACGGAGGAACGATTTATGAAAGCCGTCGTAACGAGAGTCAACAGCGCCCGCGTGACGCGCGCCGAGACCGGCGAGGTGCTCGGCGAGATCGGCAAGGGGTTTCTCGTGCTGCTCGGCGTCCACGTGGACGATACCGAAAAGGAAGCCGCGAAGATCGCCGACCGCATCTGCGGGCTGCGCGTCTTTGACGATGAAAACGGAAAGATGAACATCCGCCCCGCCGACGCGGGCGCGGATATCCTCATCGTGAGCCAGTTCACGCTCTGGGCGGACTGCCGCTCCCGTCGTCCCGGCTTCACCGCCGCGGCGCGGCCCGATACCGCCATCCCGCTCTATGAGCGCGTGATCGCGCTCTGCCGCGAGGCCGGGTTCCATGTGGAGACCGGGGAGTTCGGAGCGGACATGCTCGTCGAGTCCGTCAACAACGGGCCTATCACCATTCTGCTCGATACCAGAGAGCTGTAAAAGGAGGCACTTTCATGCTCATCAAAGCCATCGAAGTCGGATACCTGCAGACCAACTGCTACGTCGTCGCTGACGAGGCAACGCTCGACGCCGCCGTCATCGACCCCGGCGCGGACTCCAATCTCATTCTCGACTATATCGAGCGCTGCCATTTCCATGTGCGCGCCATTCTGCTCACGCACGGCCATTTTGATCACTGCATGGGCCTCGACGAGGTCCACGACGCGACCGGCGCGCCGGTCTATATGTCCCACGCCGATCTCACGACCGACATCGGCAACGGGATGTTCGGCAACGAGGATTTTGAGCTTGACCCTCCGGACGATACCGTGTTCGTCCGCGAGGGCGACGTGATCAAGGCGGGCTCTCTCACGTTCGACGTGCTGGAAACGCCCGGCCACACCCCCGGCGGGCTGACATTCCGCTGCGAGGACTGCCTTTTTACCGGCGACACGCTCTTCCGCATGTCCTGCGGCCGGTACGACTTCCCCGGCAGCAGCTCGCTGGAGCTGGGCCATTCGCTCGAAAAGCTGCGCGACCTGCCCGGCGATTATGAGGTCTACCCCGGTCACGAGGGCAGCACCACGCTCGAATATGAGCGACGTTTCAATCCCTATATGCTTCGTCCGTGGAGCCTATAAAGATGAAACACACAAAATCCCGCGCACGGTGGATCCTTGCGGCGCTCGTGCTGGCGCTCGCTGCCGCCGCGGCATGGTTCTTCTCCTCGTACAGCATATCGTCGGGCCGAGTGGTCTCCCGAAAGGCGGACGTGATCGATCTTCGCGGCGAGGACATCTCCGTGCAGGAAGCCGAAGCGCTTGCCGCGGAGTATCCCGAAAAGGCCGTTCTCTGGGACGTGCCGCTCTCCGGCGGCAGCCGTCCCAGCGACGCCGAAAGCATGGAGGTCACCACGCTTTCTCTTTCGGACATTCCGCTTTTTTCCTATTTCCCCGATTTGAAAAGCGTTGATGCATCAAACTGCACGGACTACGAAGCGCTGCTCGCGCTGCGCGATGCTTACCCCGAGCTCGACGTGACCGCGTTCGTGACCATCGGCGGCAAAGCCGTGCCGATGAACGCGCAGCGCGCCGTGCTGCGCGCTGATACCCCGCTTGAAGAGCTTCTGGAAAAGCTTCCCTTCCTTCCCGGGCTTTGCAGGGTATCCTTTGCGGGCGGCGCGGTATCCTATGAAATGCAGGACGCGCTCACCGCGGCATTTCCGGAACTCTCCTTCCGCTGGGACGTGGAGCTTCTCGGCGTGACCGCTTCCTCCGCGGCGAAAGAGCTCTCCTTCGCCGGACAGACGCTCTCGGCGCAGGAGGTGGAAACGCTCTGCGATGATCTCTTCCGTTTCCCGGCGCTCGAGCGCATCGATCTGACAGGCTGCGGTCTCACTGCGGAACAGATCCAAGCCGTCCGCGGCGCGTGCGGCGCCGTCGTCGTATATGAGATCTCGCTCTTTGGCAAGACCGTTTCGACGGATGCGACCGAGCTGGATTTCAGCGGCATCCGGATGGGTCTCCCCGGCGCGGCCGTCATCGAGGACGCGCTCGATGTGTTTCCGCTGCTCGAAAAGGTCGTGATGTGCGACTGCGGCATATCCAACGAGGATATGGCCGCGCTCAACGACCGGCACGAGAATGTCCGGTTCGTCTGGCGCGTATACTTTTCCGAATTTTCCCTGCGCACGGACGATACGAATTTCATCGCCGCCCGCGTGCGCAACGATTTCCCGATCTATAGCAACGATCTCGAGGTGCTCAAATACTGCCCCGACCTGCAGGCGCTCGATCTTGGCCACAAGAACATCACGCACCTCAACTTCCTTCAGTACGTTCCGCATCTCAAGTACCTCATTCTCGTCGAGAACGACGTAAACGACATCACGCCCATCGGCGAGCTGCAGGAGCTCACGTATCTCGAGATGTTCTGGACGAAGTGCGAGGACATTTCCCCGCTGCAAAACTGCAAGGCGCTCACCGACCTGAACATTTCCTACATCTACTGCCGCCCCGCCAAATGTCTTGAAACGCTTGTCAACATGCCGCAGCTTGAACGGCTGTGGTACTGCGGCAACAACCTGAACGCCGAGCAGCTCGAGGAGCTGCAAACGGCGCTCCCGAACACCGAAATGTATCTCGCCGCGCGCGGCGAGCCAACCGGCAGCACGTGGCGCGAGCACCCGCACTATTTTGAAATGCGCGATTTTTTCGGCATGTACTATATGCCGGGCGGCACGAACGGCGTGGACGAAAACGGCAACCAGATCATTGTCACAGGGTGAGCGAATGAAACGGAATCTTACCTTATTCTTTGCTGCGGCGGCGCTTTGTATTCTTTCCGCATGCGGAGCGAACGAAGCGGCGCCCGCCGCCGTCATAGCTACAGAAGCGCCGTCTTCCTCGCCGACTCCGACGCTTGCTCCGACCCCTGCGCCGACGGCTACGCCCGCCCCGATCGACGTGTACGGTGTGGAAGCCGCGTGGGATACCGCGGAGCTTGATCTTCACGACGTCAAAATCGAGGACGCGGGCGCGGCGCTCACCGATGCCATTCCCTCGCTTCCCAGGCTGCGCCGCGTTGATATGACCGGCTGCGGTCTTACCGATGACGAAATGGGCGCTTTGCAGGAGACGTTCCCGGATATCTCGTTCTCGTGGCCGGTGTGCATCTACACCTTCCGCACAACGTCCGACACGGATTACTTCATCACCAATCCCGACGCCGGCGTGGAGTTGACCGGCGTGCAGCACGGGCCGAACGCGCTCCGCTACTGCCGCGATCTTGTGGCACTCGATCTCGGCCACTGCCATCTGGACAGCGCGCCGTTCGTCGCGGGAATGCCGCATCTCAAATATCTGATCCTTGCGGACAACCCGATCTACGATCTCTCGCCGCTCGCCGACCTCAAAGAGCTGGAATGGTTGGAGCTTTTCAACACGAATCTCTGGGATCTTTCACCGCTTGTCGGCTGCACCGCGCTGCGCGATCTCAACATCTGCTACATCCCCGCGTCCGGCGAAGCGATCGTCGAAACGCTCTCGCAGATGCCGTGGCTCCGCCGGGTCTGGTGCTCCGGCGCCAATCTCAGTTACGCCGAGATCGACGAGCTTCGCGCCGCGCTGCCCGATACGGAGATCTGGTGTCCCGCGGGCGACGAATCCTCCGGCGGCACCTGGCGCTACGACGAGGATTACTATGAAATGCGCGACGCGTTCCACATGTACTATATGGATATTGATGGCGATCCCGTCGAGCGCATGACGCCGGACGAGCTGGCCGCCGTCCACAAAAAATACTGGGGCTATTAACTTCCGGAGGGCTTCCGATGCAGGAAAAGAAAAAAGACAAAACGAAGATCGCCGCCCGTGTGCTGGTCATCTGCGCCGCAGTGCTCGTAGTGCTCGCCGCCGCTGCCGGATTCATTCTCTCGCGCCGGTATATCCGGCTCGGGCAGCAGTTCATCCCGGTGAATGCGACGACGCTTGATCTGCGCGGAGCCGGTCTTACCGATCTCTCGCCGCTCGACCGCTGCACCGCGCTCACGGAGCTGGACGTGCGCGAGAATGAGCTCTCCGCCGACGTGCTCGACGCGTTCCGCGCCGCGCACCCCGGCTGCCGCGTGCTGTATTCCGTATATCTCAACGACGAGCCCTACGACAGTGCTACGGAGGCGGTCACGCTCGAGGATCTTCCGAACGACTGGGTGAATATCCGCCTTTTTGAAGATCTCCGCTCTCTCACGGTGAACCACTGCACCGCGCCCGGCGCAATGGAGACGCTCCGCACGGAGCTCCCGGACTGCGAAATGCGCTACAGTCTCTGTATCGGCTCGCAGTGGTTTGATTCCGCGGCCGTGGAGCTCACCGTTTCCGGCACGGCCCCGACCGCCGCGGAGCTGCTCTCGCAGCTTTCGCATTTCTCCGGCGTGCGCACCGTGAATCTGCCGGACGCCGCGTTTACGATCGACGAGCAGCATTCGCTCGTTTCGACCTATCCCGGTATCAGCTTTTTCTGGAACGTACAGATCGGCTCGCAGCGCGTATCGAACCTCACGACCGAGCTTTCCATGAGCGGCGAGGACGACTCCGCGCTCGCGCAGCTTACCTCCGCGCTCGACCTTCTGCCGCAGCTGCACACCGTTGATCTGACCGGCTGCACCGCGTCTGTCGCCGACCGGCTCGCCTTCATTGAGCAGCACCCGGACATTTCTGCCGGTTGGACGGTCTCGGTCGAGGGTCAGGAGCTTTCGTGGGACACCGAGTTCATCGATCTCAACAACTACTCGATCGCCGACGTTTCCGCGCTCGAAGCTGCGTTTGCCGAGCTCCCGAAACTCACGCAGGTCGATATGTGCGACACGAACCTCTCCTATGAACAGCTCGACGCGCTCAACCAGAAGTATGAAAACATCCGCGTCGTCTGGAAGGTCTACTTCGGCAATTATTATCTGCGCACGGACGCGAAGTATTTCATTGCCGCGGCATGGGGCGAAAACAAGGTCTATCTCACGGACGACGATACCGACTGCTGGAAATACTGCACCGATCTCAAAGGGCTGGACATTGGCCACATGAATATTACCGACCTGAGCTTTTTGCAGTACATGCCGCACATGACGTACCTCATTATCGCCGAGTGCCCGATCGAAGACATTTCCCCGCTCGCGCAGCTCAAGGAGCTGCGGTATCTTGAAATGTTCCAGACGAAGGTCAGCGACCTTTCGCCGCTGCTCGAATGTACGGCGCTCAAGGCCGTAAATCTCCCGTATACAAACGTGAAGCAGGACAACGCCTGGAGCGTCCTGCCGAAGCTCACAAATCTTGATCTACTCTGGTATCCGAGCGTGCCGCTCTCTGCGGCGCAGCGCCAGCAGCTCGCCGACGCGCTGCCGAACACGACCCTCTTCCTTTATGACGGGTGCGAGCCGTCCGGCGGTATCTGGCGCTACAATCCGTACTACTACGAAATGCGCGACTTCTTTGAAATGTACTACATGCCCGGCGGGACGAACGGCATGGACGAAAACGGCAACCAGATCATCATTGACGACTGGGGCGAGGAGTTCATCCTCGAAAACTGGGACGGCGGCCCGCGCTGGTGGGAAGAGCCGCAGTACGCCGACATGCATCCTCACATCTATGGCATAACTTGCTGACGCTTCAAACGGAAGCCTTCAGGCTTTTTTTTAAAAGGAAAACCGGTATGATTCTCTCATACCGGTTCCTTTTTGTATTTCTCATAATATTTCGTTGTGAGCTGCCGGATGAGCATCAGAAGACCGCGCACGCAGAGCTCGGCCGCCATGGCGATCCACATGCCGCGCAGTCCCAGCCGCGGCACGAGCACGACCGCCAGCCCCAACCGCACGATCCAGATGCTGCAAAGATTCATAATGCTCGGCGCGAACGTGTCGCCCGTCCCGCGCAGCGCGCCCGCCGCGACGATGGAAACGCCGTAGAGCGGTTCGACCAGCAGCGCGATGCGAAGCACCTGCGTGGCGAGAGCGCGCACGCTCTCGTCCGGCGTCAGCAGCCGAAACACCCATGGGCAGATAGCCGCCATGATCCCCGCCGTCACTGCCATGAACAGCGCGCCCATCGCGGTGCATATGTTCCCCTGCTGCCGGGCCAGCCTCGTCTCCCCTGCCCCTACGCTCCGGCCAACGAGTGTTGCCGCCGCCGCGCCGAGACCGTACCCCGGCATGTAGCAGAAGCCCTCCGCCGTGACAGCGAAGGAGTTCGCCGCGACCGCCACAGCGCCGAGCGGCGCGATGATGCGCGTCTGCACGACCATCGCCGCGCACAGGAACACCTCCTGCAATGCCACGGGAAAGCCGATATGGAACGCCTTTTTCAGTATTGCGGCGCGGACGGTGTCTCTCTCTTTTCTCCGCAAATGAAGATGCGGATTGCGCAGCAGACACTGCACCGCCATGAGAAAGCTCACCACTACGCACGCACTCGCCGTGCCGAGTCCTGCGCCAAGGACGCCGTAGCGCGGGATGAAAAGCCCATTGAAGAGCACATCCAGTCCGCACATCACCGCATTCAGAATGCTCGGCGACACCATATCGCCCGCGCTTTGCAGGAACGATGCGCACAGCGAGTTGAGCTGCGAAAACGGTACCATGAACGCGAATGTGAGGAAATACGCGCACGCATCGGCGCAGATCGCCGCGTCGCCGTGGAGCCAGCGCGGGAGCGGCTCGCTGATAAGCGCGGCGAGCGCGGCAAGAGCCGCCGCGATCAGCATTCCGGCCACAAGGCCGTGCCGCACAACGGTGCGCGCGCCGCGATCGTCCCCGCCGCCGATGCGGTGCGACGCCTGCACGGAAAAGCCCGCCGAAATGCCGCCGATGATGCCGCAGATCAGCCACGTGCTCGTCGATACGAGCCCGATGGACGCCGAAGCATTCGCGCCGAGCGCACCGACCATCGCGGAGTCGATATACTGCATGGCGATCGTCGTTATCTGGGTCAATATTGCCGGAAGGGTCAATCGCCAGACCTCGCGCGCCTGCGCTCTCAGTTCCGGCATCGTTTCTCTTTTCATATCGTCATCCTGTCCGCGCCGTTTTTATTGACGGGGCGGTTTTTTCTGGTAAAATATAAGGATACAAATCTTTCAAACTTTCGGGAGCACGCCCAATGAAGAAACTGAAAAACCGTTTTAAAAACATCAAGCCGCAGACGCTGCTCACGCACGTCATCGTGACGCTCCTGTATCCGCTCGCACGCGCGATCATGGCTTCGTCGCAGCGGCTGCTCATTTTCACCGACTGCATGACGATCGTCGCAGCCGTTCTGCTCATCGCGGGCGTCGTATACTCGCTCTATCTCCACGGCGACTTTGACATCAGCAGCTTCGTGATGCGCCGCGCGCGGAGCAACGCGCCAAAGCAGACGTTCGAGGCATACAAGGCGAACCAGAAAGAAAGAAGAGAGGCGTCTTTCAACTATCCTCTCTTCCTTGGAGTCGTATATATGGCGGCGGCGCTTTTTATCGCCTACGTCATTTACTGATTCTTCGCGTTCTCGATCTCGGCGAGCTTCTTCTCGTAGCCTTCCATCTCTTTGTCCGTGGCAAAGACGAAGTGGCCGGGGCGGATCTCGCGCAGGGAGCGCGGTGCGCCGGACTGGTCCAGCTTGGAGGGATCGTACACGATGGCGCGGCGCGTCCGTTCGACGACCGGGTCGGGCATCGGCACGGCGGAGAGCAGGGAGATGGTGTACGGATGCAGCGGGCACTGGAACAGCGTCTCGGAATCCGCGATCTCCACGATCTCGCCGAGATGGATGACGGCGATGCGGTCGGCGATGAACCGGACGACCGAAAGGTCATGCGCGATAAAGAGGTAGGTAAGATTCTTCTCGGCCTTGAGCTTGTTCATCAGGTTAAGCACCTGCGCGCGGATGGAAACGTCCAGCGCGGAGATCGGCTCGTCCGCCACGATGAGCTTCGGGTCCATGATCATCGCGCGGGCAATGCCGACGCGCTGACGCTGTCCGCCGGAGAACTCGTGCGGATAGCGGGACTTGTGCTCGGGCAGCAGGCCGACGTCCTTGAGCGCCTGATCGACCTTGGCGATACGCTCCGCCTCGTCCTTATAGAGGTGGAAGTTATACAGGCCCTCGGAGATGCAGTACTCGATGGTGGCGCGCTCGTTGAGCGACGCCGCCGGATCCTGGAAGATCATCTGGATGTTTCGGACAACGTTGCGGTCTTCCTCGCGGGAGATCTTGCCGGAGATGCGCTTGCCCTCAAAGAGGATCTCGCCGTTGCTGCACGGGTTGATGCGCATGATGGCGCGGCCCAGCGTCGTTTTGCCGGAGCCGGACTCGCCGACAAGGGCGAAGGTCTCGCCCTTATAAATGTCGAAATTCGCGTCTTTTACGGCGACGAATTTTTTTTTGCCTCCGACGTCGAAGGAGATGTCCACATGACTGATCGAGAGAATGACTTCTCTTTCCGCGTTGTTATTCAACATGGAAGGCACCTCCCTTATCGGTCATCTTCTTGATCTTCTCGTGCAGATCCTGAATGGCCTCCGGCTTCTCGAGCTTCGGGGCGCGGGGATCGAGCAGCCACGTTTTGGCGTAGTGCGTCTCGCTCACCGGGAAGAACGGCGGCTCTATCTCAAAGTCGATCTTGAGCGCGTGCTCATTGCGCGGAGCAAAGGCGTCGCCCTTGATCTGGTTGTACAGAGACGGCGGTGTACCGGTAATGTAGTAGAGCTCCTGTCCCTTGATGCCGAGCTGCGGCAAACTGGAGAGCAGCGCCCAGGTGTACGGGTGGCGCGGATCGAAGAACACTTCCTCGACGTTGCCGTATTCGATGATCTGGCCGCCGTACATGACGCCGACACGGTCGGCGACGTTCGCCACGACGCCGAGGTCATGGGTGATGTAAATGGTGGTGAATTTGAGTTCCTTCTGCAGATCGCGGATGAGCGAGATGATCTGCGCCTGGATCGTAACGTCAAGAGCGGTCGTCGGCTCGTCGCAGATGAGGATCTTCGGGTGGCAGGAGAGCGCGATCGCAATGACGATACGCTGCCGCATACCGCCGGAATACTGGAACGGATACTCGTCGAAACGGTTGGCGGCGTTCTGGATGCCGACGCGCTCCATGAGCTCGATGGCCTGCTTCTTCGCCTCGCTGCGGGAAATGCCCTGGTGCTTTTCGATGACCTCGGTGATCTGCGAGCCGATCGTGCGGATCGGGTTCAGAGACGTCATCGGGTCCTGGAAGATCGTGGAGATCTTCGCGCCGCGGATGCCTTCCCAGTCCTTATCGGTCTTGAGCTTGGTGAGGTCCTTGCCCTCGAACATGACCGAGCCGTTGGTGATGGAGCCGTTGGATTCAAGCATGCCGGTGAACGTCTTGGTGAAAACGCTCTTGCCGGAGCCGGACTCGCCGACGATGGCGAACGTTTCGCCCTCGTAAAGGTCGAGGGAGACGCCGCGGATGGCCGTGAGGTAATTGTCACGGACGCGGAATTTTACTTCGATGTCCTTTGCGGACAGAACGATGTTTCTGTTATCTGCCATTACTCTGCCCCCCTCACATATGCGTGCGCGGATCGGCAGCGTCGGCGAGCTTCTGTCCCACGATGTAGAGGGAGATGGAGATAAACGCCAGAACGCCGACCGGGATCCAGAACAGGTGCGGATAGCCGTTCATATAAGAGGTATAGAGCGAGATGGACTGGCCGAGAGACGCGTTGGTCGTGCCGAGACCGAGACCCATGTAGGAGAGGAACACCTCGTAGGAGATGAGCGAGGGGATCTGCCGGGACACATACGTCATGATGACGGAAATGAGGTACGGCAGGATGTTCTTCATGATCATGGTCCAGGTCCGGGTGCCGAGGCACTTGGAGGCCATGTTATACTCGCGGTCACGGATAATCATGACCTGAGTACGGATGAAGTACGCAACATAGATCCACTCGGTACACGTCATCGTGATGATGAGCGAGCGCATGCCGGCGCCGAGAACGTAGGAGAGGATCATGGCGAGCAGCAGGAACGGGACGTTCGAGATGATGTTGTAGACCTCGATCATCCATTTGTCCATTTTCTTGGAGAATCCCCACAGCGCGCCGACGGGGATACCGATGACCATGTTGATCGCGGTGCAGACGAAGGAAATGATGATGGAGTTTCTCGCGCCGGCCCAGACCGCGTCAAAGACCTCGTTGCCGACGTGGTCGGTACCGAAAATATGCTCGGCGCTGGGCTTGAGGAATTTCAGCTCGGCATTGTTGATGTTCGGAGTATCGACCGGGCTGTAGCCGGACTGCGTCGGCTGGATGAGCGCAAACGCAACGACAACGATGAGCAAAATCGCAATGGCAACGGTGAACTTGTTCTTGAAGAACGTTCTCCAGACGGACTTCCAGTAGGAGTACCGGGGCGCAGCGATGTGCTCGGATTCCATCTCGTCGAAGGCAGCAAACTCAAAGAGGCTCTTATCGATGTTTTCTGTATTCATCTTTACGACCTCCCTGCCTTCTCACTGAGCGAAATGCGCGGATCGACCTTGGTGAGAACAATGTCGCCCGCCAGCACGGACAGCACCGAAACCGTGGAGAAGATGAAGGCCAGAGCCACGACCATGATGTTGTTGTACTGCTTGATGGCGTTGGGCAGCATTTTGCCCATGCCGCCGACGGAGTAGATGGACTCGGTGATGATCGCGCCGGTGATGCAGGCCGCAAGAGACGCGGGGATACCCTGCGCGATAGGGATGATGGCATTCTTGAAGATGTGGCGGCTGAAGATCTCGCGCTGGTTGAGTCCCTTTGCCTTGGCGAACTTGACATAGTCGGAGCTCATCTGGTCCACGACGTAGCGGCGCGTCCAGAGCATGAGACTCGCGATGGAGGGCAGAGCGAGCGAGATGATCGGCAAAATCCACGAACGGATATCCTCGGGACCGTAGGTGGTGAACACCGACGGCAGATTTAAGAGCGTTGTTCCGAGATATCGGAACAGATAGATGTACGCGAGCGAAGGCACGGCGATGATGAAGATGATGTACACCATGCCGAGTTTATCGGCGAATTTGTCCTTGTTGCGCGCCATCAGCACGCCGATGGGCAGACCGAGGACATAGGCGAGGACCATGGCGAAAAGGCCCATGATGAACGAGGTGCCGATCATGGACGGCTGACCCTTCTGGGTCTCATAGTTTGCGTAGTGGTCGACGAATTTCTTCGTATCCATTCTGTCGAGAACGGACTTATATTTGAGCGAGCCGAAAATGATGCCCGACTCTGCCTCGTACCCGGTTTCAAAGGTGACGTGGCGTTTCACTTCCGTACCCTGCGACTGGAAAAGCACCGTGAGCACGTCCAGTCCCTGATAGGTCGGATAGGAGGTTCCGAAGTTCATGGTAATAATGTTCTGGTGGATGAACGGGAAGCGGCTGTCGGTATACAGCAGGTACTTATGCGTCGTGCCGCTGCCGATGAGTGCAACGCCGCCCGTCGGCGTTCTGCCGAAGGAAAGACCGCGTTCGAGGTCGGGGTTCGTTTCATCCTGCACAGACCAGGGCGTATCGATCACGAACAGGTGACCGAGCCAGCTCGCCATACGCTTGATGACGGGCGTGTCTTTATAGGCATAGTAACGCCCGCTCTTGAGATAGTTGGCAATGGTGTAGCCCTGCGAGGAGTAATACTCCACGAAGTCCTTGCTCTCCTGGGAGTCCGGTTCGATGGCAGCGATCATTTCGGGGCTGCCGGCTTCGTAGAGCGTGAGACAATAGTCGTTGATGCGGACATAGTCCAGATAGCCGAGTTTCTGCCAGGTCGTATAAACGTATTCAGTTTTGTCGTCGGATTTTCCGCCGAGCTTACGGTAGGTGCTGTCCTCAAAGAAGATGTTGTCGCGCGGGATCATCGTATAGACCATCGTGAAAACGATGAGCATGATGATGAGGATGGAGACCAGCGAGCGCAGCAGGCGGTTCCAGATATAGCCTTTTCTCATAGGAGGTACCGTTCCTTACAATAATAGGTACCGGGCGGCGGAGGGCGTTTGCCCCCGCCGCACGATGCAAGAGAGAGCCGAGAAGCATTGCCGCCCGGCTCTCCCTATTCAATTAATCAATGCGTATGTTTATACTATGCAGAGATTATTCGCCCTTAAGCCAGGCTTCCTTCGCGGCATTGTAGTCCGCAGCGAGCACGGGCTCGTCGAGGAGCTGCATGTACTTGAAGTAAGGCACAACATTGTAGCTGGCCTGGCCGTAGAGACCGTAAGCAGCGCTGAAGGGCTTGACCTTGCTGATCTGCAGCGTCGCGCCGGAGGTGCTGTACGGACGGAGGATGCCGTCGGAGAGGAGCATGGCCTCAGCCTTCGCGAAGAGCTCGATGCGCTCGTCGCCGGTGGCGAGGGTGGCTTCGTCGACAACAGCCTGGACATCCTCAAGGCCGATGGCCTCGAGAGCCGCGAGCTGAGACTCGCTCTGGCCCTGGCTGGCGGTGTTGATGCCGGAGTAGTTGAGCATGTCGCCGTCATTGACGTCGAAGCAGTGCAGGTAGGTCAGAGGATCGCCGTAGTCGGGACCCCAGCCAGCGCCGAAGACGAGGTCGATGGAGTTCTCTTCGCCGGTGGGCTGGTTGTAGAACGCGGAGTAGTAGACAGAGGAGTTGCCCTCGAGGAACTGCAGGTCGATGACGACATAATCGCCGATGGCCTCTTCGATGGAGTTCTTCATCGCGAGCTGCATGTTCTTCTGGTTCTCAGAAGCGGCGTAAACAGGAACGTCGAGGTGGATGGGCCACTCGGAGATGGTGTCGCCCAGCTCTTCCTTGGCCTTCTCGATGAAGGTCTTGGCGAGCTCGGGGTTGTACCACGCGTCCTGACCGTCGTTCAGGTTGATGCCTTCGTACTCGGGAACGAACTCGGCAACGTACTTCTCAACGATGGAGCCGTAGGAGCGGCCGTCGGAAGTGGTCTGGAAGGTATAAGGAACGAGGGTGTTGCGGATGGGGCCGTCGGCCAGCTCCTCGCCGCGGGTGATCGCTTCAACGGCGTGCGAAGAGAACGCGGCGTAAACGGCGCGGCGGAAGTTGGCGTTCAGAATGGCAGCCTTGGTGTCGGCCTTCTGCGCATCGGAGGTCTTGCTGGTGGTGGAAACGGAGGTGTCGTTGTACAGGGTGTACATCTGACGATCCCAGTTGAAGGCGCCCCAGTAAGAGGTGGAGGTCGTCATGCTGACGTACTGGTTGTCGGGGTAGAGCTCGTCGGCCTTGGCCTTAACTTCGGGCAGGGACTGGTTAACGGCCGTGGCGGTAACTTCGCCGTTGACGAACATGTTGAAGTTCTGGGACGGGTCGCTGCCGTCGGAGTAAGTGACGACGACGTTCTTAACGAAGACGTTCTTCGCGTCGTAGTAGTTGGGGTTGGCCTCGAAACGGACTTCCTGCGCCGGGACCAGAGAGGTCAGAACGTAGCAGCCGTTGTAGAGGATGGAGTCGGGCTGAACAGCACCGAAGTCGGAACCCTTGGACTCGAGGAACTCGGCGTTGATCGGGAAGAGGATGCTGTAGGTGGTCAGGCCGTCAAAGTAACCGCAGGGACCGGTCAGCGTGTAGGTGAGGGTGTTGCCGTCGGCCTTGATGCCGACGTCTTCCCACGTGCCGGTGCCTTCGTAGTACTCACGCAGGCCCTTGATGAGGTCGAGGACGAGGCTGATGGTCTCGCTCTTGGAGTCGGCAGCGTGCTTCAGACCGGTAACGAAGTCTTCCGCAACAACGGCGTCGTACTCTTCGCCGGCGTTGGTGGACCAGACAGCGTCGTCACGGATGACGAACGTCCACTCGGAAGCATCATCGTTGCAGCTCCACTCCTTCGCCATGCCGGCGATGAGCTTGCCGTGACGGTCCTGGGTGAGCAGGCCTTCGATGAAGTTGCTGGTGTAGTCACCGTTGGAGGACTTGTTGTTGTAAACATAGTCCAGAGTGGTGATGTCGAAGCTGTCGATCATGGAATAGGAATCCGGACCGGTGTACTCTTCGACAGGCTCCGCGGTCGGCTCTTCAGCCGGCTGCTCGGCCGGGGTCTCGGCAGGCTCCGTCGCCGGGGCATCGGTCGCCGCCGGGGCAGGAGTCGCCTGGCTTCCGCACGCGGCCAGGCTCAGCACCATGACAACGGCAAGAAGCAGCGCAAGGAATTTCTTCATTGTTTGTTCTCCTCCTTATTGGATTTTCAAACTTTTTTATTAAACGCGGGAAGCGTTAATAAACTATGTAATACATTTCCGGCGATTCAGTCCTCAAAGAGCCGCGCCATGGAAATGCCGAGCTTTTCGCTCATGAGAAAGAGCGTTTCGAGCGACACGCCCTTGACCTCGGCGGCGTTGTTCGCCTCGATCTGGCTCACGAAGCTCACGCTCCGGCCGATCGCCTCGGCGAACTGTTCCTGCGTCATGCCGCGCATCTTGCGGTAATAGGCGATCCGCAGTCCCAGGATCCTGAATCGTTCTCTGTAGTCCTCGCGCATACGTTTTTCCTCTCACGGTAAACGGTTTACCGGAGCGTGGTTAGTATGTACAAAGACCCCCGGCTTGGATTTACTAATTTTAACGAGTAAAGCGCGAAATAGTAAATCATCTAATAGTGATTTTTTCTTCACTGACAGTGCGACATTTCCGTGCAGCGGCGAAAAATGTTTCACTGAGGCGGACGAATCTGGTCATTGTGACGAAAACCGGACATTTTGCTTTCCCGCAGAGATCACTCCGCGCCGCTGATCTCGACGTATTCGCGCAGACCGTCGCGCATGGTCTCCTCGTAGATCTCCCGCGCGCCGGGGACCGAATCGAGCGCGCTCTCGTCCACGGCGAGCGCGTAGGCGACCGAGCCGTCCGAGCAGGTGAAGGCGTAAAACGGCAGACCGCGCACGCTGCGAAGCTCCACAGCGGTCACGGAGACCGTGCCGTCGTCGGCGCTGTCCCAGGTGACGGCATTGGACGCCGCTTTTTTAAGTGCGAGGGACGGTACGTCCGAAGCGCCGTCGAGATATACGGCGCGGAGGACCGCCTGGTTGAAGTCGCCGGTATAGAGGAAGCTGAAGCGCACGCTGCACTCGCTCTGTGCGGCGCTGCCCGTGCCGCGGAAGGTGATCACGCCGTTGTCGTTCTCCGCCGCCGTGCCGAGCTCGAGACCGTAATCGCGCAGCAGACCGATGAGACCGCTGTGCTCCAGAAACGTCCGCGCTGCGTTTTCCGGCTGGGACGAGGCGAGGAACGCCTCCTGCTTATCGTAATTGTCCGGCGTGAGCGCCGGGGCGTTGGGGTTCTGGAGAAGGAGCGAGCCATCCTCCGAGATGGAATACGTCACGCTGCCCCAGCCGTTCGCGGCGATGTTCGCCGCCACAGTCTCGCCGAGCGCCGTGAGATCGACCGACTTCAAAACGCCGAGCGTCACGGTCTCGGGCGGAGTATAATCGCAGTCGAACCGGCTGATGGAAACGCGCCGCCCGCTGCCGGTCTTGCCGGTCTCGATGGGCGGGGCGGTCTGCTCTGTTTGAAAGGCGCTGCCGCCCGCGCCGGGATCCAGCTGCGGCACGGAAAGGGGCCGGTCCTCCGTATCGGGGGTCTTGTTCCGTCCGGGGAGCAGCAGGATGATGGCGGCGATCGCGGCGACGAGCATCACGCCGAGGAAGATCCAGCCCGCGAGCATGACCTTCTTCTGCGAAGCGCGCCGCGCGCGCCGGGAGGTATTCTCTTCTTGACGGGGTTTTCGGTAGTTTTTCATGGTGAGTTCCTTTTGAAGCCTCCCCTGTGTAAATAAAGGGAGGTGGGTTTTGCCGC
>DHKA01000050.1:9554-12146 GCA_002404605.1 Clostridiales bacterium UBA4706 | reverse complement strand
GTCTCGCTTCGCTCGACAGCTCCCTTTACACAAGGGAGCCTTTTTCGTTTACGCAAGCGCTGCCCAGGCGCAGCCGAGGAGCGTGGCGTCGCCGGCGAAGAGAAATTCCGCGCCGCCGAGTCCGTGCCGCGCGGCATACTCCGCGATCAGCGCCTCCATCCGGGGCCGCAGCACGGGGTTGAGCTTGAGCATCGTCCCGTCCGCGCAAATGCCGGTGAGCTTTCCCGCGCCGAAGCCGCGCTCATGCAGGATGGCGCACAGGCACGCCGCGGCGATGCGCGCCGCGCGCTCCAGAAGCATCGTGTTGATCTCGGCGGCAAAACGGCGGTCGTCCTCCGTTTCGAGCGCTTCGGCAACGGCGTTTCCTCCCATGGGGTCAAGACAGAAGGCGTCCACCATTGCGCTCGTAATGGAGAGCGCGGCGATGTTCTCCCCGCTCTTTGCCGAGAGGAGTCCTTCCCTTGCCGCGAGGAGCAGCGTTTCGCGCAGCAGCAGCCGGTAGTATGCCCCGGAGATCATCTTTTCCGCCGGGTGGTCGCCGGGCAGCCCGGACGCCTCGTCCACGGCGAAGTCCGCCGTGCCGCGCAGCGCGCGGCCGAAGCAGCCGGATTCAAGATTGACGAGCGTTTCGCCGCCCATTGCCACCGTTTCGGGCGATTTCGTAACGTCGGATGCTTTCACGTGGCAGCAGGCGTTCGTGCCCGTGCCGAGAATAAAGCCGATGAAGTCGGCGTAGCGCGACCGGTCGCACGACGCCATGCCGCCGAGCATGGAGCCGACGGTGTCGTTGATGAGCCGCCAGCGGCGAGCACCGGACGCGCCGAGCGCGCGCATCGCCGTTTCGATGCCCTCGCATACGAGCTTTCCCTCCGCGCCGGTGACTCGTGATTCCTTGCCCATGCTGATGATGCGTCCGTCGCCGTTCGGCAGGCACTCGCACGGGAACGAGAACGCAATGCACGCGCGGTCCGCATCGAGCGCAACCGTGAGTGCAAGCTCCGCGATGGCGCGGAACATTTCTTCGGCGCTTGTGTCCTCGCCGAGCGTGCCGGGCATGCGGCGCTTTTGCAGCGCTTCCGTAACGGGCTTTCCCGCTTCGTCAAAGCGGACGCGCCCGGCGCGCAGATTCGTGCCGCCGGCGTCGAGCACGAGAACGCTCTCGCCCGTGCGCGGCGCACTCGCCGCGGGCAGGAACGACGGCAGCATCATAAGCGTGGAGGGCTCTCCGCGCAGTCCCGCGCGCATGTCGGCGATGTAGGCGTCCGTCAGCGCCTCAAAGGGCTGCTGCTCATAGAGCATGCTGTGACGCCGGAGAAATTCTTTGGCGGTTTCCTTTGCACACATAGCGGTCTCTCCTCGATCCGGGCACGTTTCGGCGCGTCCGGGATATAGTATTTTCGATCAGGCGCGCTCGAGCGGCGTGCACGTACTGCCGGAGATCTTCCAGCGGCTGCACCCGCCGTTGAACGCGAAGGGCGCGAAGTAGATATCCGTCGGCCCGCAGTGGACGGAGCCGTCCGCGGCGGTGGACCAGCCTTCCCCGGTGTGGGGCTTGCCGTCCGGGTCGGTGATGGTGAAAAGCCCGTCGTCGCGCAGCTCCAGCTTCCATTCGCCGCCGTCCGCGTCCGCATAGGTGTACGTTCCCGCCGGAACGGGCGGGGCGGGTGTGGGTGTGGGCTCTGCCGGGGTGGGTTCCGGCGTCGGCTCCGGCGTTTCCGTCGGCGCGGGGGTCGGCGCCGGCGTCGCGGTCGGCGCGGGGGTCGGCGCCGGCGTCAGCGTCGGCGCGGCGGTGGGTTCGCTCGTGGGAAGGGGCGTAGCTTCCGGCGCAGCGCTCGCGCCGCACGCGGAAAGAATGCCGAGCGCCGCGATCAGTACGGCGGCGGCCAGGCGTTTCGTGCTTCTTCTCATGGGCTGCTCTCCTTAGAACAAATTTTCACATATATACGATACTACATTTTTCGCTTTCTGTAAACCTCCGAGAAGTGTTAAAATCTTGCACAAGCTCTTTTCAGCGGCCCGCGAGTATGCTATACTTCAAGTATAAGATAAGTATAAAAAGGAGGGGTCTCCTTTGGACACATACCGCCCGGAACGGGCTTGGATCGACGGGGCGAATTTCGACGCGCAGAAGCTCTTCGGCGCGCACGCGGCGCCCGGCGGCGTATCGTTCTCCGTATGGGCGCCGAACGCGCGGAGCGTTCGCGTGACGGGCGATTTCTGCTCGTGGAGCGACAGCGCACATTGGCTCAGCCGCGACGATCTCGGCGTATGGCGCGGCTTTGTACCAGGCGCGTGCGCCGGACAGCTCTATAAGTACATTATCGAGGGCGCAGACGGCTCCGTTGTCTGGAAGGCCGATCCCTTTGCGCTCGCGGCCGAGGTGCGTCCCGGCACCGCTTCGCGCATCCACACGCTCTCCTATAACTGGACGGACGGCGAATGGATGGCGAGCCGCCGCGCGCTCGGCGGGCCGCGGAACATATACGAGGTCCACGCCGGTTCATGGCGGCGGCACCCGGACGGGAGCTTCTACACATGGTACGAGCTTGCCGATTCGCTCGTGCCGTATATCAAGGATATGGGGTACACGCA
>DHKA01000050.1:0-9492 GCA_002404605.1 Clostridiales bacterium UBA4706 | reverse complement strand
TTCGACGGCAGCTGGGGCTATCAGGCGACGGGCTTTTTCGCCGCAACGTCCCGCTTCGGCGAGCCGGAGGGCTTGATGCATCTCATCAACGAGTGCCATCGCGCCGGGATCGGCGTCATTCTCGACTGGGTGCCGGGGCATTTCTGCCGCGACGTGCACGGTCTCGGCCGGTTTGACGGCACGGCGCTCTATGAATCCGGCGACATGCCCGGCTGGGGCACCTATAAATTCAACTACGCCCGCAACGAAGTGCGCTCGTTCCTCATAAGCTCGGCGCTTTTCTGGCTGGAAGAGTACCACGCCGACGCGCTGCGCGTGGACGGCGTGAGCAGCATGCTCTACCTGAACTTCGGTGTGGACGATCCTGCGCGGAAAAAGTATAACGAGCGCGGCGGCGAAGAAGATCTCGCGGCGGTTGCGTTTTTGCAGACGCTCAACACCGTCATCGGCAAGCGCGTCCCCGGTGCGGCGATGTATGCCGAGGAGAGCTCGGCGTGGCCGCTCGTGACGTATCCGCCGGAGAAGGGCGGGCTCGGCTTCCATTATAAATGGGACATGGGCTGGATGAACGACACGCTCCGGTATATGTCCATCGACTTTGACGGCCGCAAATATAACCACGGTCTTCTCACGTTCTCAATGATGTACGCCTTCAGCGAGAACTACATTCTCCCGCTCAGCCACGACGAGGTCGTGCACGGCAAGCGCTCGCTCATCGGGCGGATGCCGGGCGACTGGTGGCGGCAGTTTGCGGGCGCGCGGCTGCTGCCGCTGTATGCGGCGTGTCACCCCGGCGGGATGCTCAGTTTCATGGGCAACGAGTTTGCGCAGTTCATCGAGTGGCGCGATTATGAAGAACTCGAATGGTTCCTTTTGCAGAACGCGACGCACGCGGGCGTGCAGGCGTTCATCCGTGAGCTGAACCACGTCTACCGCACGGAAAAAGCGCTCTGGGAGATCGACAACAGCTGGGACGGTTTCGACTGGATCGACGCGGACAACAACGAGCAGGGCATTCTCTCGTTCGTCCGCAAAGCAACGGATGGTTCCGCCGTGCTGTGCGTGCTGAATTTCCGTCCGGAATCGCACGAGAGCTTCCGTCTCGGCGTGCCGTTCGCCGGCGCGTGGCAGGAGATCCTCTGCTCGGACGATACGCGCTTCGGCGGCAGCGGGAAGACGAACCCGCGCCGTCTGCATACAAAGAAAGTTCCCTCGCACGGGCGCGAGCAGTCGCTCGTGTTCACCGTGCCGCCGCTCGGCGGGACGCTCATCAAATACATAGGAGAAACGACCCATGCCCGGAAGAGAAGAGTTTAAGAGAGAATATCTGGAAAGCATTGCCGAGACCTGCTCAAAGCCGTTTGCCGAGTGCTCGCGCATGGAACGCTATACCGCGCTCGCGGCGATGATCCGCGAATGCTGCTCGGGCGTGCGCGCCGAAACGCTGCGCCGCCGCGCCGTCGCCGGAGAGAAGATCGTCTATTACTTCTCAATGGAATTTCTCATCGGGCGGCTGCTTGAAAACTATCTCATCCAGCTCGGTATCCGCGACATGACCGCCGACATTCTCGCCGAGCTCGGCGAGGATCTCGACGCGCTGCTCGAATGCGAGCGCGACCCCGGTCTCGGCAACGGCGGTCTCGGCCGTCTCGCGGCGTGCTATCTCGATTCGCTCGCGGCGGAGGACGTGCCGTGCGTCGGCATGGGCCTTCGCTACCGCTACGGTCTTTTCCGCCAGCGCATCCGCTCCGGCTGCCAGACCGAGGAGCCGGACGACTGGCTCTCGGACGGCTACCCGTGGGAGACCGCGGTGCCGAGCGAGGCCGTGGAGGTCCGCTTCGGCGGCACGGTGGACCGGCGCGAGGAGAACGGCCGCATGGTGTATGAGCTGCGCGATTACCGCAGCGTTCTTGCCACGCCCTACGACGTGCCCATCCTCGGCTACGGCGCGCACGCGGTGAACACCCTCCGTCTCTGGCGCGCGGGCCCGGTGCACAAGCAGCTCGATCTTGACGCCTTCAACGCCGGGGACTATTCCCGCGCGCAGAAGGCCAACAACGACGCCGAGGCGATCACCTGCCTGCTCTACCCCGACGACAACACCCCCGCCGGGCAGCAGCTGCGTCTCCAGCAGGAATATTTCTTCGTCTGCGCCGGACTGCAGAGCGTGCTGCGCACGTTCCGCGCCACGCACCTTTCGTGGGACAAGCTGCCCGAGCGCGTCGCCATCCATACGAACGACACCCACCCCGCGCTCTGCGTGCCGGAGCTTATGCGGCTTTTGATGGACGGCGAAGGGCTCTCGTGGGAGGAAGCGTGGGGCATCACCTGCCGCACGATCTCTTACACGAACCACACCGTCATGCCGGAAGCGCTCGAAAAATGGCCGGTGTCGCTCATGCATTCTCTTCTCCCCCGCCAGTTCCAGATCATCGAGGAGATCGACCGCCGCTGGCGCGAGAGCTTTGATCAGTCCGTTCCCGGCTGGCACGACCGCCAGCAGGCGACCGCCGTTATCGGCGGCGGCTTCGTGCGCATGGCGAACCTCTCCGTGATCGGCGGCCACTCGGTGAACGGCGTGGCAAAGCTCCACACCGAGATACTGAAAAACACCGTTCTGCGCGATTTTTACGCCATCTCCCCGGAGAAATTCAACAATAAGACGAACGGCGTTTCGCATCGCCGCTTCCTTTTGCAGGCGAACCCCGGCCTCTCGCGCTACATCACCGAGCGCATCGGCGACGGCTGGGTCAAGCAGCCGGAAAAGCTCGAAGGACTTCTCGCTTATGCGGACGACACCGAATCGCAGCGCGAGCTCGCCAAGGTGAAGCTCGCCGCGAAGAAAAATCTCTGCGATTATATCGCGCGCGACTTCGGCATCGCGTGCAACCCGGACGGCGTCATCGATGTGCAGGTAAAGCGCATCCACGCCTACAAGCGCCAGCTTCTGAACGCCTTCAAGATCCTCGCGCTCTACGACCGGCTCAAGGACGATCCTTATGCGAAGGTCCCGGCGAGCACGTTCGTTTTCGCCGGCAAGGCCGCGCACAGCTACGCCTTTGCCAAGGAGAGCATCCGGTTCGTGTGCGCCGTGGCCGACCTTGTGAACGCCGATCCGGTGGTGAGCCGCCGGATGAAGGTCGTATTCATGGAAAACTTCGGCGTCACCATGGGTCAGCGCATCTACCCCGCCGCCGACATTTCCGAGCAGATCTCCACCGCCGGAAAGGAAGCGAGCGGCACCGGCTGCATGAAGTTTATGATGAACGGCGCCGTGACGCTCGGTACGCTCGACGGCGCGAACGTCGAAATTCTCGAGCGCGTCGGCGCGGAGAATATTTCGATCTTCGGCCTTACGAGCGAGGAGACCGAGCGATTCACCACGCAGGGCGGCTACAACGCCCGCGAATGCGCCGAGAGCGATCCGGTGCTCGCGCGCGTGCTCGCCCACCTTACGGACGGCTCGCTCGGCAGCAAATTCTGGGATCTTGAGGACGCGCTGCTCAAATATAACGACGAATTCTTCGTCCTGCGCGACTTTGCGCCATATCTCGCGGCGTGGGACGCTCTCGCCGGAGAAGCCGGCAATCTCTCCTTCCAGCACAAGGCGCTCGTGAACATCGCCAGGTCCGGCTGGTTTTCCAGCGACCGCGCCGTCGCCGAGTATGTGAGCGATATCTGGCACATCCGCTGAAAACGGGCGGGGCAGAGCCCCGCCCCTACGGGATCTTCCCGACATTTTCCTGTAGGGGAGGGGCTCTGCTCCTCCCTCTCGGAGAACCCCTTCTATTCCCCCGTTTGTTAAGTCCATTACGATATACTTAGGGAGGTACTTGTCCATGCGAAAAAAGGAATGCGTAGCCATGCTCCTGGCGGGCGGCCAGGGCAGCCGTCTGGGTGTTCTGACGGAGAAGATCGCCAAGCCCGCCGTTTCGTTCGGTGGGAAATACCGCATGATCGATTTTTCCCTTTCCAACTGCGTCAACTCCGGCATCGATACCGTCGGCGTGCTGATCCAGTATAAGCCGTCGCTGCTCAACCGGTATCTCGGCACGGGCGCGGCGTGGGATCTGGACGCGGCCTGGGGCGGCGTGCACATCCTCCCGCCGTACGCCACGCAGACCGGCGGCGAATGGTACGAAGGCACCGCCGACGCCATTTACCACAACATCGACTTTCTCGACGGGTACGACCCCGAGTACGTCATCATTCTCTCCGGCGACCATCTCTACCAGATGGACTACAACCTGATGCTCGACTTCCACAAGCTCATGGGCGCGGATCTCACCGTTGCTGTCAAGACCGTGCCGTGGGAGGAGGCCAGCCGCTTCGGTATCATGTCCGTCGATCAGGACATGCGCATCACGCGCTTTGCCGAAAAGCCGAAGGAGCCGGAGAGCAATCTTGCCTCCATGGGCATTTACATTTTCACGTGGCCGGTGCTGCGCGCCGCGCTCCTTGCCGACCACGCGGACGAGCACAGCGACAGGGACTTCGGCAAAAACATCATCCCGACGCTGCTCGGCCAGGGCAAGAACCTCTTCGCCTATCAGTTCTCCGGCTACTGGAAGGACGTCGGCACGATCCCGAGCTACTACTCCACGCAGATGGAGCTGCTCGGCGAAAACGCCGAGTTCCGTCTGCACGACACGCGCATGCACATCCTCTCCAACTTCAACGAGCACCCCTCCCACTTCATCGGCGGGGAAGGCCGCGTGGAGCACAGCATGATCTGCAACGGCTGCGAGATCTACGGCGAGGTATATAACTCCATCCTCTCCCCCGGAGTCACGGTGGAAAAAGGCGCAGTGGTACGCGACTCCATCCTGCTCCCGGAATCGACCGTCGGCGAGGGTGCGCGCGTCGAACGCACGATCCTCAACGAAAACGCCTCCATCGCCGCCAACGCGGACGTCGGAGCGCCGGGCAAGATCACCGTCATCGGCGAGAACGCCGTGATGGAAGTGGACGTTTAATTTAAGGGAGGGAACACTATGAACCGCACGATCGGCCTTATTTCCACCAACTATTCCGTTCCCGGCTTCGGCTCCGTTACCGAGGCGCGCCCGGCGGCGAGCATCCCGTTCGGCGGGCGCTACCGCCTGCTCGACTTTGCTCTGAGCAACATGGTGAACTCCCGCATCCAGACCGTGGGACTCGTCACGCCGTATTTCTACCGCAGCATCATGGACCACGTCGGCGCGGGCAAGCCGTGGGATCTTTCCCGCAAGGAGGGCGGTCTTTATATCCTGCCCGGCACGGTGTTCGGCTTCCACGAGCAGAACGCGCGTTTTCTCTTCCGCGATCTGCTGCACAACATGGAATATCTCCGCCAGGGCGACGGCGACTATATTCTCGTCAGCTCCGGCACGCTCGTGGCGAATATCGACTATCAGCCGATGATCGCCAAGCACGAGCTCGAAGGCAAGCCCGTCACGCTGCTCTATAAGAAAATGCAGCCGGGCGAGAAGCGTCCGGGGCGCTATCTCACGCTCGACGGCGGTATCGTCGCCGGCATCCAGCGCGCGGACGAAGGTGAAAACCTCCTGCTCGACAGCTTCATCGCCGATAAATCGTTCCTTCTCCGCATCGCGCGCGACTATGCCGCGCTCGATTATATGGATTTTCTCGATATCCTCGCCCACGTCCTGCCGGAGGTCGCCGTCGGCTGCTATGCCTTTGACGGCTACGTCGCTTTCATGGACGGCATGGAGGACTATTTCCGCGCCAGTCTCGATCTGCTCGACAGCGGCATCCGCCGCGAGCTCTTCCATCCCGACCGGCAGATCCGCACCAAGGCGCACGACACGCCGCCCGCGCTCTACGCCCCCGGCTCCGCGGTAAAGAATTCCGTTATGACCGCCGGCAGCATCGTCGAGGGCAGCGTGGAGAACAGCGTGTGCTTCCGCAACGTCCGCATCGAAAAGGGCGCGGTCGTGAAAAACTGCGTGCTGATGGAAAAGTGCGTCGTCAAGGCGGGCGCGCGGCTCGAAAACGTCGTGTGCGACAAAAATGTCACCGTTTCCGAAGATATGGTCGTCTGCGGCACGGCGGAGCATCCCTGCGTGCTGGCGAAAGGCGGCGTTGTATGAAGGAAAAGTTGCGCGTTCTCTTTGCCGCGTTTGAAGCCGCCCCGTTTATGAAGACCGGCGGCCTCGGCGACGTGGCGGCGTCCCTTCCCGGCGCGGTGCAGTGCCCGACGATCGAGATGCGCGTCGTGCTGCCGAAGCTCCGACAGATCCCCGCCGAGTATCAGGAAAAGATGAAATTCCTCTGCTCGTTTTATGTCCCCCTCGGCTGGCGCAGCCAGTACTGCGGGCTCTTCGAGCTGCGGCGCGGCGGCGTTACGTGGTATTTTCTCGATAATGAATATTACTTCGGGCGCGACGGCGCTTACGGCTACTTTGACGACGGCGAGCGCATGGCGTTCTTCGCCAAGGCCATCTGTGAGTGCTGCCGGTATCTGCCGGACTTTTTCCCGAACGTTCTCCACTGCAACGACTGGCACACGGCGCTCGCGCCGGTGTTCCTGCGCGAGCAGTACCGCTACGCCCCCGGCTACAGCGATATCCGCACCGTGTTCACGATCCACAATCTCAAATTTCAGGGGCAGTACGACCCTCACGTCCTCAGCGACATTCTCGGTCTTGACGGCGTGGCCGCGGCGCGCAATCAGCTTCTGCGCGACAACGGAAAGTGCGTCAACTACCTTGCCGGTGCCGTCAGCTACTCCGACCGCGTCACGACCGTCAGCCCGACATACGCCAGGGAGATCTGCACGCCGTATTTCGGCGAAGGACTGCAGGATCTCTTCCTGCGGCGGCATGATATCCTCTCCGGCATTCTCAACGGCATCGACACCGTTTCCTACGACCCCGCGAAGGACAAGGCGCTCGTGCGCAACTATACCGACCCCGACGGCAAAGCGGCGAACAAAAAGGCGCTGCAGGAAGAGCTCGGTCTCACCGTTGACAGCGAAGTCCCCCTCTGTGTGTGCGTCAGCCGTCTCACGGAGCAGAAGGGCTTCGATCTTCTCAACGCCGTGGCGGAGGAAATGCTCACCTGCGCGCAGATCGCCGTGCTCGGCACGGGCGACCGGGCGTACGAGGACTACTACCGCGCGCTGGAGGCCCGGCACCCCGGTCGGTTCAGCGCTCAGATCCGCTTTTCCGAGCCGCTTTCCCGCCGGATGTACGCCGGAGCGGACATTTTCCTCATGCCCTCGCGCTTTGAGCCGTGCGGCCTGAGCCAGATGATCTCCATGCGCTATGGCACCGTGCCTGTCGTGCGGCAGACCGGCGGACTTGCCGACAGTGTCGAGCCCTACAACCGCTACACCGGCGAGGGTACTGGCTTCGGCTTCCTGAATTTCAACGCCCACGAGCTGCTCTTCACAACGCAGGAGGCGTGCCGCCTGTACACCGAAAGCCCCGTCGCGTGGGGTAATCTCGCCGCGCAGGGTATGGCGCAGAACTTCTCCTGGCGCGCGAGCGCGCTCGAATACCGCAAGCTGTACCGAGGTCTTTTCACATGATCGTACACGAATCCAGAAACAGCGCCTTCCGCCGTCCGTTCGGCGCCGCCGAGACCGGGACGGAAGTATATCTTGCCGCGGAAAAGGCGGGCGCGGCGGACATGACGCTCCGGCTGCATCCGTTCACGGGCGAGGATACGCTTCTCCCCATGGTATCCGAGGGCGGCGGGCGATTTTCCGTTACGGTGACGCTGCCCGAAACGCCGTGCGTGCTCTGGTACTCGTTCCGTACCGGAGACGATGAGACGTGCGCCTGGCAGATCACGGTATACAAAAAAGCCGCCGTCCCCGACTGGTGGAAGGACGGCGTCGTCTATCAGATCTTTCCGGACCGCTTTGCCCGCGAGCGCGATTGGACGCCGCGCGAGCCGGAAGCGCGCCGCGGCACGCACCGCTTTCTCGTGCGCGACTGGGACACGCCGGTATTCTACCCCCGCGCGGAAAACGGGGACGTCTCCTCGTGGCCGTTCTGGGGCGGAACGCTCCGGGGCATCGAGGGAAAGCTGCCGTATCTCGCCTCGCTCGGCGTCACGGTCTTGTACCTGAACCCGATCTTCGAAGCGGCGAGCAATCACCGGTACGACACGGCGGACTATACCCGCATCGATCCGCTGCTCGGAAAGAAAAAGGATTTTGAATCGCTCTGCGAAGCCGCGCAAAAGCGCGGCATCCGCATCGTGCTCGACGGCGTGTTCAACCACACCGGTGCGGACAGCGTGTACTTTGATAAGTTCGGCAACTACGGCACAGCGGAAAAATACCGCTCGTGGTTCCGTTTCGGCGAGCAGTACCGCCACGGCTACGAATGCTGGTGGGACGTGCCCGATCTCCCGAACGTGGAGGAAAGCGATCCCTCGTTCCGGGAATTTCTCTGCGGCGAAGACGGCGTGGTGCGCCGCTGGCTGCGGCGCGGCGCTTCGGGCTGGCGGCTGGATGTTGCCGACGAGCTGCCGGACAGCCTCATCCGCGACATCCGCACGGCGATGAAGGCGGAGAAAGAAGATTCTCTCCTTCTCGGCGAGGTCTGGGAGGACGCCTCCAACAAGGTGAGCTACGGCGCGCTGCGCGAGTATTTCCTCGGCAGCGAGCTGGATGCGACGATGCACTATCCGTTCCGTACCGCGGTGCTCGATTTCCTGCTGGGCAAGATCAATGCACAGACTGCCTGTGACACATTCTGGACGATCCAGGAGCACTACCCGAAAGAGAATCTCTATGCCGCGCTCAATCTCATCGGCAGCCACGACCGCGCCCGCGTGCTCACGGTGCTCGGCGGCGATATGAACGCGCTGAAAATGGCGATGTTCCTCCAGTTTGCCCTGCCGGGCGTGCCCTGCGTTTACTACGGCGACGAGGCCGGCATGACCGGCGGCACGGACCCCTACAACCGCGGGAGTTTCCCGTGGGGGCACGGCGATACGGCGATCACGGATTTCGTCCGGAGCCTCACCGCCATGTATCAGGAAGCGCCGCTGCTGCGGCGGGGCGAGTGCGAAATGCTGTTCTTCGGCGAGAACGTGCTCGGCTGCCGCCGGTTTGACGAAACCGGCTCCGTGCTCGCGCTCGTCAACCGCGGGGAGGAGACCGCCGAATGCTTCGGCGTCACCGTGCCGGGAAGGGGTTATATTCTCGAATGAAGCACTACATCATTTCCAAATTCCGCCCCGGAACGCCGTGGCGGGAGTATCTGCCGGAGATCGAGACGATCTTCTCCCGGACGCTCGCCATCGAGGGCGTGCGCGGCGTGGACGTGTTCCCCTCCTGTTCCGAGCGGCCGAACCGGTTCGATCTTATGATCTGCATGGACATGGACGCCGCAGCGCTCCCGCTCTACGATGCGAGCGAACCGCACCGCACCTGGAAGGAAAAGTTCGGCCCCCTGCTCGAGAGCAAGACCATTTTTGACCACGAATAAGCCGCAAAAAGCTCCCTCGGATTGATATGTACCCAGTTTTCTG
>DHKA01000063.1 GCA_002404605.1 Clostridiales bacterium UBA4706 | reverse complement strand
AACAAATGGGGTGCAGTTCACTTCGGCGCGGTGGAAGAGATGTATATCAGAGAATTATAAAAAACTCCCTTTGACAGAAAAAATAACGCGGAGCAGCCCGGACATATCCATGCCCGGGCTGCTCCGTTCCATAATTTACTTTAGTCCGAGGATGAAGATCACCGCTGCCATGACCGGCAGCACCGTCCATGTGATATACCGCCCGGCGATCTCCCAGTCGGACGGTTCGGCTTCCTCGGCGTTGCGGACAAGGAACGACGCGTTCCAGCGGAAGAGCTCATCGGCAAACAGCATGGTGAGTGCCGCGATAACGCAGATCAGCACGCCGCCGAACCAGCCGATCCATGCGCCCTTATGGGTCGTTGCGGGACCGTCCATCAGATCGAGGATCGTTGAAACGGAGGGCTCCATCGGGTCGAGCGGATTTCCATACTCATCCACGATGGTGCCGTCGCTCATCGTTGCGGTGATGCGGAGCGTCTCAAAGCTCCCATCCTCGTTATAGAGCATGCGCCAGTCACCGCTTTTGACCACGCCGCCGCGGAACACGATCTCATCGCCGCAACGCAGCTCAATGCCGGTCATCTGTGTTTGCAGGTCGCTGTCCTTCGGAATGGCAGTGGGGTCCTCTTTGGCGATATAGGGACCGTAAACGGTGCCGCCATACTGAAAGATGACGGTTTTATCCGCAGAGACGGTGAAGCTGGCTGCGGTTCCGCGGATCTTCCCGGAATATACGGTGGCGCCGTTCGTCTCTGACGGCACAAGGATGGTGTCCTCATAAAGAAAACCCGAGCGCGCCGTAACGATAGGATAGACGATCGTAAAAGCCAGAATCATAACGGCCAGAAGAAGCAGAATGATCTTCGGATAACGTCCAAGCTGCTTTACCCGTTCCAAGGGTGACACCTCCGTTTATTGAAATTATGAGATATAGATGGAATTTGCTGAAAAAGCCGCTATGCATCTCCGCCGTACAAAACCAAATCGAAGCCCAGCGCAGCGGGTTCGATTTGGAAAGGAAGAAGGAGCTAACATAGTGCAGTTTTCGCCGTAAGGCGGAAACGGAACGGTGTTTGCTCCTTCTGACGTGGTACCGGTGACGGGGGTCGAACCCGTACGACTTTCGTCTCGGGATTTTAAGTCCCGTGCGTCTGCCAATTCCGCCACACCGGCATGGTTTTGCCACTCATAAAGTACCATCTGCCGCCCCCGGTGTCAAGTCATATCGGGCGCTGTCCCGGCATAGTCTTGTGCCGAGGTGATCGTATGGCGGGAGAGACCGAGCGGAGAAAAGCGCAGAACATCATACTGGAAAACCGGAACCGCTTGAGCGTGTCCGGCGTGGAAGAGGTCGGCGGCTTTGACGAAAGCATGGTGGAGATGCAGACGGAGCTTGGCGCTCTCACGGTGCATGGGAGCAACCTTCGGGTGGAGACCCTCTCGGTGGACTCCGGCGATCTTCTCGTCGTGGGGGATATTTCGGATCTCTCGTATGCCGACGTCCCGGTGCGGCGCAGCTTCTGGGCGAAGCTCTTCGGATAAATGAGCGAATCGACGGCCCGGCAGCTTTTTGAGCTGGCGTTTGCCTTTCTGACCGGCGCAGCGCTCGGCGTTATGCAGCTTCCGGTATACGTCCTCCGGCAGGTTTTCCGCCGGCTCGCAGCACTGTGGGACGCGCTTTTTTATACGCTGGCGGGACTCACGGTTTTTGCTGCCGGGCAGTGGTGCAGCGGCGGCGTGCGGCCCCGGTTCCTCACAGCGGCGATCGCCGGATGCGCCCTCTGCGCGTGGCTTCTGACCCCGCTCCGGCGCCCGGTGCGCCGTATTGCGGAGCGGAAACGGGAGCATAGGGAAGAGCGGCAGCGGAGAAAAGAAAACGAGCGGAAAAAAACGCGAAAAAAAGATGAAAAAATTTGAAAAAATATCTATGCAAAATCGAATCTATCGTTTAAAATAATGCGCAAGTTTCCCCGGCCGTCATAGAGCTGCCGCGGCGGGGGAGACGGCGGAGCAAAGCGATGAGCAAAAGCATAAAGTTCCTTTTTGGCTGCATTCTATCCATTCTGCTCGTTTATGCCGCGGCGCGGTATGTTGCAACGGCGATCCGCGTGGAGGAAGCGGAGCTTCTTCTGCGAGAGACACGCGAGCGCTGCGAAGCGCTGGAGCAGAGCAACGCGGCTTTGCGTGAGCGGATTGAGCGCAGCGGCGATGCGGATCGCATCGCCGAACTTGCGCGGGAACGGCTTGGTCTTGTCCTGCCGGATGACAGGATATATCAATAAATTGAAAGAAAAGAGAAAGGAATCCCCATGGAGCTGGAAATCGGAGCGATTCAGGAAGGCAAAGTCACAGGCATCACCAAATTCGGAGCGTTCGTACTGCTTCCCGGCGGCAAGAGCGGTCTTGTACACATCTCGGAGATCGCCAACGCCTACGTCAACGACGTCAACGACTATCTGAATGTCGGCGACGCCGTCAAGGTGAAGATCCTAAGCGTCAACGAGGCGGGGAAGATCAATCTCTCCATCAAGCAGGCCCAGCCGAGCGCACCGCGCCCGGCCTATACCCCACGTCCGGCTCAGCCATCGGTGAACGCCGCCCGTCCTGCCTACACGCCGCGCCCGGCCAACACCTACCGCAGCGCTGCGCCGCGCGGCGGTGAAGTCGCGCCGCCCACCGGGGATACCAGCTTTGAAGATAAGCTCAAGCACTTCATGCAGCAGTCCGATAGCAAGATCAACGACAGCAAGATCTATGCCGACCGCCGCGCCGGAGGCCGCCGCCGCAAGTAAATATATCCGACATAAAGTAATGCCGCCGAAACCAGACCGGTTTCGGCGGCATTTTGCCGCTTTGAAATTTCAACCTTCCGGGTGCATGAAGGAGTAGTCGATCACGTTGTTCGCGCCCGTCCACGAGCCGTCCACCTTGGACATGGCGCGGTCATATTCCTCGGTGCCGGGTTCAAAAAGCGTCGGGCAGTAGTCGTTTTCGTTTGTTTTGCTGCTGATGCTGCACGGCAGAACGTTGAACGAGGAGAGATAGAGCGTCCCGTCCGGATCACGGGTAACGGTCGCCTGTGCGATCACGCTGTCCATGTCGGCGGGGTTGGTGTTGCCGCCGAAAACGAAGTTGCCGAGACTGTAGAAAATGATGCCGTTGTTGTATTTTTCAAACGGCTCGAGACGGTGCGGCCCGTGGCCGAACACGATGCTCGCACCCGCGTCGATCGCCGCACGCCCCACCTCTTCCTGATTGGCATTCTGGTAATAGCTCGCCTCGTTGCCCCAGTGGGCGCTCACGACGACGATCTCCGCGCCCGCGTCCTTGAGAGAACGGACGCCCGCTGCGACGGATTCGGCGCTCGGCGTGTGCCAGCTGTAAACGGCGTATACGCCGACGGTCAGACCGCTTTCGGTCGTATAGAGCGTGCCTTCGCCCTCGCCGCAGTGACCGATCCCGGCGGCATCGAGATTGGCGAGCGTGTCGTCATAGACCTGCTGGCCGAAGTCCATCGCGTGATTGTTCGCGGTCGTTGCAAACTCCACGCTGCCGAGCGTGAGAATATCCGTCGCCGCCTTCGGCGCGAGGAACGAGAAGGTGGAGGCGGATCCGGCGGACAGGTCCGAAATGCTGCACTCGAGATTCACGATCGTCATATCGTCGTTCGCCGTCACGTCGAGCACGTTGGAGAAGGGATATGCCCAGTTCGTGCCGACAACATTCTCAAACGAGTTGGCGTAGTAGCGCGCCTGCGGATAGCTTGCGAGCGTACAGTCGCCCACCATGGAGATCGTATATTCGATTGGCGTCGGCTCCGGCGTGGGCGTCGGTGTGGGAGTGGGCGTTGCCGTAGGCTCCGGGGTAGGGGTCGGCGTCGGCGATGGTGTCGGCGTGGGTTCCGCAGTCGGGAGCGCCGTCGGCGCCGGAACGCGTACATCCTCCGGTCGCGCCGCCCAGCGCGGCGAGAGCGCCGCGCTGGTGAGCAGCACCGCGAGCAGGATCACCGCCAGGATCTTGGCGATGAGGATCGATGTTCTGGACATGATATCCTCCGGGGATCAGGCGTTTTCCACGAAGCTGCCGATGATCTCCAGCAGCACGTCGGGCATGACGGCGAGACTGTCCACGGGAATGAATTCGTGTACGCCGTGGTAGTTGTAGCCGCCGGTCGAAAGGTTCGGGCAGGGAAGGCCCATCCATGTGAGCACCGCGCCGTCCGTGCCGCCGCGGATCGCTTCGGTGCGCGGAGCTACGCCGCAGGCGCGGTAGGCGGCCTCGGCGCGGTCGAGCAGATGGCGGTGCGGCTCGATCTTTTCGCGCATGTTGTAGTAGGTGTCGGTGATCTCGGCCTCGGCGGTCCCCGCACCGTAGCGGCGGTTGATCTCTTCCACGGCGGCGCGGACGCACGCCTTCTTCTCTTCAAAGAGCGTGCGGTCGTGGTCGCGGATGATATAGTGAAGCTCGGCCTCCACCACGTCGCCGGACATGTCGGTGAGATGGATGAAGCCTTCATAGCCCTCGGTCTTCTCCGGCACCTCGTCAGCAGGGAGAAGGGAATGCAGCTCCATGGCAATCGTCGCGGCATTTTTCATAATGTTCTTCGCGCTGCCGGGATGAATGCCGACGCCGTGCACGCGGACGATCGCCGCGGCGGCATTGAAGTTTTCGTATTCGTAAACGCCGAGCTCGCCGCCGTCCACGGTGTAGCCCCAGTCGCACGCAAGATCTTTCACGTCCAGCCCCTCCGTGCCGCGGCCAACTTCCTCGTCGGTCGTGAACACGATGCGCAGCTCGCCGTGCGGCGCGCCGGAGGCGATGAGCTTTTCCACCGCCGTCATAATTTCGGCAACGCCAGCCTTGTCGTCCGCGCCGAGCAGCGTGGAGCCGTCGGTTACGAGCAGCACCTGTCCGCGCACATCCTTCATGGCGGGGAACTGCTTTTCCGAGAGAATGACGCCGTGGCCGAGCTCAATGTCCTCGCCGGTATAGAGTACCTCACGGGCGTTCACGCCCTCGCCGCTCGCGGCGGGAGAGGTATCCACATGCGCGATGAGCGCGAGCGTTCCGGCGGCCTTGACGCCCTCCGTGGCGGGAAGCGTGCCGATGGCATTGCCGCAGCTGTCCATGTGGACGTTCTTCAAGCCCATGGAGAGCATTTCCTCGGCCAGACGGCGCGAGAGCTCCAGCTGCCGGGCCGTGGACGGGCTTTCGGTGCTGTCCTCATCGGACGCAGTGGACACGGCGATGTATTTGAGAAATCTTTCCTTGCAGGTCATAATGGGAATACCTCCGTTTTCGACGTTATTTTTCGTATATCCAATATAGCATTTTTGTGGTAAAATGCAAGCGACGATTAACAAGGACACGCACGTCGGACAGACAGTCTTTTCGGTGCTTTTTGCCCTTTTTGTCTAGGCGGGCGCCAGCCCGCCGTCGCCAAAGAAGAACAAAAATCCCTCGAAAATCCAAGGCTGTCCGATGCGAAGCAGTTCTGCCGGAGCAGAAATGCTCGCAGACAAGGAAAAGGCCGCAGGGAATACTTTGTGTATTCTCAAGGTCTTTGACGCGGTATGAGGGCATTTCCGCCTGGCAGAACCGCGTGTGCCCTTGTCAATCGACGCGTCGCTTTTATTTTCGGTGCCTTCGGCAGAGAGAAGCGAACTTTTCCGCGCCGGGGTGCGTCATAGAAATAGTAAGCAAAACATCCTGAAAGTACAGGAGGAACATACATGAAAAAGCTGCTTGCCATTCTCCTCGGCGCTTGCCTGCTGCTCGGCGTTATGACCGGCTGCGGTGGCAATGCCGAGGACGCCGTCACCGTCCAGAAGGTATCGGACATCACCTCGCAGGGCTCTGTGGGGCTGGTGAACCGGTACGCCGGTATTGTCGTTTCAGGCGAAACGGCAACGGTCAAAAAGGGCGACAAACAGGTTTTGGAGACCTACGTCAAGGAAGGCGACTTTGTCACCGAGGGCGATGTGCTCTTCTGCTACGACAACGAGGCCATGGAGCTTCAGCTCAGCAAGCTCCTGCTCGAACTCGAGGGCTACGAGAACACGATCTCCAACGCCGAGGAGGACATCCCCAATCTCGAGCGCCAGCGCGACGCCGCACCCGCGGCGCAGCAGCTCACCTACTCGCTCCAGATCCAGGAGCTGCAGGCGAACGTGCGCGAGGCAACATACAATAAGGGTCTTAAGGAGAAGGAGATCGAGAACCTGCAGGAGGCGCTGCAGGATACCGACGTTCGCGCGCCGATCTCCGGGCGCGTGATGAGCGTCAAGGATTCGGACGACACCTCCGGCTATGGTGATACGGGCAGCAGCGATGCTTATATCACTATCATGGACATGACGACCTACCAGGTCAAGGGCACGATCAACGAACTGAATGTAGGCACGCTTTCCGAGGGAATGAACGTGCTGGTTCGTTCGCGCCTTGACGAGAGCGTCACGTGGAGCGGCGTGCTCGAGAGCATCGACTGGGAGACCGAGGTCGAAAACAACAATAACCGCTATTACTACGGTTCTGGCAGCGACGAGATGACGAGTTCGTCCAAGTACCCGTTCTATGTCAAGCTCAACGACGTGACCGGCCTCATTCTCGGCCAGCACGTGTACATTGAGCCGGACTACGGCCAGCAGGAGGTCCGCGAGGGACTGTGGCTGCCGGAGTACTATATCGTGGACGCCGATTCCTCGCCCTATGTCTGGGCGGCGAACGGGCGCGACCGGCTGGAAAAGCGCAGCGTATCCCTTGGCGACTACGACGCCGAGCGGGGCGAATACCAGATCCTCTCCGGTCTGAAGGAAAGCGATTATATTGCCTTCCCGATGGACGGCCTCTCTGCGGGCATGCACACGCAGACCTATGAGGATAACTCCGGCTATGTTTCCGGCGGCAACGCGGGCGGCTTTGCCGTTATGCCCGGCGGATACTACGCCTCCGACGGCGACGCCTCCGACGGGGATGCGTTCGTGGAAGAGCCGGATGCCTCACTCTTCGGCGACCCGGGCGAGATTGACGCTCCGGCGGAAGACGCCGTTGTACCGGAGGATGCTCCGGCTGCCGATGACACCGCTGTGCCGGAGGACGCTCCGGCGGAAGACGCCGCGGCGAATGCGGAGGGGAGCGTGGCGTAATGCTTCTGGAAATGCGCAATATCTGCAAGGATTATCCCCAGGGTAAGGACGTTGTACACATCCTCAAGAATATTTCTCTCGAGATCGACGACGGGGATTATCTTGCCATCATGGGGCCCTCCGGGTCCGGAAAAACAACGCTTATGAACATCATCGGCTGTCTCGATACGCCGACCTCCGGTACTTATGTGCTTGCCGGGGAGGACGTGTCCTCGGCCTCGGACGACCGGCTCGCCGATATCCGAAACCAGATGATCGGTTTCGTGTTCCAGAGCTTCTATCTTCTGCCGAAGCTCACGGCGCTCGATAATGTCGCGCTGCCGCTTCTCTATGCGAACGTGCCGCGCCGCGAACGGCGCGAGCGCGCCGCGGAAGCACTGGCAAGCGTGGGGCTGGAAGAGCGTATGGACTTTTACCCGAACCAGCTCTCCGGCGGCCAGTGCCAGCGCGTGGCGATCGCCCGCGCGATGATCGCAAAGCCGCGCATCCTGCTCGCAGACGAGCCGACCGGCGCGCTGGACTCCGCTTCGGGCCGCCAGGTCATGCAGATCTTCGGCGAGCTGAACGCGAAGGGAACAACGGTCGTACTCATCACGCACGCGCAGGACATTGCCGACTGCGCGAAAAAGACCCACCGCATCCTAGACGGCGAGTTGATCCGCGGCGACGAGGACAAGCACCGGTACGACATGACGAAAGGAGGCGCAGCGGATGAAAAAGGGAAAGATAACGTTTCTCAGTAATCTCCCGGAATGGCTGCGCCGGACGATCGCCGGTGTGCTGATCGCCGCGCTCGTCGGCGGCGGTGTGTACGGCATACTGCTTCTCGTCCGCGGCAGCGGCGGCAAGGTGAAGGTCTATCCGATCATGGAGTTCTGCACGAACTACGCCGACGACCAGGCGGAGACGCAGGGCCTTGTAAAGCCCGATAAAATGCAGTCGATCTACGTTTCGGAAACGCAGAAGATCACCAAGTACTATGTACACGAGGGCGACACCGTCAAGGTCGGCGACCCGATCCTCTCCTACGACACGACGCTCACCGACCTGCAGCTCGAGCGAGCGAGGATCTCCGTGCAGAAGCTCGAGATCGCGCTCGACGAGGCGAACGCCAATCTTGTCAAGGTGAACAACTACCGGCTTTACGTCCCGCAGCCCGATCCGCTCCCCGACGAAGAGCCGGATACGCCGCCGCTCACACCGGTGGATGTGCCGTATTTCCGCGGCGGCGACGGTACGAAAGACAGCCCGTTCTTTTATATATGGAGCGACGACTGCGCCTATGACAGCGCCTTTATCGATTCGCTCCTGACGAAAGCGGGCGGCAGCACGGCGTATGTCGTGTTTGAGGTCCGCGACGGCGATTCCCCGGACGGCGACATTCTCCGCAGCTGGGGCATGGTGTTCGTCCGCCAGAGCGACGGCTCGGTGGCCTTCAAGGTGGACGAGGCTTACGGTCGCTTTGATGACGGCACAGCGCCGGATGACGGCGGCGACGATATCGACGACGGCGGTGACACCTACATCGACACGACGCCGAGCTACACCTACAACGAACTCATCGCCATGCGCCGCGAAGCGCAGGAGAAGATCTACCAGACAGAGCTCGATCTCAAAAAAGCGCGGCTCGAATACGAAACGCTCGAATTTGAGATCAACAACGGCGTGGTCTACAGCAAGATCGACGGCGTGGTGAAAACGATCCGCAGCCCCGATCAGGCGCGCGAGGAACAGCTCCCGGCGGTGCTCATTTCCGGCGGCGGCGGATACTATGTCACCGGCGCGATGAGCGAAACGGAGCTCGAAACGCTCCATGTCGGCGATACGGTCACGGTGATGTCGTGGCAGACGTACTCGCAGACCGAGGCGAAGATCGTCAGCATTTCCGAATACCCGGTCGAGGAGAACGGCGACTACTACCATTGGAGCCAGGGCAACAGCAACGCCTCGCTCTATCCGTTCACCGTGTATCTCGATGAGGACACGCCTGTCCGTGAGGGCGAGTATGTGAACATCACATACAATCCCTTCGGCGGCAGCGCCTCCGGGCTGTATCTCCAGAACATGTTCATTCGACGCGAGGGCGGCGGGAGCTTTGTATATGTCATGGATGCGAACGGCAAGCTCGAAAAGCGCGCCGTATCGACCGGGCGGTCGCTCTGGGGCTCGTATACGCAGATCAACAGCGGTCTCACCGGCGAAGAATACATCGCCTTCCCGTACGGCAACCGCATCCGCGCCGGGGCAAAGACCGAGATCTCCGATACCGCGTCGTTCTATAATTACTGAAAGGGGGCGGGTGCATTGCTTGAAAGCATTTCTCTGGCGTTCCAGAACGTGTGGCGGCATAAGCTGCGCTCGTTCCTGACGATGCTCGGCATCATCATCGGCATCGCCTCGATCATCACGATCGTATCCACGATCAAAGGCACGAACGAGCAGATCAAGGAAAGTCTTGTCGGCGCGGGGAACAACGCCGTCGTCGTGCAGCTCTATCAGGACAATTATCCGTATGAGGTGCAGTACAACGGCGTTCCCAGCGGCGTCTACCCGATCACGGAGGAAACGCGGCAGGAGCTCTGCAAGATCGATCACGTGAAGGGCGTCACGCTCTTCTGCTACCGGAGCTACGCCGACGGCGTATACTACGGCAACAACAGCTTTTCCGGTAATCTCTACGGCATCGACGAGTACTACTTCGACGTGAACGGCTATTCGCTTGACCATGGAAGAAGTTTCCTCGCGGACGACTATGCCAAGGCGAAAAAGGTCTGCATGCTCGACACGGCGGCGGCCTCGGCGCTCTTCTCCGGCAAGGAACCGGTCGGCAAGACTGTGGAGATGCAGGGTGAGAGCTTTACGGTCGTCGGCGTTGTGAAGCGCGCGAGCTCCACAACGATGCAGATCAATACGCCGAGCGATTACTACCAGTACATGAACGAGACCGGAACGATCTTCCTTCCGCTCAAGAGCTGGCCGATGCTCTATTCGTTCGACGAGCCGCAGTGCGCGGCGCTGCGCGCGGACAATACCGACAACATGACGAGCGTCGGACAGAAGGCGGGCGAGCTTCTCTCGTCCAGCCAGCTCATCGGCGCGGACAAAACGCTCTCCTACCGCGGACAGGACCTCATGGAGCAGGCGAAGAATCTGCAGGAGCTCTCCAACTCCTCCAACCGTCAGCTCATCTGGATCGCAAGCATTTCGCTGCTCGTCGGCGGCATCGGCGTTATGAACATCATGCTCGTCACTGTTACCGAGCGGACGCAGGAGATCGGTCTCAAAAAAGCCATCGGCGCGCGCCGCCGCCGCATTCTCAACCAGTTCCTCACGGAAGCGGCGGTGCTCACGAGTCTCGGCGGTCTGCTCGGCGTGATCGTCGGCATCATCATGGCGCGTCTCATCTCGTCCGTTATGGGCACGCCGACGGCCATCAGCGTCCCGGCGATCCTCATCGCTGTGGTGTTCTCCATGGTCATCGGCATCGTGTTCGGCCTTCTCCCGGCGGTCAAGGCGTCCAACCTCAACCCCATCCAGGCCCTCCGGCGCGACTGAGCGGGGCATACCTTTTCGCGTGAAGCGCTTTGTCTCGACCAACGCGGCGGAAAAGAAGCTCCTGGAGCTGTACCGCGCGGCAGACGCCGACACGAAAAAAGCGGCGGTCAGTCTCCTCAAGGGCGAGACGACCGGCCTTTCGGACATTCTCGGCTCGCTGCTCGGCGGTTCATCCTCCGGGAAAAAAGCGACCTTCTTGGAACGCTGCGCGACGGCGCTATGGACGCCTTCGGAAAAACATAATGCATACAAAAACCGGCTCATCCGTGGCAAGCGGATGGGCCGGTTTTTCGCATGCGGTAAAAGTAGGCGTTTTATTTGCAGAACTTTGCGATCGCGGTGTCGATGTCCGCGGCGCACGAGGCAGCGATAGCCTCGTCGCCCGGCTGGAGAGGATAGAGCGGCGCACGGACGCCGCCAATGTCCGGTGCGCCGCGGAGACGGAGGATCTCCTTGATCATGGCGTACATGTTGCCCTGCCCGGAACACATTTTGTAAATGATATGGCAGCAGGCGTCCTGAATGTCGCGCGCGGGGAGAATATCGCCGCTGCGGACAAGGGCGAAGATGCGCTCGTACAGCTCCGGCATGGCGGCGTACGTACCGCCGATGCCGCCGACCGCGCCCGCGGCGAGACCGGAGAGAAGCTGCTCGTCCGGACCGTTGAAAACGATCGCGCCCTCGTCGCGCCACATCTCAATGTCCTGTATCGGCATGGAGGAGTTCTTCACACCGATCACGGTCGGCACGGCGAGCATCGTGCGGAGAAGAGAGCTGTTCAGCGCTGTGCCGGCGAGCTGCGGGATGTTGTAGATGATGAAATCCGTATTCGGCGCGGCGGAGGCAATATCGGTCCAATACTGTGCGATCGCGCGGTCCGGCAGATGGAAGTAGATCGGCGGTATGGCGGCGATGCAGTCCGCGCCGGCCCTCTCCGCATGGGCGGCAAGCTCCATGCTGTCGCGCGTGTTGTTGCAGGCAACGTGCGCGATGATCGTGATGCGCCCGGCGGCCTGGGCGATGACGGCTTCCAGCAGCACCTTGCGCTCCGCTACGGAATGATAGATGCATTCGCCGGAGGAGCCGCCGACATAAAGGCCGTTCACGCCTTTCCTAATGAGGTATTCCGTAAACGCCCGCGCTCGGTCAGGCGATACCTCTCCGGTGTCGTCATAGCATGCATAGAAGGCCGGGAAAATCCCCTGGTATTTGTTCAGGTCTCTTGCTTTCATTGTTTTCACTCCTTGTGTGTCAGCCCTTGACGGCGCCCATCGTGATGCCTTTGGTGAAGTACTTCTGGAAGATAAGAAACACGATAATGATCGGCACGGCGGCAAAAGCGGCGCCAGCCATGATGAGCCCAAAGTCTGTCGAGTTTTCCGCCTGCATCTTTGCGATGCCCAGCGAAATGGTCAGATTCTTCGTGCTCGAGAGCATGATGAGCTGCATGAAATAGTCGTTCCATGAATTGATGAAGGTGAAGATGGCAAGCGCGCCGACGCCGGGCTTGATCATGGGGAAAACGATCCGGTTGAAGGTTTTCAGCTCGCTCGCGCCGTCGATCCTTGCGGCCTCCAGTATCTCGCTGGGGATGCCCTCGGCAAACTGCTTGATGAGGAACACGCCGAACGGCCAGCCGACGATCGGGTAGACTACGGCGCTGAGCGTGTTATAGAGCTTGAGCGAGGACATTTCGCGGATGAGCGGGATGAGAATGACCTGCTTCGGAAGCGCCATTGCGCAGACGATGAGCGTGAAAATGAGCCTGCGCCCAACGAAGCGCTTCTTGGCCAGCGCATACCCCGCGAGCGCGGAGGTCGCGCAGGTGAGAAGCATTGCGGCAACGGCCATCCATACGGTGTTGAACATCCAGCGGATCGCGCCGGGCACGGTGGGACCGGCGGAGAAGACGACCGGGCTGCCGTCCGCCGAGAAGTACTGGCTGAAGGGAATGTAAAACTCCCAGAGGGGGGCTTTGAGTTTGCCCATGAGCGTCTGGTAATTCTTCAGCGTCCACTCGCTCGGCCACCAGACGGGCGTAACGGAGTTGACCTCCTTGGCGGTCTTGAAGGAGCCGGTGATGATCCAGTAGAGGGGGAACGTGAAGAGCGCTGCGAGGATGATGATAATTACAAGAGTGATTATGCGGTTCGCTTTTGATCTGCTCTGCATACGCTCACCCCCTTAATCCGGCTGCTGCCCCAGCTTGAACTGGACGGCAGAGAGCACCGCGATGATGATCATAAGCACAACGCCCATGGCGTTGCCGTACCCGTAGCGGTAGAGCTTGAACGCGGTGTAATAGATGTAATACATGATCGTGTCCGTACTGTGTGTCGGCCCGCCGGAGGTGAGCAGCTGGATCAGCGCGAAGCACTGGAAGGAGTTGATCGTGGTGATGATGAGTATGTAGAGCGTGGTGGGCATGATCTGCGCCCATTTGATCTTCCAGAACACTTGGCGGTGGTTCGCGCCGTCTACCTGCGCCGCCTCGACGAGCGAGTGGTCCACATTGCCAAGCGCCGAAACATACAGGACGATGGGCTGGCCGACGGAGGTGGTGAAGAGGATGAGAATGATGCACCAGAGCGCAAAGCGCGCATCGCCCAGCCAGTTTATATTCTGGTCAATGATGCCGAGGCTCTTGAAAAGGTAGTTGAACACGCCGTAGCGGTTGTTGTACATCCATTTCCAGACGACCGTTACCGCGACGGAGCCGGTGACGACCGGCAGATAGAAGATGCAGCGGAACGCCGAGGTCAGCGCGGGCTTCATGTCGTATATCGCCGTGGCGACCCAGAGAGAAAATGCGCACACCGTCGGAACGGCAACGACAACGATGACGACCGTGTTTTTCAGCGCGCCGAGGAAGAGCTTATCCTGGAAAAGCTCCTTATAGTTACCCAGCCCGATGAAGACGTCCACGGCGTTCTTGCCCATGTTGGAGTCAAAGAAGCTGGTGTATATGCACAGGAACATGGGATACAGCACAAAGGTGACGAAGAAGAACAGACTCGGCAGCAAAAACAGGTATCCCGCTGTTGTTTCCCGCCGCACGAGCGCGCGGCTCATGCTGTTTTTGGATTTGAACATAGGGTCGCTCCCCCTTACGGATTACGTAGCTATCAACACACCCTCTCTGCGCGGGGGCACAGAGAGGGTGCGTGCTGTGGGTCAAAGGAGAAAAAGAAGATATGGGTTCGATCTGTCTGCCCAATCAGCCGGCTGCCGCGGCGTTCGCATTGGTGCAGAACGTGGCGACTTCCGTGGCGACGTCACCGCCGCCGCCGATGCGCTGGAGCATGTTCCACCACTCGGTACGGGCAGTCGCCCAGCCGGAGGTGACCTGGTAGTAGTCGCCGAGGTAGGGCATGAGCTTGGTGTACTCGTTCATAATGGCGTTATCCGCCCAGATGCCGGTGAGGTCGATGCCCTCGGCGGTGTCGCGCACGGCAAAGTAGTTGGAGGCCTTGACCGCATCGACCGTGCCTTCGCCGTCGGCAAAGTACTTGATGAAGGTCTTCGCAGCGTCGATCTTGGCAGCGTCGCCGTTATCGAACACGCCGAAGCCCCAGATGCCGCCCTGCAGCTTGCTCTCGCCGGTCTCGGAGGGGAAGCTCATAAAGACGATCTTCTCGCCGTCGTTGGTGAGCTCGGCATCGTTGTTGTCGGAGTTGAGCTGCTGGGCAATGTTCCAGCAGAACGCCATCTTGAGAATGCCCTGACGGAAAGCGGTGATCTCCTCGCCGCCGTTCTCGGCTGCGTTGAAGTAGATGCCGTCCATGTCCTGGAGAAGCTCAAGAGCCTTGACATTCTCCGGAGAGTCCGCGGTGTAGGCGGTGTGCTCGGCGTTGGTGAACGTGCCGCCGTAGAGGTTGTTGACGAGAGCGCGGGTGCCCTGGTCACCGCCCTGGCCGGAGCAGTAGACGTCGCCGACGGGCTCTTTGTAATAGGCGTACAGCGCATCGACCGCTTTGATGAAGTCCTCGGTCGTCCAGGTGTGGGTCTCGGTGTCGATGTACTGGTCGGCGCCGGCGGCGACGAACGCATCATGGTTGATGGCCATGCAGTGCGCGGTCATAACGAGGGGGTACTCATAGCAGGCGCCGTCCGCGGTGAAGCAGGCCGCGACGCAGGCCGGGTTGATTTCGGATTTGTCGGTGGCGTCCCACATGTCGGCAAGATCGACCATGTAGCCCTTCGCGCCCCAATTGGCAACGAGACGTTCCGGTCCTTCCATGATGAGGTCGGGAGCGGAGCCGCCTTCAAGCGCGGTGTTGACCTGGTCGTCGCCGTTGGTGTAGTCGAGATATTCCACGGTAACGGTGATGCCGGGATTCGCCTTCTCAAACGAGGCGATGAGGGCATCGACGGTGTCAGCATTGCCCCAGCCGCCGATCGGGTAGGTCCAGAGCGTGATGTTGACGGGTTCGGCGGTGGGGTCCGCCGCGGGAGCGGGGTCAGCCTGAGCAGGTGCGGGGTCGGCAGCGGGTGCAGCGGTCTGGCCGCAAGCGCACAGTGCGAACACCATGCACAGGGCGAGCAGCATTGCGAGCAGTTTCTTCATGATGTGCCTCCTTAAACATTTTGTTCAGGTTTCGTTATTTCAACGGCTATCACCGGTGAAATTCCTCTTTTCACCATCATATTAACCAAAACACTCACCGATGTCAATAGATTTTGAAAATTATTTTCTCGGAAAATCAACAAAGAAGATTTTTTGCAAAACAGGGTGTGGGAATCCCCGGGGAGCAGAGCGCTCTCCGGGGAAAGGAAGGAGAAAAAATTTTTCAGCCGGTCACAGGTGCTTTTCGGCGAGAGCTGCGGCGATGCGGGCGCGGCTCTGGCGGCACGCATCCAGATTGCGGCGGCAGAGTTCGGAAAAGAGGACATCCAAAAGATACATCTGCGCGATCCTCGCGCCGACGGAGCCGAGCTGCAGCGGACTTTCGTCCGCGCCGCACAGCAGCGTCACGTCAGCCAGACCTGCGCCAGGGGAACTGGCAAAATGCGTCACAAGGATGGAGCGCAGCCCGCGCTCTCTTGCGTAGGAAAGCGTATCAATAAGATCCTTTGTCGCGCCGGAATAGGAGAAGAAGAGTATGACGTCGTTCTCGCCTGCGGTGGCGACGGCGATAGTCTGCATGTGGGAATCAGTTACGGAGAAAAATTTCCCGCTTGCCGTGGAAAAAAGATGTGCCGCCTCCATCGCAATGATCATGGAACCGCCCTGTCCCATGCACAGCACGCGGTCTGCCTGCTCCAGAAGGTCCGCCGCGCGGATATACTCCTCCGGACGGACAAGCTCAAGCGTCTGTGTCATGGCGCTGACGTTGGCGGTGTAGAGCTTTTTGCAGACATCGGAAAAGCTGTCGTCGTCGAGCACCTCGCCCGAGAGCGGGTTGGACTGTTGCGGACGCTGGGCGATGGAGTTGGCAATGGCGAGACGAAAAGCGTTGTACCCCCTGCACCCCAGCCGCCGGCAGAAGCGCGACACGGTCGCCTCCGCCACGCCGCTTGCCGCGGCGAGCTCGGTGATGCTCATGTCCTGCGTTTTTCTCTGATGCGAAAGCACATAATCCGCCGCCTTTTTCTCCGCGGTGGTGAGATTATAATACTCCGCGCTGATCCGCTCAAATACGTTTATGCTGCTCTGCTCCATACGATTCTCCCGTAATCCCTTATTTCGCAAGCAGTTCCCCGGCCATGGTATCGGTCATAATAAGCATGCGCGGCAGATGGAACGGCCCTTTGAATGTTGAGCCCTTGGTCGAAGGCTCGGTCGGTTTTCCGTCGCGGCGGAGATAGCCGTACCACTCGCCGTACTCGCTGTCGGCAAAATGCTCCTTGCAGTAGTCGAGCGTGGTATAAAACCAGTCGAGGTACTCTTCCTTGCCGGTGTCCTTGTAGAGCATGAGCGAGGAGATGAGGATCTCGTTGTGCGGCCACCAGAGCTTCATATCGTGCTCATACGCCTCCGGTGGCTTACCGAGAGCATCGACAAAGTACAATAGTCCGCCATACTCCTTGTCCCAGCCGGCGGCTATCGCCCAGCGAAATATCTCCTCCGCTTTGCCGACAAGCTCGGTATTGCCGGTTTTGCGCGCGTGCTCCAGAAGGAACCATACGCCTTCTATATCGTGTCCGGGGTTCACAATTCGTCCCTCAGTGTAATACAATCTCGCTGTGCCGTCAACCGCAACGTTCTCCAGCACACACTTGAGCTCGGGGTGGACATGATAGCGGAATATCTCGTCCACACAGGCATCAGCGCGCTCGGCATAGAGCGCAGCGTTCTCCGGATCGACGCGCTGCATCACGGCGGTAACGTTGAGATAGATCATTGGAATGCCAAAGGCGCGTCCTGTGCGCGTGGAGGGTTCGGTTTTCGGACCAAGTCCGGTCGGGTCGGTCATGCCGTGGTTTAGATCCCAGTAGAGGTCATACGCGCGCCGCGCGCGGTCCAGATGTTCCCGTTCACCGGTCACACCGTAGTATTCCGCGTTTGCCATGGCGTAAAACGCCTCGGAAAAGCAGTACCGGCGCTGGCGGAGTGGCGCGCCCTCGGCGGTGACGGTAAAGTACATCCGGTTCCCGGCGGCACGGTTTATGCAGTGCGCCTCCATAAAGTCGATGCAGCTCTTTGAGGCAGCCAGCCACTCCTTGCGCACGCCGTATACATGGCAGAGATATGCAAAGATCCAGCCGCAGCGCCCCTGCATCCACACGCTTTTATCCGTGGAATATATCTCGCCTTTGCGGTCAAGGCAGGTATATACGCCGCCGTTGACAGCATCCATGCCGTTTTTGAGCCAGAAGTCAATGCTCTTTTTCAGCTCGGACTGGATCCACTCTCTCGCACACTGTAATTTCTGCTTATCCATCGTAAACGCCCCTTTCCGATTTGTTTGTTCCAGCAGGTTTTGGTAGGTACTTTTATGGTAACATTAAGGAAAATAATTTTCAAGAAAATTTTAAGTTGAAATATTTTTTATTTCATAGTGACAGCTACGGAAAACTGTGATATAGTAAATATATAGATTTGGCCATACAGCAAATTATTCTGTATAGGGAGGATGCGCAGCATGAACTATCTCGGCATCGAGGCGAGCGTCCGAAATCTTCCGGAGCTTGACCGTGACTTTTTCCCGCTCTATAAATTCAACCACGCCTTTCTTGCCACAGCGAAAAAGCCCATCGGTGTTGCCGTAGAGCGCAGCGGCGGCGAGATGGCATCCGTACATACGTTTATTCACGGCACGCCCGACCGGATCGAGGCCGACAGATATTATATCCGCCGTCTTGTCAAATCCATGCTGTGGATGAAGGGCGGTTGGCGCGTGTATATCAGCGGCGACCGGGATATGTGCGATTATATCCGAGGATGCTTCAGCGCAGACGGCTGCCAGGCGTTCGACTGGGACTATTTCTCCAGTATATATGAAAGACCGTTTGAGGTCGTCTATACCGACGTGCTGCCGGAGGCGAAGGATTCGCCCCGGCCTGCAGGCGGACAATTTAACGGCTGCCGCATAGGATTTGACGCGGGCGGGAGCGACCGCAAGGTCAGCGCCGTGATCGACGGCGAGACTGTGTATTCCGAAGAGGTCGTCTGGTTTCCGAAGACCAACGCCGACCCGGACTATCACTACGACGGCATCGTTGCTGCGCTCCGGGCAGCGGCGGAGCATATGCCGCGCGTAGACGCTGTGGGCGTGTCGAGCGCCGGTGTGTACATCAACAACCGCACCATGAACGCCTCGCTCTTTCTCAAGGTACCGCAGGACCTTTTTGATGCGAAGGTCAAGGATATCTACATCCGCGCCATCACCGATACATTCGGCGATGTGCCGTTCTGCGTTTTCAACGACGGCGACGTCACCGCGCTCGCCGGCGCGATCAGTCTGGAGGATACGAACATTCTCGGCATCGCCATGGGGACGAGCGAGGCGGGCGGTTACGTCGATGAGAACGGGTATATCACTGGCTGGCTCAACGAGCTGGCGTTCATCCCCGTGGACGCTAACCCCAACGCGATGCAGGACGAATGGTCGCTCGACATTGGCTGCGGCGTGAAGTACTTCTCGCAGGACGGCGTCATAAAACTCGCGCCACGCGCGGGTATCGAGCTGGACGAATCGCTCTCTCCGGCAGAAAAGCTCAAGGTCGTGCAGAAGCTCATGGAAGAGGAGGACGATCGCGCCGCTGCGATATACCGCAGCATCGGCGTGTATCTGGCGCACTCGCTCGCGCTCTATTACGATATGTACCACTTCCACCATGTGCTGCTGCTCGGGCGCGTGATGTCCGGGCGCGGCGGAGAGCTCGTGATAGAAGAGTGTGAGCGCGTGCTGCGCGACGAGTACAGCGAGCTGGCGGATAAAATCCACCTTGCTCTGCCGGACGAGAAGTTCCGCCGCGTCGGTCAGTCTGCCGCCGCCGCTTCTCTGCCGGAGACCCGAAAGTGACTATACTCTGATAAGGAGAGCGCACATGAAAAAACACATCGTCTGCTTCGGCGATTCCAATACCCATGGCTACTGCGCAGATCCAAACGATACCGCCGGCCGTACCGACCGCTTCAACGAGGATGAGCGCTGGACCTGCCTTTTGCAGAAAGCGCTGGGGGAAGAGTACCTTGTGCTCGAAGAGGGGCTGTCCGGCCGCACGACCGTATTTTCCGACCCGCTGCACGAGTGCATGTCCGGGCTGGACGTCATATATTCCACGCTGATGTCGCATGAGCCGGTCGATCTTCTGATCATCATGCTCGGCACGAACGACACCAAGGAGCGCTTCAACGCGAGCCCGGCTTGCATCGGCATCGGTATGGAGCGTCTTGCGGTAAAGGCGGAGACCGTCGCCGCGTGGCGCGGAGGGAAACCGAACCTGCTTATCATTGCGCCGCCGCACATCGGCGCGGGGCACAACGATCCCGCTATGGGTGCATCCTGCCACGCGACATCCATGGGCGTGGCGGAGGAATACCGCCGGCGCTGCGAGACGCATGGCTGGGCCTTCCTTGACGCTGAGGGAGTGGCGGAGTTCAACACGGTGGACTACATGCACCTCAGCCGCCGCGGGCATCGCCAGCTCGCCGATGCGCTCGCGCCGAGAGTGCGTGAACTGACCTGATGCTGGGGCGCGCATTTCGATATCAGGGCTGGCTCTGGCGGGCGCTGAATACGCTGACGGACGTTCTGGCGCTGAGCGTGCTGTGGCTTTTGTGCAGCATCCCCGTACTGACGCTGGGCGCAGCGACGACCGCGCTTTATGACAGCGTCGTGCGCTGCATACGGTATAAGCAGCCCAAGCCCTATGAACGCTTTTTCCGCACGTTCAAGAATGAGCTTGTGCCGGGCATGCTGCTGACGCTGCTCTGGGGCGCGATCGGCGCGCTCGGGCTGTGGATGCTCGCGCTGCTGCGGCAGTACAGCGCTGTCTCGCCCTCCGCCGGGGCCGCGGGCGCGGCGTACTATGTCGCGCTGGTCCTGCCTCTCGGCGCGGCGTGCTGGGTGTTTCCGATCCTCTCGCGCTGCACGCTGGGCTTCGGCGCGCTGAATAAAACGGCACTGAAGTTTGCCGTGGGTCATCTGCCGTCGACCGTGGTGCTCGTGCTGTTGACGGCGGAGATCGTGCGCTTGAGCGCGCAGTGGATATTCCCGCTCACGTTCATGCCGGCCGTGCTGATGCTGCTCTGGTCGCTCTTCACCGAGCCTGCTTTCAAAAAACACGGCGCGGGGCTCGCCCCGGGGACGGAGCAGGAAAACAGGGAAGACGCTGCGGACACTTCCGAAGAAGAATAAAGAAAACGGCGGCTCATCCGATCGCATCGGATGAGCCGCCGTTGTAGTATAAAAAATCAGCACAACAGTTCAACTGTTGTGCTGATTGGTGCGGGAGAAGAGACTTGAACTCTCACGTCTATGGTTGGACACAGGCACCTCAAGCCTGCCTGTCTACCTATTCCAGCACTCCCGCATGTCAAAGGCAAGTGTTATTATATCATGCCTTTGAAAAATGTCAACAGGAAATTTAAAAAATTGGAATAAATTTATTTACCGGTACGGCGCCCCATCGGCGCGGTAAAGCGCCATGCGGCAGAAGTGTCCGCCGTCCGGCGCGCAGTCCGGAAGGTGCGTCCGCACCGCCGCGGTGAGCAGCTCGGGATTCACCACGGGCTCGGCGCAGGAGACGATCCCATCGACCGTCACAATGCCGTCGCCAGGGGTAAACGTCAGATCGCGCACATGCTCGGTCACGGTGAAGAGCCCTTCGCCGCGCTTTGTTTTGCGCATGACCTCCACAGGACCGGAAAAAAGCTCCCGGCACTTTGCGGCGACGGCTTCCGTATCGGCGGTATCGTATTCCCACGCGCCCTTCACGCGCATCCATTTGAGCTCGGCGGGCTTCATCGCGTTCTCGTAGCAGTCCGTCACGCGGATGCCTTCCGGCATCACGGCGGTCAGCTGCGCGGGCAAGGCGGCAATGTCCACATCCTCGCGCACGCGGATGTCGGCGATTTGGCAGAGACTCGCCGTGCCGACGGAGAGCGGCAGCAAAATCGAGATGAGCTCGTGGGGGTTGAAGCCCTCGCTGTACCGGATGGGGATCCCCGCGCGCTTGATGGCGCGCTGAAGGGTGCGCATCGTATCGAGATGCGACATCCATATCGCGCGGCGGGTCTGTTCATAGGTGAGCCGGAGCTTATCCATCGCAGCGGCCTCCTTTCAGAAATGCGGCGGCGCCGCAGCCGGAGCACTGCGCCCGGCAGTCGGGGGAGAGAAGCCCCTTGTGCGCCTGCTCGTATTCGTGGACATAGTGGCGCTTGTTTACGCCCATATAGAGATGATCCCATGGCAGCACTTCGTCGAGCGCCCTCTCGCGGTTGGTGTAGAACGGGAAGGAGATGCCCTCTTCCTCCGCGGCCTTTTCCCATCGCTTGAGATCAAAGCCCTCCGACCACGATTCAAGAAAGCCGCCGTGCCGCCAGATGTTTTCGATCATTGCGCCGAGCCGCCGGTCACCGCGCGAGAGCACCGCTTCGGTGAGCGAGGTGTCGGCGTCGTGCCAGTTGTAGGTAACGGCGCGCGCCTTCATATTGTCGCGCAGCAGCGTAACGCGGCGCATATACTCTTCGCGCGTGACCTGCGGCTCCCACTGGAACGGCGTGTGCGGCTTCGGCACGAAGCAGGACGTGCTCACCGTCACGCGCAGTCCGTGGCTGCGGTTGGGTGAGTTTTCCCGCCAGCAATGCACGACGCGGTCGGCAAGCTCGGCGATGCCGAGCACGTCCTCGTCCGTCTCCGTCGGCAGACCGAGCATGAAATAGAGCTTTACGCTGTTCCAGCCGCCCTGAAACGCCACAGCGCACGAACGGAGAAGGTCTTCCTCGGTGACGTTTTTATTGATAACGTCGCGCAGGCGCTGCGTGCCGGCCTCGGGCGCAAAGGTGAGACCGGATTTACGCACTTTCTGCACGCGCTGCATGATGTCCATGGAGAAGTTGTCCGCGCGCAGCGAGGGTAGCGAGAGACCGATGCCGCGGCTTTCGCAATAGTCCATCAGTCCGTCGCAAAGCTCGTTCAGCCCGCGGTAGTCGCTCGTGCTGAGTGAGAGGAGCGTGATCTCGTGATAGCCCGAGAAAGCGAGAGATTCCTTGCCGTACTCCATGCATTTTTCCACGCTGCGGCTGCGCACCGGGCGGTAAATGTGTCCGGCCTGGCAGAACCGGCAGCCGCGGATGCACCCGCGGAAGAGCTCAAGACCGACGCGGTCATGCACGATCTCCGTGGAGGGAACGATCGCGTTCACGGGGAAGCGGCTGTTCTCGAAATCCTCCACGATGCGCTTCGTGACGCGCTCGGGCGCGCCGGGCGCGGCGTGCATGGCCTTGAGCGTGCCGTCGGCGTTGTATTCCGGGGTATAGAGCGATGGGACGTACACGCCGCCGATGAGCGCGGCGCGGCGGAGAAATTCCGCCTTGCTCCAACCGGCGGCCTTCGCCTCGCGCAGAAGCCGCAAAACTTCGCCGTCCACGCTCTCGCCCTCGCCGACGATCATAAGATCGAAAAAGTCCGCCATCGGCTCGCTGTTGCAGCATACGCTGCCGCCCGCGAACACGAGCGGCGTGAGCGAGGTGCGCTCGGCGCTGCGCAGCGGGATACCGGCAAGATCGAGCATCTCGAGAACGGTCGTATACGCCATCTCGTAGCCGAGAGAAAAGCCGATCGCGTCAAACTCGCTGAGCGGATCGCCGCTTTCGAGCGCATAGAGGGGGAGGCCCTTTTCGCGCATCTGCCGGTCCATATCGAACCACGGAGCGAACACGCGCTCGCACCACACGCCGGGGAGGTCGTTGAGCACCTGATAGAGAATGCGCATACCGGTGTTCGACATGCCGATCTCATACGTGTCCGGGAAACAGAGCGCCATGCGGAGATCGACTTCGCTTTTATCTTTTTGAATTTCGCCGTACTCGCCGCCGGTGTACCGGGCGGGCTTCTGTACCAGCGGGAGGATCCGTTCGAGTTTCTTGTCCATACATCAAAGCTCCTGTGTATTGTCCTATCATTTTATAACAGCTTGAAAGTATTTACAAGAAAAAGAAAAGAGTTTTAGAAAAATACTTGACAATTCCGCCAAAAGACAATATAATTCTGTCTTGCTGATATCGGTATCGGGGTGTAGCGCAGTTGGTAGCGTGCTTGGTTCGGGACCAAGAGGCCGCGAGTTCAAGTCTCGCCACTCCGACCATGCAGAGTGTCCTTACAGGATCAGAGAATCCTGTAAGGACTTTTTTATTTGCAGAGTAGGGATCACGATCGCGGCAGAGTCTGCATAAGAGCGAGGAAGTGCTGCGCCTCGCCGGTACGGAAATACGCATACCACATGCTTCGAGCGTATCCGACTGGAAAACGCCCAAACGTTCTATGATCTGCTTTGCCCAGAGCAAGGCTCCCGTGCCGCTTGCGGTGATGAGACTTCCGTCGGAAACCGAGGGTATGTCCACATAGTATCTTTGTCCCTTGTAATTGGGGCAGAACATATCGAGAAACCCGGCTCCAGGGAGACTCCGACGGTTTTGACCGTTACATCCGGCGCGTCTTTTTTGAAAAAACGGCCGGAATTCAATTCTGCGGCAACATGACCGATCTCCCAATCCGCCGAGGTGTCGAGAGCGTAAACATAGACAGTAAACATACATTTCCTCCATTCGTATCATTGATTCGCCTGCTTTCTTATTGTATCATGCAATTACTGACACCGTTATGTCAGCAATTATGAAATAGAAAAATGTGGAAAGGCAGCTTTCGGATGAAGGCAGACAGACTTGTCAGTATTGTTATGATCCTTCTCGAAAGAGAGCGGGTCGGCGCGCAGGAATTGGCAGACCTGTTTGAGGTATCGCTCCGAACGATCTACCGTGATATGGATGCCGTCAGTATGTCCGGCATTCCGCTCTGTTCAAAGTCCGGAGCGGGCGGTGGTTTTGAGATCCTGCCGGAATACAAGGTCGATAAAAAAGTGTTCTCCGCGGATGAGCTTTCGGCACTGCTTATGGGGCTGAACAACCTTTCGGGTATGGTGCGGAGAGAGGATCTCGTACACACATTGGCAAAGGTGAGGAGCTTTATTCCTGCCGGTCGTGCGAGAGAAGTTGAGATAAAGGCGAATCAAATCTGCATTGACACGGATCCCTGGATGGGAAACGGGAATATACGACAGCATTTAGAGATCGTGAAAAGCGCTTTACAGGAGAACAAGCTGCTTTCCTTTACCTACATCGACGGCCATGGGAATAAAACGGAAAGGGTCGTTGAGCCGTATCAGCTTGTGCTGAAAAGCGGCCGCTGGTATTTTCAAGGGTATTGCCGCAGCAGAAATGACTATAGTTTGTTTCGCCTGTCGAGAATGACGGACCTGCAGATGCTGCAGGAGACATACAGCCCTCGTGACTTCGAAAAAGCCGATCCAGGATATCGAACCGCTCATGGAAACGCTGCAAACGGACATAAAGCTGCGCATCCACCGATCCATACTGGACCGGGTGCTGGAATTATGCACGCAGGACCGCGTTGCCCCCGATGGAGAGGAATACTATCTGGTAGACTATCCGTTCATCGAACGGGATTATTACTACGATATGATTCTCGGCTTTGGCGATAAATGTGAGTGCTTGGAGCCCGCCCATGTCCGGGAAGAATTAAAACGCCAGATAGAGCGCATGGCCTCCGTATACCGTGACCGGGTCTGAAATCAAAAGAGCCTGCGATCTCCATGGATCACAGGCTCTTCTCTCTTTGTGTGTGCTCTTGGCAGCATGACGGGCAGCCCCGGAACCCTTGTTGCCGCGGGAAAACGGCGCTATCACTTCGCCCCTTCAGCGAGAATATAGCGCACACCGTCCGGCGCGGCTATGGGGTGCTCTGGTGTATTTTCGTTATGCACAGCAAAAAACCGTTCCGTCATTTCCGCTGCGGAAAGATGCTCCCGGACACGAAATCCGCCGCTGATCAGAAGCTCCTCCATCCTGCAGGGAGAGTAACGCGCTTTCATCGTCTCGCCCGCGCCTTGCGCCAACGCACGGTTTACCGATGCGCTCCGGCTCTCTTCGCCGGTCGGGTAGTCCAGGCACAGCACGGAGCCCGCTGCTGCGAGACATCCGACGGATCGAAGCAGGGACCGGAAGTCCGGCTCACACAGATAATAGCTGATGCCGAGCAGACTGAAAAAGGCTTTTTCCGCCGGACGGAAACCGCCGGACAGAAGCCGGTCCGTCCACGTGCTTTCGGAAAGATCACAGGGTATGGGCTTTGCACCGGAGGAAAGGGCTGCGCACTTAATGCGCTTCCGCTTGTCTTCCAGCACCTCCGGAAGATCCAGTTCAAACACGGCGAGGCGTTCCTCCTTATTCCGTATGGCAAAAGTATCATATCCCGCGGCAAGGATCGCGTACTGCCGGCAGCCTTGAGCCACCTCATGCGCCAACGCCCCCTCGCAAAATATGCTCCGAGCGAGCACAGAAGGTGCCAGCTGTCCGCCCACGATATGACGGAGCGCGTCCTCCGGTGTGCCGGTGAAGCCGGGCAGGAAAAAGGCTGCGCCCTGCTGCATGTTCTGTGCGATCTGCCGGAAATCCTCTCCCAGCAGCGCTTCGGCGGCGGTGTCGTCAAATACCGGAACGGCGTTGACCCGGCGGTGATATGCTCTGGCAAAGCAGCTCACCAGAGCGGTCATGTTGTTCATACGATGTCCTCCTTCAATAGCGTCGTATTCTAATTACACCCGCGCCGCCAAAAGGACAAGACTTGAATTTTTCGCAAAAATGTGGTAATATAAGACCGTAAAAAAGTGATCCGCGCAGAATTTTCTGCGCGGATCTTTTCGTATTTTGTTCAACAGACGCGGTCGATCCAGCCAAAGGGATCGGGCTTTGTACCACGCTGGATACCGGTCAGCTCATCGTAGAGCATCTGCGAGAGCGGGCCGATCTTGTTGCCGTTGATCTCGTATTTTTCACCGTTCCAGGCAAGCTCGCCGATCGGGGAGATGACCGCCGCGGTGCCGACACACCATGCTTCCTCCAGCGTGCCGGCTTTCGCGGCTTCAAAGAGCTCGTCCACGCTGATGAGCCGCTCCTTCACGGAAATGCCCCGGCTGCGCAGCAGCTCAATGCAGGATTTGCGCGTGATGCCGGGGAGAATGGAGCCGGTGAGCATGGGCGTCACAACGGTACCGTTGATCTTGAACATCACGTTCATGCCGCCACCCTCTTCCACGTATTTCCGCTCAACGCCGTCCAGCCACAAAACCTGTGCATAGCCCTTTTCGGCGGCCTTGTCCGCGGCGCGGTTCGCGGCAGCGTAGTTCCCGCCGCATTTCGCCTCGCCGGTGCCGCCGCGCACGGCGCGGACGTCTTCGGTTTCCACCATGATAGGGACTGGCTTCAGCCCGTTTTTGAAGTAGTTCCCGGAAGGGGAGAGAATGACGGCAAAGGTCGCCGAATAGACACCGTGCAGAGAGAGGGTTGGATTCGTGGAATACAGGAACGGACGGATATAGAGCGAGGTGCCTGGTTCCGAAGGCACCCAGCGCTCATCCACGCGTAACAGCTCCCGAATCGCCTGCAAGCCGTCCTCCTCGTTGATCCGCGGCAGACCGATCCGGTCGCACGAGCGGTTCAGGCGCGCCATATTTTCCCAGGGACGGAAAAGCTGCACGCCGCCGTCCGGACGGCGGTAGGCTTTGAGCCCCTCAAACACCTCGGCACCATAGTGCAATACGCCCGCGGCGGGGGACATGCTGACCGGCCCGAAGGGGACGATGCGCGCATCGTGCCAGCCTTTGTCATCGGAATAGTCCATGAGAAACATGTGATCGGTGAAGTATTTTCCAAAGCCGAGTTCATCCGTCTCCGGCAGTTTTCCGGGGCTCTCTTTTTTGGTGATCGTGATGTTCATAATGCAGCTCCTCCTTTTCAGATATTGCGGATGTCTTTCCAATGCTTCATATTGGCGCGGATTCCGTCGCAGCAAACGTGGAACTGCGCCTGTTCTTCCGCCGTAAGCGGCAGCTCTACGATCTGCTCCACGCCGTTCGCGCCGAGCACGCAGGGAACTCCGGCGAACAGTCCGGATTCACCGTATTCTCCACACAGCTCTGCGCTGGCAGGCATGATGGCCTTTTCGTCGTGGAGAACGATGTGCGCCATGCGCGCGGCGGTCGTCGCAATGCCGTATTCGGTGCAGTATTTTCCGGAAAACGTGACCCATCCGCCGCCGATGGATTCCTTTTGCAGTGCCTCGCGGTCAAACCGGAATCGCTCGTCCGTTTTTGCCCAGACGTCCAGCGGCATGCCGCGGAAGCTGACGCACGACCAGGGGGCAAACTGCTTATTTCCGTGCTCGCCGAGCATGTAGCACGTGATCGACTTGTGGTCGATGCCGGTCTGACGGGCCAGCGCGCTGAGAAGACGCGCGGTGTCCAGTCCGGTGCCGGTACCGAATACGCGGCCTCTCGGAAGACCGAGCTCCAGCGCAAGCTCGTGCGTTACGATATCGCAGGGATTGGTAATATTGATAACAACGCCGTCAAAGCCGCTTTTCCGGATGTTCTCGGCAAAGCCGCGCACCGCCGGGATCGTGAAGTCCATCTCCGTGGTGCGGTCGTGCGATTCCCGGAGAAGATCGATCTTTCCAACGCTGTTGACGATCACGTCACATTCACCGAGATCGGAAAACTCTCCGGCACGAAAGATAACGCGGTGTGGCAGATATGCTGCGGCGTCGCGCAGGTCCTGTATCTCGCTTGCGAGCTTCTGTGCGTTTTTGTCAACGAGTATCAGCTCGTCCGCAATGCCCTGTACGGCGAGAGAGTAGGCGACGTGCGCGCCGACGTGTCCCAAACCGATCACTCCAAGGATCCTCTTTTTTGCCATGGTCGAATCCATCCTTTCGCAGCAGAATAAAAAAGAGCGCGGTTCCGCCGTACGGGGCGGAACCGCGAGACTCCGGCCCCTGTAAAGGGAGAAGCGCCGGGCGGTATGCCGCGCTTTCTTCCGGTGAAAAATTATGGAGAGATTCTACAGCGCATCGGTCGGATTTACAAGAGCAGATATACATCAAATTCTTTAACGATACAAAGAAATGCTTGTAAAAATCGCTGAAACCCCATCGACGTGAAAAGCCCCGCCTCCGGCGCTGTAAATGCCGGAAGCGGAGCGGAAGATCACATCTGCGGCGGACTGGAGGAAAAATCTACGAGAACAACGCGGTTGCCATGCCCTTCAATGACTTGCCGGAGATCGTCAAACGAAAGAAATACCGTGGCGGTGTTGTCGTTCGGGTGGACGCCGATTACCGGCAGGGAGGCGAGCGCGGAGTCTGCGGCAAAGATAACGGAGCGGCTTTCATCGTTGAGGATCCCGAGCGGGGAAACGCTGCCCTGCGGAACGTTCAGGTAGGTATCGAGCCGTTCGGCGGAGGCAAAGCTGAGCTTTGAGGTGCCGAGCGCCGCCGAGAGCCATTTGAGATCGACCCGCCGCTCGTCGGGAACGGTCACAAGATAGTGCTGCCGACCCTTCGCGTCGCGCAGAAAGAGATTTTTGCAGATACAGCCGTTGGCGTTGATCCCGGCGCGCTCCATCTCCTCCATCGTGAATACCGCCTCGTGCTCAACGGCTTCATAAGAAACACCTTTTTCGTTGAGGAAGGCGTAGACTTCTTTTTTATGATATCCGGACATGGCATGTTTCTCCTGCATTTTCAGTTTAGCGCATTATAGCGCGAAATAATCCGCAAAGCAAGAAAAATATACGCTACCGCTCAGTGTCCTGCGGGATCGCGCTCCAACCATTCTTTTTCGGAGGTCAGATCGGCATGGAGAAAGGCGACAAAGACAACGGAGTAGGGGAGCGCCGCGATCCAGACCGCCCGGCGGTGGAGAAGCGTGCAGGCGATCGCGCCGAGGATCGTTCCGGCGAGGAAGAAGAGGATCATGGAAAAATGCCGCTTGAGAATGCGGCGGTGGGACGTGTCACCGTGGCGGCGGTGCAGCTCCTTGGCAAGACCGATGCCGAGCTGACGAACGTGGTTGGTGGCGAATGTTGTGGCCATCGGCACGCCCTCGGAGTTGCGGAACGTGTTGTATTGCATGGAGGCGATAAAGTTGATGGACACCTGAAAGACCTGCACCGGCGTCGATGCCGGCAGTGCGCCGAGCACGGCGATGAATATGATCTCGACCGCGACGAGGATCGTTTCCCAGCGGATATGGAAGCGATGTTTTACGTCGTCGGGGATGAGCTCGGAGATGAAGGCACCGAGCGTGTAGGCGGAGATCGGGATGACATAGTACAGGGCGCTTGTCCAGCTCCGCGTGCCGAGCGCGATGCCGAGAAGCACGATGTTGCCGGTCTGCGCGTTGCAGAAAATGCCGCCGCAGAGCATATAGGTATACGAGCCGAGGATACCGGCGGCGAAGATGAGCGTGTCGTATACCCATGTCCTCTCGCAGGTCAGATAAAAGGTTTTCTTCTCCATAAGGTCTCATTCTCCGTAAATAATCTGTCGAAAAAAGAAAAGCTGGCTCATTATACCATGGAACCGTCGGGACGGAAAGCGCTTTTTTGGTAAGGAAAGTCCCCGGCCGAAGCCAGGGACGGAATCGTTTGTACGAGATATGGGTCAGACCGTACCGGTGATAACGAGCGTGGTCGTACCGGGCGTTACAGTGAACGTCCCGTCTGTGTTCTGCGTGAACGAAGCCGCCGGAACGGTGATCTGCCCGGCCAGCGTTGTGAAAACGCCGGTTGCGGTGTTGTAGGTGTAGTTTGTACCCTCCGTCCACGCCGTGCCGTTGTAGGTGACGGCGATGTTGCGGAGAATGGGGGCAAACGTATCGGTGACGACAACGTTGTCCGCCGCCGTCGCTTCGGTGTTGCCGGTGTTGGAGATGACAAACGTATAGGTGATCTGACCGTTTTCCGTAACGGTCGTCGGCGAGAGCGCTTTGCTGATGGTGAGATCGGCGCTGTTCGCGGTCTCCACCGTCGCCTGTGCGGTGATCGTGTTCGTGAGACCGCCGCCGGTGATCGTGGCGGTGTTCGTGATCGAGTCGCCCGTTGCGAGCGGGGCGACGGACGTCGCGGTCGTTTCGTAGATCAAAACGGCATTGCCGCCTGCGGGGACCGTGAGACCGGTCACGGTGAGCGGCGGTCCGGCCGTGACGGTCGGAGCGGTCTGCAAAACGCCGTTAATATAATAGCGCGCCGTTCCGGCGTTGTAGGCGAGCGGGTAGACGGTGTTCGTGCCAACGGTGTAGCCGCCCAGATCGTCGGTGACGGTATAGTCCGTGATGGCCGTTGTGCCGGTATTCACGAGCGAGAGAGCGTAGGTGATGCGGTCTCCCGCCGAATAGTTCGCCGAAACCGCTGTCTTGACGGCGGTGAGCGCTTCGAGGATCTCGCCGGTAACGATATTCGAGTTTGTTGTGCCGCCGTTATAGGAAAGCGTGGCGAAGTTGGTAAAGCCTGCCATAGTTCACACTCCAAGATAAAGATGTTGAGGCGCACCCCTTACAGCATACGTAAAAGCCTCACGCTATGCCAATCTGCGGCGGCATAAAAAAGCCCCCGTCCGTATAAAGCGGACGGGGTGCGGCAGAACAGGGATGATCAGAGAACGTGCACGCTCTCGGGGTCGAAGACCAGACGGCAGTGCTCGCCGACTTTGTAAATGCGCTTGTTCTTGGGGTTGGGATCGGTCAGCTTCACGAGCGTGTCGCCGACCTTGACGTGGTAATTCTGGTAACTGCCCATGAAGCAGGAGAGAACGACCTCGCAGGGAAGACCGCCATCTTCACCGAGAGATGCAGCTTCGGGCCGGAGAACGATCGTATAATCCTTACCGACCTCCATGCCGGGCACGGGTGCGGCGTGGCAGATGTCGCCCGAAACGTTGAGCTGCGCCCGGCCGTCCGAGAGAGTTTCGAGCTTGCCCTTGAGGAAGTTTGCCTCGCCGATGAAGTCGGCGACGAACTCGTTGACAGGATGGTAGTAGATCTCCTGCGGAGAACCGATCTGCTCCACGACGCCGGAGCGCATGATGATGATCCGGTCGGAGAGAGCCATGGCCTCGCTCTGGTCGTGCGTGACATAAATGGCGGTGATGCCGACCTCCTGCTGGATGCGGCGGATCTCCGTGCGCATCGTGACGCGCAGCTTGGCGTCCAGGTTGGAGAGCGGTTCGTCGAAGAGCAGAACGCTCGGCTCGATGACGAGCGCGCGGGCGAGCGCTACGCGCTGCTGCTGGCCGCCGGAGAGCTGGTTGGTCATGCGGCCTTCCATACCGGTGAGCTCCACGAGATCGAGGATCTTCATCACGCGCTCGCGGATCTCCTCCTTCGGCACATGGCGCAGCTTGAGACCGTAGGCAACATTATCAAATACGTTGTAGTGGGGGAGAAGGGCGTAGCTCTGGAACACCATGGCGGTGTCGCGCTTGTTCGGCGTGAGAGCGTTGATGGCCTCGTCGCCCAGATAGATCTCGCCTTCGTCCGGACTTTCAAAGCCGGCGATCATGCGCAGCGTTGTGGTTTTGCCGCAGCCGGAGGGACCGAGAAGCGTGACGAATTCGCCCGGCTCGATGATAAGGGAGTTATCCTTAACGGCGTAAAAGTCCTTGCCGGTCTTGGGATCTTGATAGATCTTGGAGATATGTTCGAGACGCACGCCTTTTTTCACTTTTTCCATGATTTACTTGCCCTCCTTGATTTTTCTGCTGGTGCCGAAATGCTTCGTCACCAGATTCATCAGCAGCACACTGCCGTAGGTGATGACGATGAGGATCGTCGCAAAGGCGCAGGCGAGACTGTAGGAGCCTTTTTCGGCAAACTCGTTGATCTGCACGGTGATAAGCAGGAACTGCGGCGTCACCAGCAGGATAATGGCGGAAATGGCGGTGATGCTGCGGACGAACGCGGTAACGAGACCGCTGAGGAACGAATCCTTGATGAGCGGCAGCGTTACGGTCATAAACACCCGGAAGCTGTCCGCGCCCATGTCGTAGGCGGATTCTTCGATGGATTTGTCGATCTGTCGCAGCGCGGATATGCCGCTTCGCGTGCCGGTCGGAAGAGAGCGGACAACAAAGACGATGATGAGGATGAGCCCCGTGCCGTAAAGCCCCTGCAGAAAGCCGGTATGGAACAGACCGCCGGAGAAACCGCGGATGTAGCCGACGCCGAGAACGGTGCCCGGCACCGCCATGGCAAGCATGGAGACCGCCTCGATGAATCCTTTGAATTTAAACTTCCGCTTGACGACGAGATACGAAATGATCATGCTCAAAAGCGCCGTGATGGGCGCGGAGATCAAACTGAGCACAAACGAATCGCGGAACGCCTGGAAGCCGTGGTAGCGCGTGAATACGAGCTTGAACCACTTGCCCGTGAGCGGGAAGAACTTGTAGCCCCACGTCGGGAAGAACGCGCCGATCGGCACGCAAAGGTACATCATAATGACGAAGATCGCCACGAGCGCGCAGAGCACCGTGAGCGGGACCTTGACGCTCCGGTCGGTGATGAGCATACGGCCGCGGGACGCCTTGCCGGTGAGCGTGGCGGCGGTCTTGCGCTCAAGATAGTACTTTTGTACGGCGAACATCGCAAGCGTGATGCATAGGAGCACCACCGCCATCGCCGCGGCGCCGGCTTTGTCGTAAGCGCCGGTGATCTGGAGATAGATGGTCGTTGCGAGCGTATCGTAGGAGCCGCCGATGATCATGGGGTTGGCGAAGTCGGCGATGGACTCGATAAACGTCACGAGAAACGCATTGCCGAGACCCGGCAGCAGCAGCGGGAACGTCACGCTCGTAAATACCTTCCAGCGCGAAGCGCCCATATCGCGGGCGGCCTCCTCGAGCGAAGGATCGATGTTCTTCAAAAGGCCCTTGAGCATCATGTAGCACACGGGGAAGAACGTCAGCGTCTGCACGATGGCGATGCCCCAGAAGCCGTATACGCTGTTATCGTAGATCTTCAGCAGGAAGCGGGTGATGATGCCCGCCTTGCCGAAGAGCATGATCATCGAAAGGCTGAGTACGAACGGCGGCGACACGACCGGCAGCATGGAGACGACCTTGAAAAGCCCGCCGGTGAATTTGCCCATGCGGACGTAGACCTCCACATACGCGAACAGCAGACCGATCAGCGTGGACAGAATGCCGACAAGGAAGCCGACTTTCAGCGTGTTTGTGATGGCGTGGGTAAAGGTCGGCATGTTGAAAATGCGCTTGAATACGCTGAAGCCGAACCCGCCGTCGCCCACGAAGCTGTCCACCAGCAGAATGGCGAGAGGATAGAGAATAAAAAGCGTGAGGAATGTGATCAGCACGACGATGGTCGTGACCAGAATGGGGTCACCCATCAGTTTCTTCCGGTCCAGCGCCGCACTCTGTGTTCTTGCCATAGGCGGAATCCCTCCTGACTTGGTATCTTTAGAAACAGATCCGCTGTCATTATGAACCTGCGTGCCCATGCGCGCGGATTCATAATGACAGTCGATCCATCGGACGGTTTACGAACAAGGCGGCGGCAGAAGCCGCCGCCTTGACATTAGGGGGTATTACGAAGTTTTGAAACGATCCTCGCCGGTGTCAGCGCCGCTCTTGGCCAGGGCAGCCATGACTTCCTCGACGTAAGTACCGGTGTTGTTCTTGGCATCCTCAAAGTCATATTCCATGACGTTGTCGGGATCCAGACCGAACTGCGCAGCCTGTGCCGGCTGGGTGGCGTTATCGATGACCAGGAACTGGTAAGAACCGTTCTGGGCAGCGAGCTCCACGCACTCGGGAGACAGAGCGTACTCGATCCAAAGCTTCGCAGCGTTGGGGTGCTTCGCGCCCTTGAACATGGCGGTCGCACCGATCTCGAAGGAGGTGCCGCTGGACGGGATCACAAGGGCGATATTGCCGTACTGGTTATCGACGATCTGGGTGATGCCGTCATGCAGGAAGCCGATGCCGATGACGCACTCGCCGGTGCCCACATTCTTGGACGGGCCGGAGCCGGACTTCGTATAAACTTCGATGTTCTTGTCGAGATCCACGAGGTACTGGATGCCTTCGTCGTGGCCGTACTTCTGGATCATCGTGTTGACGACCAGCTTGGCGGTGCCGGCAGTGTTGTAGTTGGAGAGCCAGATCAGACCCTTGTATTCGGGCTTGAGCAGATCGGGCCAGTCCGCCGGAGCTTCAAGGCCGAGGCGGTCGAGTTCGTCAGTATTGACCATGAAGCCGAGAATGCCCTTGTAGATGCCGTACCACTTACCCTCAGCGTCCTTGTACATGTCGCTGATGAGGTGGGAGGCATTCACAGCGGCGTAGGGCTCAAGCAGGTCTTCCTTGGCGAGGACGTTGTAGGGATCGGTCGTGCCGCCGAACCAGACGTCGGCGGAGGGGTTGCCGTTCTCTTCTTCGATCTTCGCCTGCACCTCGCCGGTGGATAGACGCTGGTAGTTGACCTTAATGCCGTACAGTTCCTGGAAATGCTGGCAGGCGGCGGCGAGGTATTCTTCCTCGCAGGAGCCGTAAACCGTCAGCTCGCCCTCGGCCTTCGCCGCGGCGATGAGCGCTTCCATGGGGTCAGCTTCGACTGCGGGTTCTTCGGCCGGGGTCTCGGGTTCCGCAGCGGGGGCTTCGGTGGCGGGGGCGGGCGTTTCGGTCGTGCTGCCGCAGGCAACGAGAGCGAACACCATGACCAGCGCCAGAAGCAGTGCCAGATACTTTTTCACTTTCGGATCCTCCATTCCGTATTGTTCCGGTGCAGTTTAAACTTTGTTTAAATTTACCGGATGAATGATGCTAATTATAAGTCATCGAATTTTACTTTGTCAATCCAAACAGAAAAGCATTTTACATTTTTCTTACATTTGTCTATTGTGATAAAAACCGGCAAATAATTTTGTTGAAAACGTTTCAAATATAAGCTCGAAAAATATAACTATTGGAGAACTTTGCCTTTCGTGCTATAATACATCGATCCGATACGAAGAAAGGGGAAAGCTGTATGGCGGAGAAACTTAATACGGAAAAGTCCCCTTTGTGCGTCGGCATTCTCGCCCATGTGGATGCGGGAAAAACGACGCTTTCCGAGGCACTTCTTTATACGGCCGGGGCGCTTCGGCGTCTGGGCCGCGTTGATCATGCGGACGCCTTTCTCGACACCGATCCGCAGGAGCGTGAGCGCGGCATCACGATCTTTTCCAAGCAGGCAAGACTCACATGGAAAGGCTGTGCCGTAACGTTTCTCGATACGCCGGGCCATGTGGACTTTTCCGGCGAAACGGAGCGCACGCTTCCGGTGCTTGACGCGGCGATCCTCGTTGTGAGCGGCACGGACGGCGTGCAGGGCCACACGCGCACGCTCTGGCGGCTGCTGCGCCGGAACCATGTGCCGACTTTCATATTTATAAATAAGACCGATCTCCCCGGCGTGAACCGCGCCGCGAGAATGCAGGAGCTGCGTTCTCTTCTCTCGCCGGAGTGCGCGGACTTTTCCGGCACTGACTGGATGGAACAGGCTGCGGCCGAGAGCGAAGCGGCGCTCGAGAGTTTCCTTTCTGCAGGAACGATCCCGCCGGAGGAAGTCCGCCGCCTGATCGCGGAGGAAAAGCTCTTCCCGTGTCTGTTCGGCGCGGCGCTCCGGCTCGACGGCGTGGAAAAGCTGCTCGATACGCTTGCGCTCTATGCGCCGGTCAAGCCTACCGGGAATGTCTTCGGCGCGCGGGTATATAAGATCAGCCGCGACGCGCAGGGCGCGCGGCTTACGTGGCTGCGTGTTACGGGCGGAGAACTTCGCGCCCGCGCTGCGGTGAAGATCCCGACGGAGAATGGGGAGACGGAGGAGAAGATCCACCAGATCCGTCTCTACTCCGGGGAAAAGTTTGAGTTGACGGATACGGCAAAAGCCGGAACGGTCTGCGCCGTAACGGGGCTGACCGCCGCGCACACCGGCGACGCGCTCGGCGCGGAAAAGGGAAAGAGCGCCGCGCTGCTCGAGCCGGTATTCACCTACCGCGCTCATGCGGAAAAGGCCGATCCTCATACGGTCCTTGAAAAGCTGCGTCTGCTGGAGGAAGAGGACCCGCTCCTGCATGTCGTGTATGATGATGCCGCACGAGAGATCCGCGTACAGCTCATGGGCGAGGTGCAGCTGGAGATACTCGAGCGTCTCTGCCGCAGCCGCTTTGGGCTGGAGATCATGTTCGGCGAGGGCGGCATCCTCTACCGTGAAACGATCGCCGCATCCGTGGAGGGTGTCGGCCACTACGAGCCGCTGCGCCACTATGCCGAGGTCCACCTCCTGCTCGAACCGCTTGAGCGAGGGAGCGGCCTTGTCTTTGCAAGCAAATGCTCAACTGATGCGCTTGATCTCAACTGGCAGCGCCTCATTTTGACGCATCTTGCGGAAAAAGAGCACCGCGGTGTTCTGACCGGCTCACCGATCACCGATATGAAGATCACGCTCGCTGCCGGGCGGGCGCACCTGAAGCACACCGAGGGCGGCGATTTCCGCCAGGCGACCTACCGCGCCGTGCGGCAGGGGCTCATGCGCGCCGAGAGCATTCTTCTCGAGCCGTGGTACGATCTCCGGCTGGAGCTGCCGAATGAATGCGTCGGCCGCGCCATGGCCGACATTCAGCGCATGGGCGGCCGGTTTGATCCGCCCGAAACCGAAAACGGCGTTTCCGTCCTCACGGCTGCCGCGCCGGTGGCCGAATGCGCAAATTATCCGCGCGAGGTGACGACGTATTCCCGCGGGCAGGGGCGCGTTTCGTTCTCGCTGCGCGGCTATGAGCCCTGCCGCGATACGCAGCGCGTCGTGGACGAGATCGGATACGATCCGGAGCGCGACGTTGCCAATACCCCAGATTCCGTTTTCTGCTCGCACGGCGCGGGCTATACCGTCCGCTGGGACGAGGTCGAGCAGCACATGCATCTGGAAAGCTGCCTCCGGGCGGAGAAGGAAACCACGCCTGCAAAGGAGAGTGTGCCGCGCGGCCCATCCGCACCCCGCACGGGCGCGGCGCTCGATAAGGAATTGCAGGCCATTTATGAGCGGACCTACGGCACAGTGAAGCAGAACCGCGCGTTTGTGCCGCGCTCCGAGCGTGAAAAACCGGTCCCGCAGCCAAAAGCAAAGCCGATCCCCGCCGGGCCGGAATATTTGCTCGTGGACGGGTACAATATAATCTTTGCATGGGACGAGCTCAAAGCCGTCGCCGCCGACCATCTGGACGCGGCGCGCCAGCTTTTGATGGATCTTCTTTGCAACTATCAGGGCGTGCGCCAGTGCCGTGTCATTCTGGTGTTCGACGCCTACCGCGTACCGTTTCACAAGGAAGAGATCGTGGCATATAATAATATCCACGTCGTCTATACGAAGGAAGCGGAAACCGCGGACGCCTATATCGAAAAAACCTCGCACGAGATCGCTCAAAACCACCGCGTGCGCGTTGCGACCTCCGACGGCATGGAGCAGCTCATCGTCCTCGGTCAGGGCGCTCTCCGCCTGTCTGCCGACAGCTTCCATACGGAAGTGATGCAGGCAGGGGAGGAGATCCGCGAAACGCTCCGGCGGCTCAACCGCCGCGAACGCTCCGATGCTGTGGCGGAGGCGCTGCGCCGCGCGGCGGAAAACGCCGGGGAGAAGTAAAGGGATAGATATGGAGAAACATCAAAAGCTCGGTCTGGCGCTCATCGCCGCGGGCTGCGCGTTGGCCGCGTTCTGCGGATTGGGTTTGTATTATGTAAATCAACAGGATTCAAAGCCCGCGATGGCGAGCACGACCGCAGCGCCGACGGAAACGCCGGCACCGACGGCGGAGCCGACAGCCGCGCCGAACGCCGCGCCCGTGCTCACGCTCATTGGTGACGATCCGCTCTTTTATCCGGCGCAGCCGGGCGGATACGAAGATCCCGGCTGTACGGCCATCGACGACCGCGACGGTGATATTACCGCGAAAACCGTCTGCACCGCGGATGTGAACACCTTCCATACCGGCGAGGGGAGCGTCACCTATTCCGTCACGGACAGTGAAGGTCTGACAGCGACCATTACGCGCCGTGTGATCGTCACGGCGGCGGACCGGCCCGATACGGTCACGCCGGACGCAGGGACGGTCTATCTCACGTTCGACGACGGCCCGTCTGCCAATACGGAGCATCTTTTGGATATTTTGGATGCCTATGGCGTCAAGGCGACGTTTTTCGTGACGGACTGCCACGAGGACTACACCTGGTGCATCGGCGAGATCGCCCGGCGCGGTCACTCTGTCGGCATCCACAGCGCAACGCACGACTATAACGCCATCTATCAGAGTGAAGAGGCGTATTTTTCCGATCTCTGCCGAATGCAGGAGATCATATTTGAGCAGACGGGCGAGTATGCAAAGCTCGTCCGCTTCCCCGGCGGCAGCTCGAACACAGTGAGCCATTATAACCCCGGCATTATGACGCGCCTTACGAACGACCTCAACGACATGGGCTACGTCTACTTCGACTGGAACGTTTCCGCGGCGGACACGGCGTCCAACGCCACGCGCTATACGGTCGTGGCGAATATCAAAGAAGGCGTGCCGCAACACGACTATTCCGTCGTATTACAGCACGATACCAACGCGTTCAGCGTCGATGCCGTGGAGGAGATCCTCTCCTGGGGAATTGAAAACGGGTATTCTTTCCGCGCACTGGATCTTACCAGCCCGGCGGTGCATCATTCTGTAGCCAATTAGGAGGCAGGAGAACATGAGTCTTTTTGTTGCCTTTGAGATCCTCGGCACGATCGCGTTTGCCGTTTCCGGCGCGGTCGTTGCCATATCGAAAAAGATGGATATTTTCGGCGTGGCGATCCTTGGCATGACGACCGCGGTCGGCGGAGGCATACTGCGTGATCTTATCCTCGGCATCACGCCGCCTGCGGCGTTCAAATCGCCGGGGTACGCGCTCACGTCGATCGCTGTTTCCGTGCTCGTATTTTTGCCCCCGGTGCGGCGGCTGCTGCACTGGAACGAGAAGCTCTACGATACGGCGCTTCTGCTCTTTGACGCCATCGGGCTCGGCATATTCACCGTGATCGGCGTGCAGACAGCGTACATAGCCACGGGCGAGCTGAACGCCTTCCTCGCCATCTTTGTCGGCGTTGTCACTGGCTGCGGCGGCGGCGTGCTGCGCGATATGTTCGCCGGATCGCCTCCGTATATTTTTGTCAAGCATTTTTACGCGACCGCGTCCATCCTCGGCGCCGTGGTGTGCATCCTGCTCTGGAACATCGGGCAGATGCCCGCCATGCTCATCGGCGCTGCCGTTACGCTTACGCTCCGTCTGCTCGCAGCGCATTACCGCTGGAGTCTGCCGAAGGCGAAGTGAAAGGGAAGGGACAGTATGGTGCTGCATGAGCTGCTTGGTCTGCCGGAGCGGGAGAAGCACGTTGTCTCTCTCTGCGGCGGCGGCGGGAAGACGACACTGATGTACGCGCTCGCGCGCGAAACGAACGCGCTTATGCCGACGGCGCTTTTTACAACAACGCACATCATGCCGCCGTCCGGCAAGGATATCGTTCTCTCCGTCCCGTTTTCGGAGGAGGAATGCCGCGCGGCGTGGCACGAAGGGAAGATCGTCTCGTCCGGGATCTTTCTTTCGGAAGAGCGGAAATTCGGCGCACCGGGAGAGGATGCGATGCACTTTCTCTGCCGCGAAGCGTCCGCCGTTATCATCGAGGCGGACGGCGCGCATCGTCTGCCGGTGAAATTCCCGGCGGCGCGGGAGCCTGTGATCCGCCCGGAAACGACGCACACCGTCGTTGTGGCAGGTCTCTCCGCGCTTGGGAAAAAGCCGGAGGAGATCGTCCATCGGTACACGCTGGCAAAGGAGACCGTGGACCTTTCCGGGGATTCGCTCACCGAAAAACAGATGGCGGAGCTTCTCTGGGCGGGCTATGGGCGCTTTGACCCGATCTTCTTTATCAATCAGGCGGATACCCCTGCGCTCGCACAGCGCGGCGAGCGCATCTGCGCAATGCTCCGCGATCTTGGTGCACGCCGCGCGGTCACAGCCTCGCTCCACGCGCTTACAAAATAGTACGAAAGGGATGATCTGCATGAAACCGATGAAACGATTTTACTACCGGGCCTATCAGACCGTATTTGATCTCGCCTCGCGCGTCTTACCCTGGCGCAAGCCGGAGATCGTCAGCGGCGCGGGCAGCACGGCGAAGATCCCGGAGCTGCTGCGCGGCTGCGGTGTGAAAAAGGTGATGATCGTCTCCGGCAAACATACGGGCGCGACGCTCGTCCCGCCGATCCGCGCGCAGATCGAAGCGGCGGGCATTGCCGCCGTCCACTTTGACGGCGTGCGCGCCAATCCTACGATCTCCATCATCGAACAGGTGCGGGAACTGTATCTCGCCGAGGGCTGCGACGGCTTCCTTGCCGTGGGCGGCGGCTCGCCGATGGATACGGCCAAGGCTGCCGCGGCGCGCATCGTGCGCCCCAACCGCACCGTGGAGCAGATGACGGGGCTTTTCAAAGTCATGCACGCACTCCCGCCGTTCATCGCTGTGCCGACGACCGCCGGCTCCGGTTCGGAGACGACGATCGCCGCCGTTATCACAAACGAGAAAACGCACCATAAGCACGCCATCATGGATCTTTGCCTCGTGCCGCGCTACGCTGTTCTCGACGCTGTGCTCACTGAGAATCTTCCCCCTGCGACAACGGCGCAGACCGGCATGGACGCGCTTACACACGCGGTGGAGGCATACGTCAGCGTCCACAGCACAACGAAGGAGACCGACCGCTGCGCGGAAGAGGCGACGGCGGCAATCTTCCGGTATCTGGAACAGGCGTATACGAACGGACACGATCTCGAAGCGCGGCAGGAGATGCTGCTTGCTTCCTTCAAGGCGGGCATCGCCTTCACCCGCGCGGGCGTCGGCAACGTCCACGCCATTGCCCATACGCTCGGCGGGCTGTATAACACCGCGCACGGACTGGCGAACGCTGTCATTCTTCCCATCGTTCTGGAGGATTACGGCGCGGCGGCGGAGAAAAAGCTCGCCCGCCTTGCCGAGATCACCGGTACGAAGACGACCGGCACCGCGCACGAGAAGAGCGCGGCGTTCATCTCCGCAATCCGCGCCATGAACGCGCGCATGGGCATTCCGGAGCATCTGGACGTGATCCGCGAGGAAGATATCCCGCAGATGGTCGCCTGGGCGCTGCGCGAGGCGAACCCAACATATCCCGTTCCCGTTTTGTACGACGAGGCGCACTGCGCCGAGATCATCCGCCGTGTTCGCGGATAAATAAAATAAAAAAGAAAAGCGCCGGAACAGTGACCGTTCCGGCGCTTTCGTGCAAAGAGAATTACTGGAGCAGGCTCCGGTAGCTGTCGCACGTGGAGAGATTGTCGGGCGGATAAAACTCTTCCACCGGGAAGCGAATGCGCCCGAAGAGCGTGCACGGATCGTCGTCCGTCGTGCCGACGCACTCGTTTTCCGGGAAGCTGTAGTTGTAGACCGGGATGACGAGCTGGCTGTCGCGCTCGAGCCGGATGAGAGAAAACTGACCGAGCGTCGCGTACCAGAGCCGGTTGGAGTCGGTGAGCACAAGTTCCTCCGGAAACGCGGCGAGAATATTGGCCGGCACCTCCGGGATGCGGTCGAGCGGCGTGGCGCAGTCCTTCTCGGTGATCTGCATCGAAAGCGCGATCGGATCGACCGCCTCCACGACGCCGACGGGCTGATCGGCCTGCGTGGTGATCTCGCCGTCGGAGGTGTATACCTTGACGCTTCCTTCGCTGCCGAAGAGGATGACGCGTTTATTGAATACGCAGAGACCGGTAACGGTTTTCGCGTTCGGGACACACTCGCCGGTGACGCGGTAAAAGTAGGTGACGTCCACCGTATAATAGCCGCGGTTGAACGTGATCTCCTCAACGTTTACCCCGGCATAGAGCAGCTCGGCGCTTTTCGGGCGGATGCTGAAGGCGTTTTCTATGTAGCCCTGCGACGTCCGCGTCGGAAATACCCGCAGATCCTCCACACAGTCCTTATCCCGGCAGCTGGAGTATATTTTCTTCGTATGGATGCAAACAGCCTCCCGCACACATGCGCTGCTGTCCACCGGACCGGGTACGACCCTGTCTGCCATATCGGAATTCCTCCTTTAACAAAGTTCAGTACAGTCTATGCACGCGCTGCGCCAATGTGCCGATTGACGCGCATTGCGAAAAGTGATAAACTTACCATATATAAATATGAGGAGAAATTCCCATGGAAGGATATCAGAACTTTCAGGAAAAGCTGGATATAAAGATTCTCATTCTGTTCATTCTGCGCCGCCTGCCGGATGCCGTGACGCGCGAAACGCTCACGGATCTCGCGCTCTCCGAGGGCAACGCGGGGTATTTTGAATACTCCGAGTGCCTCGCGGAGCTGGTCGATTCCCATCAGGTGGAGCAGGAAGGAAATCTCTACAAGATCTCCGAGCGCGGCGCGCGAAACTGCGAGATCGTTGAGAGCAGCCTGCCGATGACGGTCCGGCAGAAGATGGAGAAAAACATAAAACCGGTCGCGGACGAGCTTCGCCGCCGCGCGATGATCACCGCTACGCACGAAACGGCGGACAACGCCTGCCGCGTGCATCTTGCGCTCTCTGACGGGCTGGGCGAGATATTGAATCTGCAAATGCTCTGTGGCGGGGAAGAGCAGGCGGAAAAGCTGGAAGAAAACTTCCGGAAAAACGCCGAGAAATACTATACGGAGATCATGGAGATCCTCCTGCGCGATGAAAAAGTATAAGATTTTTGTTATCAATCCCGGCTCTACTTCAACAAAGCTGGCGCTTTTCGAGGACGATCACAAGGTGCTGGAAACCAAAGTGTTCCACGATTCCTCCGTGCTTCTGCAATTCCCTACGGTGAACTCGCAGCTTCCATACCGCAAAAAGGTCATCATGGACTTTCTGCACGAAAATCATATCGATCTTTCGGATGTTGACGCCATCGTCGGTCGTGGCGGGAGCTGCTATCCGGTGACGAGCGGCGTATACGTTATCGACGATAGGCTCATCGAAGATACAGCCGCCGGAAAGGGCGGAATGGAGCACCCGTCCAATCTCGGCGTGCAGCTTGCGCGCGAGCTGCAAAAGGAGTTCGGCGGCGAGATCTTCATGGTCGATCCGCCGTGCGTGGACGAGCTGTGCGATATGGCGCGTATGACGGGTATCGACGGTGTGCCGCGTCACACCAATATGCATGCGCTCAATCTTCGCGGCGTTGCGATGCACCATGCAAAGCACGTTCTGCAAAAGAAGTACGAAGACTGTAATTTCATCGTCTGCCACATCGACGGCGGCATTTCCGTATCGGCGCACCGGTACGGACGCATCATCGACTGCAACGATGCCGCCGGGGGAGACGGTCCCTACACTCCGACGCGCATCGGCTCGGTTTCCGTGGCGGATATCCTCGAATATGTCCGCGATAAGGACATCGACGCTGTCAAGAAGCTCTGCACCTGTACAGGCGGCTTTGTGAGTCACTTCGGTACGTCCAATTCCGATACCGTTCATAAAATGGTGGAGGAAGGGAATAAAAAAGCCATCCGCGTCTGGGAGGGCATGAAATACCAGATCGTCAAGTACATCGGCGCGATGGCGGCGGTGCTCGGCGGCAGGGTGGACGGCATCCTTCTCACCGGCGGCCTTCTCCGCTTTGAAGATATCGCGCAGACCATCCGCGAGCAGTGCGGGTGGATCGCACCGGTGAGTACCTATCCCGGTGAGGTCGAGCACGAAGCGCTCGCCGCCGGAGCGCTGCGCGTCCTCCGCGGCGAGGAAAAACCCAAGCATTACACAGGTCGCCCCGTCTGGGACGGCTGGCACGACGAAGAGTAACTATATATCAATTAAGAAAAGCGCCGGAGCTCGAGCTCCGGCGCTTTTGGCATATTAAGGAAAATCAGAAGATCGCAACGACAGCGCCGTTGTAGGTCTCGGCGATGTAGTTCTTCACGGTGTCGGACTGGAGGGCCTTGACGAGCGCGACGGTCTTGGCGCTGTCCTTGTCGGCCTCGCGGACGGCAACACAGTTGGCGTAGGTCTGGGCGGCATCGCCAGAGGCGTCTTCAATGGCGAGAGCGTCGGAAATCTTCAGACCGGCGGCCAGCGCATAGTTGCCGTTGATAACGGCGAGCGTGCCGGTGTCGCTGTTGGCGAGCTGGGTCGGGACCATGTCGGCCTGCACGGGAACGACGTTGTAGCCTTTCGCGTCAACGATATCGAGATGGCTGACGCCCTTTTCCGCGGAAGCATCCTCCGGCAGGGTGATGAGACCTTCCTGGGCAAGCAGCAGGAGCGCGCGGGTCTCGTTGCTGTCGTCGGCGGGGATCAGAATGGTAGCGCCCTCGGCGACTTCATCGAGAGAGGAAACGCCGTTGCCGAAAAGACCGAACGGCTCATAGTGGATGAGACCGGCGGAGACGAGGTGCGTGCCGTTGCTCTCGTTGAAGCTGTTCAGGTACGGGGTGTGCTGGAAGTAGTTGGCGTCAAGCTCGCCGTCTTCAAGAGCGGTGTTGGGCAGGACGTAATCATCGAAAACAACGATCTTGAGATCATAGCCTTCCTCGGCGAGGAGGGGCTTGATCTGCTCAAGGATCTCGGCGTGCGGGGTAGAGGAAGCGCCGACGGTGATGGTCTCTTTCGCGGCGGGTTCTTCGGCAGGGGCTTCGGTCGGAGCCTCAGAAGCGGGAGCTTCGGTAGCGGCGGGGGCTTCCGTGGCGGACGGGGTGGAGGCGGTGCCGCAGGCGGCCAGCGCGAGCAGCAGCGCGAGAGCGAGGACGACAGAAAGAATCTTTTTCATTTTGATGTTTCTCCTTTTCTTTGGATTCTGTAATGAAACATTTTATATCATCAGGCGGAGGTGCGTTTGTCCGTTTTGCGGACAATATACATTCCGACTTCCTGAATGACCTGAACGATGATGATGCACAGCAGCGCGGCGAACCAGATGATATCCTGATTGAAGCGCTGGTGACCATAGACAATGGCGATCTGGCCGAGACCGGTGCCGCCGATCGTGGCGGCCATGGCGGAGTAGCCGAGCACCGTGACCATCGAGATGACCGCACCGGTGATGAGCGAGGGCTTCGCTTCCGGAACGAGCACTTTGGTGATGATCTGGAATCGTGGCGTGCCCATTGCTTCGGCGGCTTCGATCACGCCCTTATCGACTTCCTTGATGGAGGACTCGACCATGCGTGCCACATACGGCGCGGCGGCGATCACGAGCGTTACGATCACGGCCTTGTTGCCGAGCGATGTGCCGACGATGAACTTTGCCACCGGCAGCATCGCTACCATGAGAATGATGAACGGCACACTGCGGAAGGCGTTGATGAGAATGCTGAGGATCTTGTTGAGCACCGGCATCGGATGGATGCCGTCCTTATCGCTCACACATAGGAGCAGACCCAGCGGCAGACCGAGGACATAGGCAAACACCGTGGAGATCACGGTCAGATAGATCGTCTGCCATACGCCGAGCAGAAACAGGTTCTGCTGCCAGAGCTTTACAAACATATCGGAAAACATCCCATCACACCTCCTCGAAGGAGACGCCGTCCTGCTTCAGCCACGCGCGGGCGCGCTCGGCGCTCGCTTCGTCGGCGGGAAGCTCCAGGATCGTCTGCCCATAAATTTTACCGTCGATCTCGCGGATACCCGCGGATACGATGTTGACCGGGGTCTGGCACTCCATAATAAGACTGGCGACGACGGGGTGCCGCGTCGTTTCGCCGTTGAAGGCGAGGCGGATGCGTTTTCCGCCGGGGGTGAATACCGGGGCGATGCTGACGCCGGGGAGGATCAGCTCGCGGGCGATCTTGGACTGCGGATTGGTAAACACCTGGCTCACCGCGCCGAGCTCGGCGATCTGGCCGTGGTCGATCACCGCCACGCGGTCGCAGATCTGGTCGATAACGCGCATCTCATGCGTGATGACGATCACCGTAACGCCCATCGTGCGGTTGATCTCCTTCAAAAGCGAGAGGATCGACTGCGTGGTCGTGGGGTCAAGCGCGCTCGTCGCCTCGTCGCAGAGAAGGTAGCGGGGCTTTGTTGCCAGCGCACGGGCGATCGCCACGCGCTGCTTCTGTCCGCCGGAGAGCTGCGAGGGATACGCCTTGGCACGGTCGGCGAGACCGACAACGGAGAGAAGCTCCATAGCGCGTTCCACAGATTCCTTCTTCTTCCATCCGGCGATCTCCAGCGGGTAGCACACGTTCTGAAGAACGTTGCGCTGCGCGAGGAGATTGAAGCCCTGGAAGATCATCCCGATCGAGCGGCGGATGTGCAGCAACTCCTTTGGGGGGAGCTTGGTGAGATCCTTGCCGTCTACGATCACGGAGCCGGAGGTCGGACGCTCCAGCAGGTTGATGCACCGGACGAGCGTGGATTTGCCCGCGCCGGATAGACCGATGATACCGAATATTTCTCCGTCCTCAATCGTGAGGGAAATGTCATGCACGGCGTGGATCTGCCCCTCGCCTTCGCCGAAGTCCTTGGTCACGTTCTGAAGCACTATCAAAAGCGAACCCTCCTAACAAACAAAAAAGCAGGCTGCCATTTTGGCATCCCGCTTTACAAAACCGCACTCCGGTTTTCCCGGACTGCGCCTTTTTATCCCTGAAAAGCAGTCAGCAAATGGCCATCGGAACGCGCAGCAAAGCTGCGCATGCACATCATCATGTTCATGCACATCTCGGTCATCATGCTGGCGAACGTACGGCGCATCGGCTGAGCTCCTTCCCTCGGTAATCAAGTTGTCTGCATTATATCCCTACGGTTTTGGTCTGTCAATACACTTTAACACCGCAAAGACAGAATCGTCGAAAAAACACAAAACCCTCTTCCGTTCGGAAAGAGGGTTTGTGAATAATCATTCAGGATTTATACTCAAACGTCATGCCGCAGATGGAAATGGTGTCGCCGTCGCGGATGCCGAGCGCTTCCATGCGCTCATAGATCCCGGCGTCGCGCAGCGACTTGTCGAAATACATCCGGCTTTCGTAGTCGGTGAAGTTGACGGTCGAAACGAGCCGGTCCATCCAGGGGCCGGAGACGTACCAGACGCCGTCGTCCTCTTCGATCTCCACATCCTCGGGCGAACCGAGATCCGGCGCGGGCGGGACGTAGTCCGGCTCATACACCGCGATCGGCGGGAGCGTGGAGAGCATGGCGGCGGCGCGCTGCATCAGCTCCTTCGTTCCGGCGGTCGTGGCGGCGGAGAGCTCGAAAAACTCGTAGCCCTGTTCCTCAACGTGTTTTTTCAGCCGTTCGATCGGTTCGCGGTCATCTCCGAGCAGGTCGCACTTGTTCGCCGCAACGATCTGCGGACGCGAGGCGAGCGCGGGGGAATAATCCGCAAGCTCGCGGTTGATCGTCTCAAAATCCTCGATGGGGTCGCGTCCCTCGCTGCCGGATACGTCCACGACGTGAATGAGCAGACGGCAGCGGTCGATATGGCGGAGAAAGTCGTGCCCAAGACCTGCGCCCTCGCTCGCGCCTTCGATGATGCCGGGAATATCCGCCAGTACGAAGGAAGCGCCCTCGGCAACATAAACGACGCCAAGATTGGGGGAGAGGGTGGTAAAGTGATAGTCTGCGATCTTCGGCCGCGCACGCGAAACGCTTGCGAGCAGCGTGGATTTGCCGACGTTCGGGAAGCCGACAAGACCGACGTCCGCGAGCAGTTTGAGCTCGAGAATGAGCTCGTGGCTCTCGCCGGGCATACCGGGCTTGGCAAAGCGCGGCACCTGCCGCGTTGGTGTGGCGAAATGCTGGTTGCCCCAGCCGCCGCGCCCGCCCTTCGCGGCGACGAACGGCACGCCCGTGGACATATCGGCCATGATGCCGCCGGTGGCCTTGTCGCGCACGAGCGTGCCGCGCGGCACGCGGATCGTGACGTTCTCGCCGTCCTTGCCGGAGCAGCGCTTGTTGAGACCGTTTTCTCCGTTGGCCGCGACAAACTTGCGCTTATAGCGGAAATCCATCAGCGTGGACATATGATCGTCCACAACGAGGATCACATCGCCGCCGCGCCCGCCGTCGCCGCCGTCCGGCCCGCCCGCCGCGACGAACTTTTCGCGGTGGAAGGTGACGGCGCCGTCGCCGCCCTTGCCGGCGTAAACGCTGATGGTGACTTTATCTAAAAATCCATAGCTCATTGCGTGTTCCACCTGTCTTTGAAAATAAAAAGAGACCGACGAGCCCGTCGGTCTCTTTGGGTAATTACTGCGCGATTTCGTAAACAGAGACCTTCTTGCGGTCCTTGCCCATGCGCTCAAACTTCACCGTGCCGTCCACGAGGGCGTAGAGAGTGTCGTCTCCGCCGATGCCCACGTTGGTGCCCGGATGGATCTTCGTTCCGCGCTGTCTGACAAGGATGTTGCCGGCCAGAACGAACTGACCGTCGGCCCGCTTCGCACCCAGACGCTTCGACTCGCTGTCGCGGCCGTTGCGGGTGCTGCCCATGCCTTTTTTATGTGCCATTTAAATCACACCTCCAATGGTCAAATAGTACGGATCAAGCGTTGATCGCGGTGATTTCCACCTTCGTGTAGGGCTGACGATGGCCCTGCGTGCGACGGTAGTTTTTCTTGGGCTTCATCTTGTAGACGCGGATCTTCTTGCTCTTTCCGGTCTTGATGATCTTGCCGGTCACGGTGGCGCCTTCCACAACGGGGGTGCCGAACACGTTGACGCCCTCATCGACAACGGCCAGAACCTGATCAAAGGTGACGGTCTCGCCATCGGCAACGTTGAGCTTCTCGACGTAGATAACGTCGTTCTCGGCGACGCGGTACTGCTTACCGCCGGTCATGATAACTGCGTGCTTCATTTTACATCCTGCCTTTCTTGCAGACTCGCTCTCCCGGGCGGAGGTCACCCTCGCTTAGTTACCCTTTCAATGCGGCTCTGATACTATACCACGCCGCAAAACCCTTGTCAACACAAGATTTGGTGTTTTTCGGCGATTATATCGCTAAATCTTATTTCTGGGAACGCTTTTTACGCTTCGCTATACGAACGCCCACGAGAACGCCCGCGCCGACGAGTATAAGAAGCCCCGCAACAGCGGCGATCACGATGTTTTCCACATATTTTCCGTGAATGGAGGCGAGTCCGCCGGGCAGCGGCTCAGATACGAGATCCTTATAATAGAGCATTTCCGTGTCGTACTCCGCGGGGGCGTCCTCGTGCAGTATGACCAGCCGCGCGCCGTGATATTCGCGCTCACCGTAGATATAAAAACCGGTGCTCGTCGTGTTCACAAGATCAACGCCCTCGTACGTTCCGGCAAAGTCGTTTTTATGGTCGCGGCCAAAGAATGCCGCTACCACGTCGCCCGTATCGCGCATCGCGGCAAATTCACCGGAGGGGATGTCCGGCGGGCAGGGGGGCTCGCCGAGATGCCCGGCGGTGAAGCCGTCGCCCATCTTATAATAATGTCCCGAATGACTGGAATAGCCCTCGACAACACCTTCGGCCTTTTTCTCCGATGCGGGGACTTCCGTCAGAAGATCGTAGATCTCGGGGACGATGATGTGCTGGAAGAGATAGGCGGGGAGCTTTTCGCCGTACTGCTCTTCGAGCGCCGCGGCGGTCGAGGTGTACCAATCGATCTGATCCTGCTCGACGCGGGCGTACTTGGAAACGCCCTTCTCGCCGTAGGTCCCACTATCCAGAAACCAGAGATTGCACACCGGGCGGCTGCCGTCCGAGGACCAGACGAGCAGATTATAATTCCCGCAGCCGGTGATATCGTCCGGACCGGCGGACATAAGACAGCCGGGATAGCTCTTGTAGATGGCGAGCTGCGTCTCCTTGCTCACCCCGCCCTCGTCGTCGTGGTTGCCGAATACGGCGGCAAACGGGATGCCGCGCTCAACCACCGGCGCGAGGATCGCGTCGAGCGCTTTTCCCATCGCCTCCGTCGTGCGGACGGATGGGCCGTGGACCTGATCGCCGGTGAATACGACAAGATCGGCGTCCGCGACGTCGAGCTCCGCGTTGAGCAGACGGAGTGTTGCTTCGTGCGGGTTGGCGGTATCCTGCGTGTCGGCGACGATGAGGATGCGGAATTCCCCGTTTTCGTCAAATTGGAGCACGGGATCTTCCGCCGCGGCGGAGACCGGTACAGTGAGCGCCGTTAAAAGCAGCGCCGAGAGCGCCGCGCAAAGGAACGGTCGGATCTTTTTCATAATGAACCCTCCGGATAAAAAGCCGCCCCCGGCCGAAAAGCAGGGGGCGGGATAGAGCTTACTTCGTGACGAGAGCGAGCGTGTCGCGCGCGATCATCAGCTCTTCGTTCGTCGGAATGACGTACACCTTCACGGTGCTGTCGGCAGCGGAGATGTCGGTCTCCTTACCGCGGACCTGGTTCTTCTCGTGGTCCACATGGACGCCGAGGAACTCCAGACCCTTGCAGATGCTCTCACGCATGTCGGGACCGTTCTCGCCGACACCGGCGGTGAACGTGATGATATCAACGCCGCCCATCGCAGCCGCGTACGAGCCGATATACTTGCGGACCTCGTAGGCGAACTTATCGAGAGCGAGCTGCGCACGCTCGTTGCCTTCTTTGGCGGCCTTTTCGAGATCGCGGAAGTCGGAGCCGACGCCGGAAATGCCGAGCACGCCGGACTTCTTGTTGAGGATGTTGAGCATCTCGTCGGCGGTATAGCCGTACTTGTTCATAATGAACTGGAGAATGGCGGGGTCCAGATTACCGGAGCGGGTACCCATCGGCAGACCTTCAAGAGGCGTTAGGCCCATGGAGGTGTCAACGCACTTGCCGTCGATGCTCGCGGAAACGGAGGAGCCGTTGCCGAGATGGCAGTTGATGACGCGCGTGCCCTTCTTGCCCATGATCTCGCAGGCGCGGGCGGCCACGAAGCGGTGGGACGTGCCGTGGAAACCGTAGCGGCGAATGGAGTCGTTTTCGTAGTACTCGTACGGAATGGCGTAAATATACGCTTCCGGCGTCATGGACATGCCGAAGGAGGTGTCGAAAACGGCGACCTGCGGCACGCCGGGCATCGCCGCCTGACACGCCTTGATGCCCATGAGGTTGGCGGGGTTGTGCAGAGGTCCGAGCGGGAAGCACTTTTTGATGGCGGCTTCGCACGCATCGTCCACGACACAGGACTCGGTGAACTCGATGCCGCCGTGGAGCACACGGTGGCCGACGGCTTCGATCTCTGCCATCGTCTCAACGACGCCGTATTCCTTGCTGGTCAGCTTTTCGAGAACGGCCTCGATCGCTTCCTTGTGGGTGGGGAACGGAACGTCCGCTTCATAAACGGGCTTGCCGTTCTGGGGCTTGTGGGTCAGACGGCCGTCGATGCCGATGCGCTCACAAAGACCTTTGGCGAGCAGAGACTCGTTCTCCATGTCGATGAGCTGATACTTCAGCGAAGAGCTGCCGGCGTTGATAACCAGAATCTTCATTGGTTCGGATCCTTTCCATGTTGAAAATTTTACCGCATCAGGGTATCATTGTTTCACAAATATCTATATTAGCGTTCTTTTCTCCAAAACGCAAGAGAAAAAAGGATGGATTCTTAATGAAAGCGGTCGGCATCGTTGCGGAATATAACCCGTTTCACGGCGGACACCAGTACCAGATACGGAAAATACGTGAAAGCTGCGGCGCGGAGACACCTATCATTGCGGTCATGTCCGGCGATTTTGTGCAGCGCGGCGAGGCGGCGGCCTACGATAAATTCACCCGCGCGGAAGCCGCGGTGCGCGGCGGCGTGTCGCTCGTGATCGAGCTGCCGCTTCCCTGGAGCTTATCCTCTGCGGAAGGCTTTGCCCGCGGCGGCGTGGGACTGCTCGGCGCAACGGGAGTCGTCGGCGCGCTCTCCTTCGGCAGCGAGAGCGGCGATCTCTCCGCGCTGGAAAGGACGGCGGCGGTTCTCGATACGCCGGGATATGCTGAGGCGCTGAAGCGTGAACTCACTGGCGGAACGCCGTTTGCCGCGGCGCGCGCACGGGCGGTGCGTGCCATTCTCGGGGACGCCGCGGCGGTACTCGATACGCCGAACGATCTTCTGGCCGTCGAGTACCTTCGCGCATCGGCAAAACTTGGCTATATATTTAAATATATTCCTGTCCGGCGTGAGGGCTCGGTCCATGACGGCGCAGGCAGCGCGTCCGAGCTCCGCGCACTGCTGCGGGCGGGGGAGAGCCTTGCCGGGCGCATCCCGGAAGAGGCATGGGAGGTCTTTCGCCGTGCGGATGAGGCCGGACGCGGCTTTGTCTCTCCGGAGAGCCTGCGGACGGCATTTCTCTCCCGGCTGCGGGAGAAAACGCCGGAGGACTTTGCTGCTGTGCCGGACGCGGCGGAGGGACTGCACTTCCGGCTGTACGAGGCCGCGCGCCGCGGTGTATCGGCTGAGGAGATCGCCGATCTTGCCAAAACAAAGCGGTATGCCCACGCGCGGCTGCGCCGCATGGTGATGTGCGCCGCGCTCGGCGTGCGCGCCGGGGACGCCGGCGGCGTGCCGCCGTATATCCGTGTGCTGGCATTCGATGCATGCGGCGCGGCGTTGCTGCGGGAAATGAAAACGAGCGCCTCTCTTCCCGTCGTCGTCAAAAGTGCGCATGTCAAAGACGAGAATGAGACCGTCCGGCGCACGTTCGCCCTCGGGAGCCGCGCGCACGACCTCTATGTCCTCGGCTGGCAAAACTGCGCATCGCAGGCCGCAGACGGTGATTATCGCGCTACGCCCTTCCATTCCGCAGGGGATAACCTACGCTCCATGCACGATAACCAAGAGTATGTTTAAAGTTTTTTCTCGATTTAGCGAAAAAAAGGGTTGCATTTTTCTCCCGACGGTATTATACTACCGTCATATTTGAAAAGGAAACACATTTGTCCACGATGTGCGGACTATGCGTATTCCGGAGAGGGAGAAAAACCATGAACATGAAAAAGATTTTAGCGATCGTACTTTGCGCATGCATGATCTGCGCTCTGCTTGCCGGCTGCGGCAGCAACGAGTCCCCCGCGGCCGCCGTGGAAGGCGACGTACTGAAGATCGGCATCTTTGAGCCCGCCACGGGCGAGAACGGCGCGGGCGGTATGCAGGAAGTGCTCGGCGCGCGCTATGCCAACAAGGTCGTCCCCAGTGTGACGGTCAACGGCAAAGAATACAAGATCGAGCTCGTTGAAGTCGATAACCAGTCCGACAAGACCGCGGCCGTCACCGCCGCGCAGAACCTTGTGAGCAGCGGCGTCATCGCCGTCATCGGCTCCTACGGCTCCGGTGTGTCCATTGCCGCCGGCTCCACGTTCGAGCAGGCGAAGATCCCCGCCGTCGGCGGCTCCTGCACGAACCCGCAGGTAACGCTCGGCAACGATTACTACTTCCGTGTCTGCTTCCTTGACCCGTTCCAGGGAACCGTTATGGCGAGCTACGCCAACAACGAAGGCTGCAAGAAGGCCGCCGTCATCATGCAGAACGGCGATGACTACTCCACCGGCCTTGCGAACTACTTCGCCGAAGCCTTTGCCAAGATGGATGGCTGCGAAGTTGTTTACACCGGCACCTACAACACCAACGAAACCGACTTTAACGCGATCCTGACTGCGGCCAAGGCGGCTGACCCCGATGTTTTGTTCATCCCGTCTTCCATTACGACCGCCGGCATCATCATCAAGCAGGCGCGTGATATGGGCATCACGGCTCGCATCATGGCGGGCGATACCTGGGAGAACGCCACCATCATGGAAAACGCCGGCGTGGAAAACTGCGAGGGCGTTGCGCTGTCCACCTTCTTTGACGAGAACGACGCCGATGCTTCCGAGTTCGTTCAGGGCTTCAAGGCGTATCTGAACGGCGACGCCGAGGCGCTCAAACTCAACGGCAACAACGACACGGTCGCCGCCGTCTCCGCTCTCGGCTACGACGCCTATATGGCGATCATAGAGGCGCTCAAGAATGTTTCCGGCGATATCACCGGCGAGGCGGTCCGCGACGCGCTCACCTCCGTCTCCTTTGACGGCGTGACCGGCAGCATCTCCTTCGACGAGAACGGCGATGCCAACAAGGATATGGCCTATATCAAGATCATGTCCGACGGAGCTTTCAAGTTCGTCGGCACGCAGAAGACCGACGGCACTTTCACCCCCGCTGCCTAATTTCCTATCCGCATAAACATTTTGAATCGGCGGGTCACCCCGCCGATTCGCTTTATT
>DHKA01000078.1 GCA_002404605.1 Clostridiales bacterium UBA4706 | reverse complement strand
TACTACTCTTTTGGAGTTTTGCTCATGGCTGGGGCTATTCTGACAAAAGGAGGTGAGAAAATGGCGAAAACGATAAAGAGTATTGGGTTTACGCAGAATGATGAAGCGCTGGTAGAGAAGATCACGATTTATCAGAAGAAAAACAACCTATCCTTTATTGCCGCTGTTAGAGAGCTGTGCGAAACGGCGTTGAAAATGGAAACAATCGTAAAAAAGCTGGGGTGAAAGATGGCTTGATCTGAAAGACAATTTTGCTTTATACATCATCTTTTCACGCGAGCTATATTAAGGAGGAAAATATGTTTATAACAGTGTATGGAAAATACGGTCCCCAACCACCTAAAAATCACGTAATCAATACAAACCTTATTCAGAAAATTCAAACTTACCAACCTCTGTTCGGTAAAGAAAAATATTATGACATCTGGGTACAAACCGACGGATACGGCCCCCAATATGTTTACCGGGTATCAAAATCGGAGGCAAAGAAGCTTTGTGACGCAATTGGGATAGACATCCTAGACCTATAATAATTATTTTTTCATGAAAAAACCGCCGGAACGGGTTGTCCGTTCCGGCGGTCGTGCTTATGAATTTATCAGCCCTTGACCATCTTGGCGACCTCGGCGGCGAGGTCGTCCTGGCGCTTCTCAATGCCTTCGCCCTTCTCAAAACGAACGTAGCCCTTGACGGTGATGGGGGTGCCGAGCTCCTTGGCGACGGCGGCGACATGCTGCTCGACACTGACCTTGTCGTCCTTCACGAACGGCATCTGGAGCAGGCAGATCTCCTTGAACCACTTGCCCAGGCCGCCGACAACGATCTTCTCGATGATGGCGTCGGGCTTCTTCGCGTTCTTCGGATCCTGCTTCGCGGTGGCGATACGGATCTCCTTTTCCTTCTCCACGTCGGCGGCGGGGACGTTGCTCTCGTCGAGATACTGCGGGTTGAGCGCGCAGATCTGCATGGCGATGTCGCGGCCAAGCTCGTTGACGGCCTCGGCGGAGGCTTCGGTCTCGAGCTCGACGAGCACGGCGACCTTGCCCTTCATGTGGACATAAGGAACGCACTTGCCCTCGATGCGCTCGAAGCGGCGGACCTTCATGTTCTCACGGACGGAGAGGAAGAGCTCGTTCTTCGCGTCGTCCACGGTGCCGTTGCCGGTGTGCCAGGGGCACGCCATGAGAGCATCGACATCGGCGGGCGCTTCCTTGGCGATGACCTTCGCCACGCCGGAGACGAACTCGTTGAAGAGCGGGCCGCCAGCGACGAAGTCGGACTCGCAGTTGACCTCGACGATCACGCCGACACCGTCGATGACCGTGGCGTACGCCATGCCCTCGGCGGCGACGCGGGTCGCCTTCTTGGCCTGGGAAGCCAGACCCTTTTCACGCAGATAAACAACGGCCTTCTCGAAATCGCCCTCGTTCTCGACGAGCGCCTTCTTGCAGTCCATCAGGCCGCAGCCGGTGGCCTGACGCAGCTCGTTAACAGCAGCAGCGGTAATAGCAGCCATTATTCTTCCTCCTTCGCGGTCTCAGCGGCCTCGACGGTCTCGGCGTCCTCGCCCTGACGGCCTTCGAGCACGGCGTTGGCCATGGTCTGGCTGATGAGGCGGATGGCGCGGATGGCGTCGTCGTTGCCGGGGATAACGTAGTCAACCTCGTCGGGATCGCAGTTGGTATCGACGATCGCAACGATGGGGATGTGCAGCTTGCGGGCTTCGGCGATGGCGTTGTGCTCCTTGCGCGGGTCGATGACGAACAGAGCGCCGGGGAGTTTCTTCATGTCCTTCACGCCGCCGAGATACTTCTCGAGCTTTTCCATGTCGCCCATGAGCTTCATGACTTCCTTCTTGGGAAGCATGTCAAAGGTGCCGTCTTCCTGCATCCTCTTGAGCTGAGCCAGACGCTCGACGCGGGTGCGCATGGTCTTGAAGTTGGTGAGCATGCCGCCGAGCCAGCGGGCGTTCACGTAGTACATGCCGACGCGCTCAGCCTCTTCCTTGACGGCTTCCTGCGCCTGCTTCTTCGTGCCGACGAAGAGGATGCTCTGGCCGTTCTCGGAGAGAGTGCGGACGAAGTCATAGGCTTCTTCGAGCTTCTTGACGGTCTTCGCAAGGTCGATGATGTAGATGCCGTTACGCTCCATATAGATGTATTCGGCCATCTTGGGGTTCCAGCGGCGGGTCTGGTGACCGAAGTGGACACCGGCTTCCAGCAGCTGTTTCATGGATACTACTGCCATGTTGGGGGTTCCTCCTTTATTTTGTTATTACCTCCGGGGGCCTCATCCCGGCGCGACCAGGCTTTCGCCACATGGTCGCCGGTCCGCTCCCCGTGCGTAATGCGCAGGTATTATACCAAATGCCCGCGCACTCTGCAAGTATTATTTGCAATTTCCTTTGGAAAATCCCGCTTTTTCCGGGCTTTCGGCAGGGGATCAGTCGTGCGCGAGGAAGCGGGCAGGATTTGCCACGGTAATTTCGGCGGCCTCTTTTTCAAAACCCATGGCGATGAGCGACGGGACGGCAAAGGTCGGGAAGCGCGTGTACCCAAATGCCCCGGCGTGGTAGTTGAAAGCGCCGCCCGCTTTATCGTGACCGAAAAGGATCTGAGAGGCGTAGCCGTCCTCCAGCAGCGGGACGAGACAGGAAAGGCGGCGGTTGTCGTCGATCGGCCAGCTCGCGCCGCCGTCGAAGGCAGTGGAGGTATGGAAAGCACCCCAGCCGTCGAAGTTGACATACACGCCCCGGTCAAGCACACGCTTCGCAAAGTCCGTGAAGCTCTGCACAACGCCGGCCGGATCTTTTGTATAGGCGCGCAGATCGGGGTGATCCCCCTTGCCGGTGATGTAGCAGTCCAGATGGCATATGTCGATCTTTTCCGGCGCTACGCCGCATTCCTTTACGGCAATGTCGATGATGGTGAGCAGGTTTTCCCGGACGAACGAGTCGTGGATCGCCAGAGGATAGCCCGTTTCTGCCGCGACGCCGGCGCTGGCGCGGAAGACCTTCAGGTCGTTTTCGGACATGACGCCGCCGTTAAAGGCGTCCATCGGGCCGAAACCGGCCTTGATGCATCCGGCTTTGATATCCGTTCCGTCAATGCCCTCCCGGATCTCCCGAAGCTCGTGGGCGCGGATCGCCGCGGCATTTGCCGGGTCAAAGCCCTGCGGATAGGTAAGTTCGGAGAAGAAACCGGCGCAGGCCACGATGCTTACGCCGGTGCGCTGCTGTAGGGTGCGGATATTGCGGATGTCCAGCCGGCAGCCGTTATAGCTGCAATCCAGCAGCCCCCTGCCGCCGACGGCCTTGAATGCCTCCAGCTCTGCCGTCTCTGCATCCACGTCGTCGTATTCCAGCTCTTCCCGAAGAGCCATCCATCCCGCGCCGGTCTTGAGCCCGGTAAGTGCGGAGAGCGTAAGCTCCGGCGTCGGCGCGCCGGGCGTCAGCGCCATGGCAAAAAGCGGGCGCATGGTGAGCAGGGTATGCTCGTGCATGGAGGCGTAGCCGAACGCCTCCGGGACGATGTCACCGCATACGGTCGTGATTTTTTTCATGCTGTTCCTCCTGTGTTTGTTTCTTTGAATTTGGCCGGGTTTCTGCTATAATTATACGGGGGACGACGAAAGCGGCGCAATTTGCAAAACGGCCGGTATTGTCTATACAAAAGCGGATAAATTGCAAAGAAGCGAGGGTAGATGCATGAAAGATATCAACGCGAGAGAATGTCTCTGCGAGGCACTGTGCCGGCTGGCGCAGGATACACCGGTGGAGAATATTTCCGTTTCCCGCCTGGCGGAACGGGCGGGGGTCAGCCGCGCTGCGTTTTATTACCATTTTGAGAGTACCTGTGCCGTGCTGGAATATATGATGGACTCCTTTTCGCGTGAGTATCAGCGGCTCTTTATCGCCACGCCGGGGGAGAGCATGGACGGCATTACGCCGGAGCGGCACCGAGAGATCGAGCACGCCATTTTTTCCTACGTGCTTCCCCGCGCCGAATGGGTAAAGCTCTTCTTGCAGGAGTGGAATTACCGGCGGTTTATTGGCCGGTTCCGGGAACAGTTTCAGACCTTCTGCCAAATGCACCGGGTCATGTGCGTTTTGCCGGACGGCACGGAGGAACCGCTGCAGCGCGGCGTGGTCTACGACTACTTTGTCCGTACGACAGGAGAAGAACTGTTTGCTTATCTTGAATATTGGGCGGAGCGGGGATTTGTGGAAACGGAGGAAGATTTTATCCGGATCTTCCACACGCTGCAAACACGGCGCATCGTACTTCGGCGGATACCGTAAAGAGACGCAGAAAGAGCGCCCCCCACGGTTTGCCGCCGGGGAGCACTTTTTTGCTGTGAAAATGTCAAAAATAGCTTCTCTTTCTCTTGCTGTCGCGCCGGATCTCCGCGGCGCCCTCGATGAGAACGATGTCCCCGCCGATGCGGGCAATGGATTCCCACGGGAGAATATAATCGCTCTCGCGGCCGAACAGCCCGAAAAACCGCGCCGGTCCCGGCACGATGAGCGCCAGCACCCGCCCCGACGTAAGATCGAGGATCGCGTCGCTCACAAAGCCGAGGCGCGTGCCGTCGGAAATGTTGATGACCTCGCGGTAGCGCAGCTCGGTAAGCCGTACCTCCATGATGTACCACCCCCATAGAGCCTATGGGGGCGGGGCGTTGTCCTATGACAGGACAGCGCCGCGCCTATGAAACGAAAATGGCCTTTTTGATCTGCCGGATGGCGTTTTTCTCCAGCCGGGAGACCTGCGCCTGCGATATGCCGACCATCGAGGCGACCTCCATCTGCGTTTTGCCGTCATAAAAGCGCAGCGAGAGAATGCGCTTTTCCCGCCCGGTCAGACTGCGCATCGCGTCGTCGAGCGCCATGCACTCGATCCAGCTCTCGTCCGTGTTGCGCGAATCGCGCACCTGATCCATGACCGTGAGACTCTCGCTGCCGTCGGAAAATACCGGGTCGGAGAGACTCACGGGGTCGCTGATCGCGTCGAGCGCGATAGCGATCTCCTGCCGGGGGATGCCGAGCGCGGCGGCGATCTCCTCCTCGGTCGGCTCGCGGCCGGTCTCGGCGGTGAGCTTTTCGCGCGCCTGCAAAATTTTGTACGCGGTATCGCGCATGCTGCGTGATACGCGCAGGGCGCTGTTGTCGCGCAGATACCGGCGGATCTCCCCGGCGATCATCGGCACGCCGTAGGTGGAAAAGCGCACGTCGTGCGCCTCGGCGTCAAAGTTGTCGATGGCCTTGATGAGACCGATGCACCCGACCTGAAAGAGATCGTCGATGTTCTCCCCGCGGGAGGAAAAGCGCTGGATGACGGACAAAACGAGCCGCAGATTGCCCGCGATCAGCTCTTCGCGGGCGGATTTGTCGCCCTGCCGGACGCGCAGCAGCAATTTTCGCGTGGTGGCGCTGTCGAGCACGGCGAGCTTCGAGGTGTTGACGCCGCAAATCTCTACCTTTCCCTGCATATACAGCAAAACCTCCTCTGGCAAACGTTAGTGTTTCCGCAGAGGAGGTCGTTTTATACATTTTTGGCTTTTTACACCTTCGCGTTACGGCGTGCCGAGGCGGGCGACGGTGAGACCGGGCCGCGCGGTCCCGGCGGTATATTTCCAGTCGAACGTGTAGCGGCTCTCATTTCCGGCGGCGTCGGAAGCCGTGACGGAGACCGTCCATACGCCCTCGGTCAGCCCCTCCGCCGACCACGGGTAGTCGCTCTCGCCGTCGGTGACGAGGAAGGTGCTGCGCGTTTCCCCTGTATCCGACGTGAGCGTGACGGTCAGCCCCGCGAGCGTGCCGTTATCGGTGACGCGGTAGTGCAGCGAGAAGCCGGTCTCGGTGATGTCGGTGATCGTGAGCGAGCGGATGACGGGACTCGTCGTATCGATGAACACCGTGCCGATATCGGCGAGCGGGCTTTCGTTGCCGTCGGTGTCGCACGCGGCGGCGCGCACCTCGTAATTTCCCTGCCGCCAGATGTCCACGTCGAGCGTGCCTGAGCCGGAGACGGGAGCGTTGTAGTAGCGCGTGACCCAAACGTCGTCGCCCTCGCCGCGCGTATCGACGCGGAAAGCGTTGAGCCCCTTCTCGTCCGTGCCGGAGAGGAAGAGCGAGAAGCCTTTGGAGGTCGCCGCACCGATGGTCGAAGCCGTCAGCTCGGGCGCGGCCGTGTCGCCGGTGCGCGGCTCTTCACTGAGCAATGCATTGACCGTGCCGCTGCCCGCGATGCCGTCCGCCACGAGCCCCTGCTGCGACTGGAAGGCGCGCACGGCCTCGTCGGTCTTGGAGCAGAAGTAGCCGGTGATGTATTTTTCCTCGAGCAGCCCGCGGCGGCAGAGCTCGATCTGCAATACCGTGACGCCCGCGCCGATGTACACCCCGCGCCCGTCCGCCATCGACCAGCCGCGCAGCGACGGGTTATAATAGAGCGCGTACACGATCTCGTAGCCGGAGAGAAGGGCGTTGTCGTAATTGGCGAGCGCAAGCACCTCCTGCGAGGACGTGATGTGCCACGTTTCGCCCGCGGTCGTCGCCGAGGGCTGGAGCGGCTTATAAAGCCCGTAGTCCGCCATGTGGTACACGACGCCGGTCTTGGGGTTGGTGTAGCTCGTTTTGAAATTCGCGCCGAGCCAGTAGTTCGATATGTCCATCGCGTTGCCGGAGTTGTGACCGCTGCATCCGGGGCGGGCATAGTAGCCGTTCACCCAGGTGTTGTCCCACAGCCGCAGCGCGGCGCGGTAGTAGTAGCGCAGATCGAGCGTCTGGATGTCGTAGGCGGAAAGGTCGATGGCATAGTCCTCCGGCCAGCCGGGGGCGGTCTCGGCGTCCCACCAGAAATTCGTGACGCTCCGCCCGTTCCAGAGCAGCGCACGGCGGAAGGGGCCGGTGTTGGCGTTTGAGTCGTGCAGACCGATGACCTCCTGATAGCACGCCGGACGGAAAGCGTTCGTCACGACGAGCTTTTCGTCGCCGTAGCCAGCATCGCGCGCGAACGTGGCGAGCCGGATGACGAGCTCGCGGTCCGTGCCGTGGAGAATGGCGGCTTTCGCTTCCTCGAGCGATGTGGAGGGATCCATGCCGAAATTGGTGCACCAGTTGCTTGCAGCGGTGTCGAAATCAAAATACGTCACCGCTTCCTCGTAGGAGAGAAAGTCGATCGTGCTGTTTTCCTCTGTGCTGTCCTCCCCGTCGGCGGCGAGCGCCGGGAGCGCGCCGAGAAGGAGCGCCGCGAGCAGCGCCGCGGCAAGAGCGCGGATGCCTCGTTTTTTCATAGGCAGAGCCTTTCATTTAAAAAGAATATATGAGCAATATACCCGATTTTTTGCCGCGCGTCAACGCCGGGGGCTTTCGGCGGGGCGCGGCGTGTGGTATACTGGCATCAAAAGGAAAGGGAGGGACTGCGATGAGACTGCCGGAAGACGTCGAGCGTGCACTGGAAAAGCTGGAGAGCGCCGGGTGGGAGAGCTACGCCGTGGGCGGGTGCGTGCGCGATTCCTTGCTCGGCATTGAGCCGCACGACTGGGATCTCTGCACCGCCGCGCCACCGGAGGCAATGAAAAAGGTCTTTGCCGGAGAGCGCGTGATCGAGACCGGGCTGAAGCACGGCACGCTCACGCTGCTTGCGCCGTCCGGCCCTCTCGAGATCACGACGTTCCGCACCGAGAGCGGCTACTCCGACTGCCGCCATCCGGACCGTGTTTCGTTTGTGCGCGACATCCACGCCGATCTCGCGCGGCGCGATTTCACGGTGAACGCCATGGCTTATAGTCCGAAACGCGGTCTGCGGGACGATTTCGGCGGGCGGGAGGATCTCAAAAACGGCGTCCTCCGATGCGTCGGCGATCCCGGCGAGCGCTTCCGGGAGGACGCGCTGCGCATATTGCGCGCGCTGCGCTTCGCGGCGCGGTTTGGTCTGACCATCGAGGAGAAGACCGCCGCGGCGCTGCGGGAAAACAGCGCGCTGCTGCACAATATTTCCCCTGAGCGTATTTTCTCGGAGCTCAAGGGCATCCTCTGCGCGCGCGGCGCGGGGGAGATGCTGCTCGACTTCCCGGAGGTGTTCTTCGTGTTTCTCCCGGAGCTTGCGCCGATGCGGGGCTTTGATACGCGCCGCCCGCAGAACCACTGCTGGGATGTGTGGGGCCACACGGCGCACGCCGTGGACGCGATCGCACCCGAGAGCGTTCTCCGGCTCACGATGCTCTTTCACGACAGCGGCAAGCCGGAGACGTTCCGGTATGACGCGCAGGCGGGATTCGGCCGCTTCCCCGGTCATCCGGCGGCAAGTGCGCGCATCGCGGATGCGGCGCTGCGGCGACTTCGCTGTGACAACGCTGCGCGCGAGCGGGTGCTCACGCTCGTGGAAAACCACGAAATGCGCACCGGCCACGGGAAAAAGGATCTGCGCCGCCTGCTGGCAAAGATCGGGGAGAAGAGTATGCGCGATCTGCTGCTCGTCCGCCGCGCGGACGCCGCGGCGCACGCGCCCGAAGCCGCCGCGCGGCTGACTGCGCTCGCCGACGAGGACGAGCGTATTATAAATGAGATCACCGCCGAGCGGGGCTGCCTGCACGTCAAAGACCTCGCCGTGAGCGGGAACGATCTTCTGGCGCTCGGCATGAAGCCGGGCTCGGCAGTGGGGGATACGCTTTCCCGGCTGCTAGATCTTGTATTGGACGAAGCGGTGCCGAACGAAAAGGGGGCGCTGCTCGCCGCGGCGCGAAAGGAGATGCAGACGCATGAATGAAGTGAAGATCCAATGGCTCGGCCACTCGTGCTTCCGCATGGAATATCGGGAGTATTCCATCGTGACCGACCCCTATGAGGACGGGTATGTTCCCGGCCTTGCGCCGCTTCGCATGAGCGCCGGCGCCGTATACTGCTCGCATAGCCACGGCGACCACAGCGCCGCGGCGTGCGTGAAGCAGACCCGGGAGAAAGCACCGCCCGATTTTTCCGTGCAGGAATTTGCCGTGCCGCACGACCACCACGGCGGCGCGCGCCGCGGGATGAACACGATCCGACAGTTTTGCTTCGGCTCGCTGCGCGTTGCCCACATGGGCGACACCGGCTGTATGCCGGAAGAGAGCACCCTTGCCGCGCTGCACGGGTGCGACGCTCTGCTTCTGCCCATCGGCGGGTACTATACGGTGGATGCGCCGGAAGCCTTCACCATCGCGGAGAGGATCGCGCCGCGCTGTATCGTGCCGATGCACTACCGCGGCGAGGGCTTCGGCTTTGACGAGATCGGCACGCTCGATGCGTTTACCGCGCTTTTTGCCGCGGAGGATGTGCATTATCTCGAAACCGATTCGTTCACGCTCACGGCGGAAGCGCCGCGCGGCGTTATCGTGCCGCGCTTATAAAGACAGCCTCCTCGCCGAAAACGGACGTTTGACAAGGGAAAATAAAACAAGATCCCGCAGAAAGATACTTCCGCGGGATCTTCTATTATAACGAGGCATATGGGGGAGCAGGGCTCAGCGGCTGCATTGCTCCATAAAATGGCAGAGACTGTTCTGCGAGCCCGACGCGGCAAAGAGCCGGGTCTCGATCTCGCGGAGCACGGCTTCGGTGTCCGTGATAAGCTGCTCCGCCTCCAATAGCGAAACGGCGCCGAGAGGCGGAGCTTTTGCCAAAAACGCCCCGCAGCGGCGGCAGAGTTCGCCGATCTCCTCCAGCGGCTGCGCGCCTTCGTTTCCGGAAAAGCCCGGAAGTTTTGCGCACCGCTCCCGGAGCGCTTCCAGACAGCCCTTCTCCCTGCGGTGTCCGGCGCCGCCGTATAGACCGGCGAGCGCCGCGGAAAAATTCTGCCGGACCACGGCAGCGTAGGGGCCGCGGACTGCCTTGAGAAGCACAAGATATTCCTGTGCGGTCTGGAGCTGCAAACATGCGGCAAGAAACACATACTTCGGAGACTTGCCCTTGCGCATAGATATCACCTGAGCTAAAGTTTTTATGCCGCAAATCGACATAAATAATCACTTCACAGGAAACGATAGGCGCTATTTCTCGACTCGGCAAGACTTTATACAGGCGCTTGAAAAGGTTTTACACGGATGTATAAATGAAGTATAATAAAAGAGCGGGACGCCATCCGGACGGACGCGCAGTACTGCCGGAGCGTATCGGAGGGGAAACATGCCAAAGCCGAAATGGAATTTGAACACCGTTTATATATCGGAACGGCTGCAGGAGAGCCTGCGGCCGATCTCCCGCTGCGCCATGACTACGGTGGTCGCGCCCATGGGCTATGGGAAAACCACGGCGATAAACTGGTATCTCAAGGAGCGGGCGAGAACGGAGACAGCGAAGATCATCCGCATCAGCGTGTATTCCGACAACCTCGTGATCTTCTGGAAGAGCGTACAGGAAGCCTTTGCCCGCGCCGGGTTTGCGTTTCTGCGTCAGTACGCCTGTCCCGCGGACCCGTTCGGCGGCGCGATGTTGGCGGACGATCTCTGCCATAAGCTTGGCGGGGAGACGCCCTGCTATATTTTTATTGACGATTTCCATCTTCTGACCGACCGGCGCGCGAGCGCGTTTCTCTGCATGCTGGCAAACCGACTGCCAGGCAATGTGCATGCAACGGCGGCTTTCACGCTGGACGTGTACGGCCACGTCTCTGAGCGCATGAAGGAAGAGAGCGCCGGACGCATGCAGACGTTCATAAACAGCATCAAAGAGGCATAAGAACATGAAAAAAGGACGGGGGTGAACCTCGTCCTTTTGCGTTATAAAAAGCTGGTAAGGGAAAAAATAAGGGAAAACAGCCCATTTTGGACAAAACAAAAACCCTGTAACCATTGAGATTACAGGGTTTTTCGCTGGCAGCGGGAGAAGGATTCGAACCCTCACATACGGAGTCAGAGTCCGCTGTGCTACCTTTACACAATCCCGCTATATCGCAAACGCAAGGGTTATTATACCCAATTTCCGGCGAATGTCAAGCGGAATCGGCAAGTTTTCTTGGATTTTCTTTTATTTTTTCCCGCGGCAGTCGATGGAGACGCTCTGCCCCGTGCGCAGGAAGAACAAAACGCCCTCCCGTACCGGCTTTCCGAGCAGCCGCGTGAGCGCGGCGGCATAAGCGCGGACCTGCGGCGCGTACTCCGCGGCGCGCTCCGCGAGCGTCTCCGCCGTCACGTAGTCCGTCTTATAGTCCACGACGGTGAGCGTATCCCCCTCACGGATGCAGCAGTCGGCGACGCCCTGCAGGAGGACTTCCTCGCCTGGCGGCGCATCGAACACGGTCTCCGCACCGGTGAGCAGCGAAAAGCGCAGCTCGCGCCAGACCTCGTCCGCGTGCAGGATCCTCTGTCCGATGGGGGAGACGAACAGCGCGCAGATGCGCTCCGGCTCCACCGCGGCGGCCTGCGCGGGGGTGATGTGTTCGGCATTTTTCAGCCGCTCGATCTCGCCGCGTACCTGCTCCGGCGTGGAAACGCGGGAATAGTCGATGAACTGCAGCACCGTGTGCACGGCGACGCCGCGCGCGGTGCCGGTGAGAGGCGCGTCCTTCGCGCCGAAGACCGGGCGGCGGAAGATCCGGCGGCGCTGCGCTTCCGGCGCGATGCTCTGTGCGTCCGGGTCGGCGTCGGTGCCCTCGAGCGCGCTCGCCGTGATCTTTGACGGCAGCTCCTGCGCCCAGCGGTACGGGTACTCCCAGTCGAGCGCGCTTTCAAAAGCGGCGCTCTGCTCCGCTCCCGGCGCACACGGCTCCTCTGCGGGGTGCGCGGCGGGGACGGCGCCCTCTCCGGCGCGGACGGTTTGCAGCGCGATCGGGCTATCCGGCAGAAGCGCTGCGCGCGCGAGCCAGTGGGAGAGCGAAGCGTCCGTGGAGAGAAGCTGCGGCGCGATGGGCTCGGTGAGTCCTTCGCGGAGCTTTGCAAGCGTCTTTTCCGCGTCCGGCCAGAGCGCGGTGATGATAAGACGGTCCTTCGGGCGCGTCATGGCGACATACAAAACGCGCATTTCCTCCGAGAGCGTTTCCTCTTCGAGCTTTGCCGAGATCGCCCGCCACGCGAGCGAGGGGTAGACGACGCCGCGCTTCGTGTCTACGACCTTGCCGCCCACGCCGAGCTTCGGGTGGACGAGCAGCGTGGCGGCGGAGTCGATCTTATTGAAGCGGCGGCTCGTCCCGGCAAGAAAGACGATCGGGTATTCGAGACCCTTGGAGCGGTGGATGCTGAGGATCTGCACGGCGTCGCGGCTCTCCATCGAGCCGGTGCGCGGCTCGTCGCCGCGCTCTTCAAGCTGCTTCATCCAGCGCACAAACCGGAACAGCCCCCGGTAGCCCTCCTGCTCAAACTGGCGGGCAAAGTCCGAGAGCCGGTGAACGTTTTCGCGTCGCGCCGCGCCGTCCGGCATGGCGGCGAGCAGCGCGAAGAGAGAGGTGTCGTCGCAGATGCGCGAGAGAAGTGCCTCGACCGAGAGATCGGGCGCAAGAGCGCGGTAGCGCTCGAGCGACGCGAGAAAGGCGGCGCACTTTTCGTTCGTTTCCGCGCGGCGGCAGAGCGCAGTGTAGAAATCGGCGGTTTTATCCGCGGCGCGGACGGCGGAGAGCTCGTCCGCCGTAAAGCCGAAGAGCGGCGAGCGCAGCACGGCGATGAGCGGCACGTCCTGCCGTGGGTTGTCGATCACCGCGAGCAGAGAGAGAAGCGCCGTGATCTCCGTGGAGCGGTAGAAGCCGCCGCCCTGCTGCGATACGGACGGGATGCCCTGCGCGGCGAGCGCGGCGCGATATCGCGGCGCGGCGGTCTTATAGGAGCGCATCAAAATGGCAAAATCACCGTAGGTGCAGGGGCGAAGTCCCACGCCCTCTGTGACGGGCGTGCGCTCATCGACCATCTGCCGGATGCGCGCGGCGATATACTCCGCTTCCAGAACCGTTTTGTCGGGCCGGTCCTCCTCGCCGTCGGCGTCCGGCGGCGTTAAGATGACAAGCTCCGCCGGCGCGCCGCCGCCCGGCGGCAGCTCCCGCCCGGGACGCAGCGCCGCGGCGTCGTCGTAGCAGAGCTCGCCGAGCGAGCGGGACATGATGTTCCGGAACACGTGGTTCGCGCTGTCAAGCACTTCGCGCCGTGAGCGGAAGTTCTCCCGCAGCAGGATGCGCCCCGGCTTCTCCGGCGGCGAGTCCGGCGTGAGATCGTCCCAGCTTTCGTATTTTTCCAGAAAGATCGAGGGATCGGCGAGCCGGAAGCGGTAGATCGACTGCTTCACGTCCCCGACCATGAAGAGCCTGCGCCCGCCGTCGGAGAGCAGCTGAAAGAGCGCGTCCTGACAGGCGTTTACGTCCTGATATTCGTCCACGAGCACCTCGATATAGCGCGCGGAGAGCGACGCGGCGAGGCCGTTGGACGTATCCTCCAGCAGCCGGAGCATCATGTGCTCCTGATCGGAAAAATCACACAGGCCCTGCCGCCGCTTCTCGGCGGCATAGGCGCGGTCAAGCTCCAGCGTGAGCGAGAGCAGCGCGTCGATGGCGGGCGCGGTCTCCGAAAGCTCGCGCAGCAGTGTGTCGGAGCTGTCGGCAAACGTGTGCCTCCATTTGTCGCATGCCTTTTTGCAGTCGGTGCGCGCGGACTTGACGCTCTGCGCGAGCGGATCCTCGCCTTTGTATATACCGATGCGCGGGAATTCAACGGTGCAGGCGCTCCGTGCGGCCTCCCAGCCGAGCGAGGCCGCCCGCGCCATGTTCCGCAGCCCCTCGGCAGTGACGTCAAGACTGTCGGCGTAGGCTTTTTCGAGAGCTTCGCGCCCCGGCTGCGCGAGCGCGGCGCGCAGCGCGCCGATGCGCGCGGCCCAGTATTCCGCCTGAGCCGCCGTGCGCGAGAGAAGATACCGGCCCCATGCGGTCTCCCCGGCGTCCGTTCCCTCCGGCACGGCGAGCGCGGCGCGCTGGCTATCGAGCCATGCGGCGGGATCGGCGTGGCTCTGCACGGCGTCGTGCAGACGAAGAATGAGCGCGGCGAGCTTATCGTCGTTCCGCCCGGCGCCGAACGAATCGACGAGCGCTTTGGCACCGGGATCGTCGTCGAGCCGGTCGTAGAGCTTTTCGAGCAGCCGGTCGAGCACGTTGGCGCGGATCTCCCCGGCACGGTCCGGCTCGATGACGCGGTAATCCGGCGAGATACCGGCAAGGTGGGTATTCTCCCGCAGAAACCGGCCGCACAGACTGTCGATCGTGCCGATGGAGGCGCGGCAGCACAGCTCCGTCTGCCGCCGGAGACGGCGGTTCATCGGATCGGCGGCGATGCGCTCGCCGAGCGCGGAGAGAATGCGGCTGCGCAGCTCGCCCGCGGCGGCGCGGGTATAGGTGATAACGAGAAAGTCGTCGATGTCCGCGCCGCGGTCTACATAGCGCATGAGCCGTTCGACGAGGACCTTGGTCTTGCCCGAACCGGCGGCGGCGGAGACGAGCCGCGCTCCGCCGCGGCTTTCGGCGGCGAGCTCCTGATACGGTGTCAGCGGCACGGCGGATCCTCCTCTCCCTTTTCGAGCCGCGCCCAGAATTCGGGCGCTTTGAGCGATGTTTTGAACCGCCAGCCGTCCGTCTTTTCACTGAAGCGGCAGGCGTCGTAAAAATCACAGGTGCGGCAGGCGTTGTCCTGCTCGGTCTTGAACCACGGGTCGGCGGCGATGCTGCCGCGGTGCAGCTCGCGCGCCATGTCCGTAAGCGTTTTCTCGAGAAATTGCGAAAGTTCTCCGAGCTGCGCGGCGGAGGCGAGCGCGTCGCCGGTATATTCCCCGGCGCGGTTGACCGATACGGGGAGATACTGCGGCGCATCGCCGTGCTCCATGGCGTGCAGCACATCGTCCTCGGCGAGCAGCAGCCCGCTGCGGCGAAGGCGTTTGGCCTTCTCCTTTACGATATCTTCGTCCGAGAGCCGTTCCGGTGCGGAGACGAGCACGTCCCGCGCAGGAACGTACAGCACGCCGGACGGGACGATCTCCTTCCCATAGCGCGCCGCGCCGTTTTTCTCCAGCGTGAAGAGATAAAGCAGCATCTGCAATCCCATGCCGTACCAGACGTCCGTGAGCGAAAAGCTCTTCACGCCGGACTTATAGTCCACAACGCGAAGATAGAGCTTTCCGTCGTGCTCCCAGCCGTCCACGCGGTCGGCAACGCCGTTGAGCACGAGCGAACCGTCCCCGCTTCCGAGCGACACCGGCGGCATGTCCTTGTCGTCGGAGAAATTGAGCTCAAAATCGAGCGGGCGGAAATCCGAAACGCGCAGCTCCCGCGCCGTATCGAGCACGACGCGCCGCGCCGTTTCCGTCAGACGGCGGAAGAGATATACGAACCGGGGACTCTTTTCACGGAAGTCCTCCAGCTCGGTGCGGACGTATTCGCGGACGTATTTCTCCGCGAGACGCGCCACGGCGTCGTCGTCCACGGCGGCAAAGCCGCCCTGCAAAGCGGCATCGCGCGCGACGTGCTCGAGCAGATAGTGCAGGAAGGTGCCGAGCTCCGGCGGGTCGAACCGCGCGCTCTGGCGCGGCTTGGCGCGCAGGCCGTAGCGCAGAAAATACTGGAACCGGCAGGAGGCAAAGTTGTCGATGCGCGAGGCGGTGAGATGCATCTCCCGTCCGTACAGCGCCGTCACGCTCTCGCGCGAGAGCGCGCCGCGCACCTCTTCCGCCGCCTTTTCGATGGCGGCGATACGCTCGCTCTCCCCGCGGGCGGCAAAATACTCCCGCGCGGCGCCATCCCCGGCGCAGGCAAGCTCCAGCGCACCGGAGAGAGACTGCGCTCTTGCCGCGCGCATGTCGCCGCTCTCCTCTTTGAGCGAGAACAGCCGGGCGATCCGGTCGGCGACGAACGATGGGCGCGTCTCGCTCCCATCAGGGGAAAACGCGCTGCGGCTTACGTAAAGGCTTTCCGCGGGCAGCGTGAGGACGTTGTAGATGAGATTGAATTCGCGGTCGAGCTCGTCGTCGCCGCCGGAAAGCTCAATGTCCATCGCGCGCAGCTCCTCGCGTTCGGTGTCGGTGAACACGCCGGGGGTATCGGAAACGCGCGGCAGACGGTCGTCGGACGCGCCCAGCACGAGCAGATGGCGGATGCTGCGCCGCCGCATGCGGTCAAAGTCTCCGGCGGTCACGCGGTCGAGCGCGACGGGGATCGTGCCGATGTCGTACTGCGAGAGCATCCGGCGGAAGAGACGCCCGAAATCCTCCTGCGAGAGCGGCATGTCGCCGAGGATGGCCTCGCACTGCTCAAGCGCCGAAACCATCAGCTCCCAGAGCTGGCGGTATTCCGCCGCGGTCTGAAGCTCTCCGGCCTCTTCGAGCGCGAGAGAGCGCTCTTCCAGATGCTCCGGCAGGGAAATGTCCTCCCAGAATGCCGCGAGCGCGGCGCACTGCCCGCGCGCGTCGGCCGCCTCTTTTCCGCGCCGTTCCAGCGCCGCGAGCGGCGCGGCCACGTTCCGGCGGAGCGCGTCCAGCTTTTCGAGAAGCGCGTCGCTCTCCGGCGTCGGTTTTCCGCCGAAGCCGTCCGGGTGCTGCCGCCAGGGTTCCTCGCGCGTCCAGGCCGTACCGCGCAGCGACCAGAGAAGGACATAGTTTTCCAGCGCGTCGCAGTCGGCGCGGGAGATGCCGGTCAGACCGGTTTTGAGATACGTAAATACGCTTTCATAGCTCCAGCCGTCCGCGAGAATATCGAACGCCGCGGCGACGAGCGCCGGGAGCGGGCGGGTGAAAATATCGGTGCGCGCGCTCGCATAGAGCGGCACACCGGCGCGGCGGCACGCCTCTTCCAGCGGGGCGCGGTAATCCTCAAAGCCGCGCACCGCGACGGCAATGTCGCGCCAGCGGCAGGACGTTTCGCGCACGAGCCGCCGCATCTCCGCCGCGGCGAGCTCGCACTCCGCCGCGACGCCGGAGGCACGCACGAGCCGGATGCTCCCGGCGGCGTCGCGCGTTTCGTCCGTCCAGCCGAAAATGTTTTCCTCGAGGAACGCCATAGGCGCGCGCCCCCCGCCGCGCGGCACGGAGACGATCTCCGCATCTATGCCATCCTCGGCGGCGGCGTCGCGCAGCGCGCGCACCGTGCGCCGGGCGAGGGAGAACACCTCGCTGCCGGACGCGGGATCATCGCACGTGAGACAGACCGTTACATCTGCGAGCGGCAGAAGCGCGCGGATGACGCGCCGCTCCTGCGCAGTGAAGTCTGTGAAGCCGTCGATATAAAATTTTGCGCCGCAAAGCCACGTGCAGGCCGGAAGCTGCTCTGCGAGCACATCGAGCCGCCCGGCTGGATCGGCGCCGGACTGCGCGGAGAGTGCGTCGAGCGCTTCCTGCAAGAGCGCGAGGTCGCGCAGCTTGTCCGAGAGGGCGGCGGTGGCGTTCCCGGCGGCTTTGCGCAGCGCGTCGGGCGCGGCACAGCCGAAATGCAGCTCGTCGAGCGCCGAGAGAAGCTGCACCATCCGCTCCGGCGAGCGGGCGCTGCCGCCGTAGACGGTGAGCGCGCCGCCGATCTGCTCGAGCGCGAGCGAGAGCTGGAGAAAGCGGCCGGGCTTATCCATGTAGATGCGCCCGCTCCCACCGCAGCCAATGGCTACGCGGTGGGCAAGGCGCGAAAACGAGAGCACCTCGGCATAAAGGCTCGCCGTGTCGCCGCAGCGCTGCGCGAGCTCGCGCTCGGCCTCGTGGCTGTACTGCTCCGGTACGATGAGAAAGCTGCCGGACTGCCTGGCGGCGCAGCGGCGCGCGATCTCGGAGAATAAAAGCGCGGTCTTGCCCGTTCCGGCACGGCCCAGGATCAGCCGCAGCATGGCGCTCCCTCCTTTGCATCCAATAAATTCCTTATAGAAGCGTCGATTGACAAGGGCACGCACGTCGGACAGCCAGCCTTTTCGGTGCTTTTTGCCCTTTTTGTCTCGGCGGGCGATAGCCCGCCGTCGCCAAAGAAGAACAAAAATCCCTCAAAAATCCAAGGCTGTCCGATGCGAAGCAGTTCTGCCGGAGCAGAAATGCTCTCAGATTAGGAAAAGCCCGCAGAGAATACTTTGTGTATTCACAAGGGCTATGACGCCATATGAGGGCATTTCCGCCCGGTAGAACCGCGTGTGCCCTTGTCAATCGACGCAAGCCTCCCTTGTGTAAAGGGAGGTGGCAAAACCGCAGGTTTTGACGGAGGGATTGCAGAGCGCAGAGTGTTCCGAAAGAGAACAATCCCTCAGCCAGTCTGACGGCTGACAGCCCCCCTTTGCACAAGGGGGCCTTTTCTCTATAACGCATCTATTATATCAAGCGCTTGATCTGATAACAAGTGCTTTGGAAGCTCCTTGCAATCCGCTGCGGTGTATGCTATAAAAATGACAAAGAAATAAGAAATAAGAGGGGGAAATGCAATGCTCTCCACCATAAGCGAAATGGATCCCGTGCTGATCGCCGCGGCGGTGATACCGGCGGTGATACTGATGACCCAGGTCTACCGCGCCGACCGGCTGGAAAAGGAACCGGCGGGGCTTTTGGTCTCACTGCTCGTTTTCGGCGTGATCGCCACGGCGCTCGCCATCGTGACCGAGACGATCGGCGAGGATATCCTGCTCTCGTTCTTTGACGAGACCGATCTCGGCTATCTGATCCTTTCCAACTTCATCGTTGTGGCGCTCTCGGAGGAGGGCTTCAAACTGCTGCTGCTCCGTTGGCGGACGTGGCGCAGCCCGAATTTCAACTGCCAGTTTGACGGCGTGGTGTACGCAGTGTTCGTCTCGCTCGGCTTTGCGCTGTGGGAGAACATCGGATATGTCGCCATGTACGGTTTCGGCACGGCGCTGGTGCGCGCGGTGACGGCGGTGCCGGGTCATGCCTGCTTCGGCGTTTTCATGGGCATCTGGTACGGCGCGGCGCGGCGCTACGCGAACGAGGGCGATCTTGTTGGCGAGCGCGTCTGCCGCCGCCGGGCGCTGTGGCTGCCCGTGCTGATCCACGGCATGTACGACTTTCTCGCCTCGCTCGAATTTGACTACAGCGGTCTCATCTTTATCGTGTTCATTGTCATCGTATTCCTTGCGGCGAGCCGCCGCGTGAAGATCGTTTCGCGCAACGACCGGTTTATCCGATAAAGAAAAATCCACGCCGCGGCTTGTACATCGGGCCGCGGCGTGGTACACTACATAAGTTATTATTTTATCCTGCGGCAGCCGGCCGCGGGAGAAAGGAAAGAAATATGGATCATAACGAGAAAACCATGGACAAGATCGTAGCGTTCTGCAAGAACCGCGGCTTCGTCTACGCCGGAAGCGAAATTTACGGCGGCCTTGCCAACTCCTGGGACTACGGTCCGCTCGGTGTGGAGTTCAAGAACAACGTCAAGAAGGCGTGGCTCAAGAAGTTCGTGCAGGAGAGCCCGTACAACGTCGGTCTTGACGCCGCCATCATCATGAACCCGCAGACGTGGGTGACGACCGGCCATGTTTCGAGCTTCTCCGACCCTCTGCTCGACTGCAAGTCCTGCCGCGCGCGTCACCGCGCCGACAAGCTCATCGG
>DHKA01000077.1:8744-11225 GCA_002404605.1 Clostridiales bacterium UBA4706 | reverse complement strand
GACCTCCGACGCCGAATTGTTGACATGAGCATCGAAAGCGCCATCCGCGCCGCACGTACCGCCGTCACCGCCGCCGAAAACGGCGGCCGACAGGCGACGTATGAAAAGGCCGCAGAGATGGGCATCGAAGTGCAGCGGGAGTGGATCGCCACAAAAGACCATCGTACCCGCGAATGGCACGGCAAAGCAGACGGTCAGCACGTCGGCGTAACAGAGCCGTTCATCGTAGGCGGTGAAAAGCTGATGTTCCCCGGCGATACTTCGCTCGGTGCGTCCGGCTGGAACATTTATAATTGCCGCTGTGCTCTGAAAGCATTCATCAAAGGGCATGAGCGCAAGAGGGAAACATACAACGAGTGGCTAAAGCGTCTCAATGAAGAGGCGGCGGCAGCGAACGCTGCGGATGACGAAGAAACACTGAAATTCTTCGGTGCAGACGCCAGAGACGACTTGAATAAAATCGCTTCCGGCGGTATAATTCATTTAGAAAACGGCTTTGCCGCGTTCCCGAAAGATGACCCGCTTTCCGAAAATATCAAGGCCGTCAAGCCGTTAAAAACTTTCTTCGACGTAGCTATGCACGGCTCGCCGACGGCGGTAGGATACGGGACGCTTGAAACGAATATGTCCCCGCGCCTATTGGCATCTGTCATCCGTCATATGGACGGCTGGAACAAGCAGAACATTCGGCTGCTTTCATGCAACACCGGAAAAAAGACCGGGGAAGAGTACTGCTTTGCGGAAGAACTGGCAAATGCTATCGGCGTTATAGTTAAAGCTCCGACCGATACGCTATATATATTCCCGAATGGCCGGATCCAGGTAGGCAAGAGAAACAAAGGGTGCATGCGAGACTATAAACCAAATGAAAGGGGGAGAAGAAAATAAATGGACTTCGGATATTTTAAAGGGCTTCCGTATGAGGACAGCAATGAAAACTTCGACGATTACCGGAAATTCAAAAACACTATCCCGAAACAAAAGGTTATAGACCATATTAGGTCTTTGGATGCCGGATTGACTACTCTTCCGTCGCACGACTTTTTCACGGGGGAGAAACTGCACGCTGGAATCTTTGAAGATGGCGATTTCGTTTTCCCTTACGAGTTCCTACACTATTACGAAAACTACGACATCGGTATTCCGCCGGAATACGAGGAATATCTGAAAAGCATCGGGGTTGGTTGATTATGGCAAAAGATGACTACTATGTGATCGTCTATCAGATATTGGCATATCTCTACCAATGTCTGAAAAGCGGCACAGATATTGACCCTAAAATGCTTAGACCGGAAAGCTGCCTTTTACGGGTAAACGAAAGGTACTGGCAGTATATCATGTACAATCTATCAAAAGACGGATACATTGACGGTGTTGAAATCGTGACGATGGATAATTTGTCAACGGCTTATATTGCAAGCGTTAAAGAATGCATGATAACACCAAAGGGGATTGAATATCTCTGTGAGAACAGCACGATAAAAAAAGCTGTAAAGTACCTAAAAGAGATAAAAGCCATTGTTCCGTTTAATCTTTGAGCCATGCCGTTCGTCTATAAACTCTATGACAACGCCGCCGATGTCCTGAAAGCCACCGCCGAGCAGAAACTGCGTGCGCTCGAAGCCGTCGGCATACAGGCCGAGGGCGACGTGAAGGACGAGATCACGGACGTGGGCGCGGTCGATACCGGGCGCTTGCGTTCCAGTATAGCCCATCAGGTAGACGGAGATTCCGTCGAGGTCGGGACAAACGTTAATTACGCGGTCTACGTCCACGAAGGAACCGGCAAATACGCCGTCGGAGGAGGCGGAACGCCGAAGGAGCGCTGGGTTTATCGCGATCCGCTGACCGGAGAGTTCCGCATGGGCTACCCGCAAAAGCCCCGGCGATTTTTGAAAAACGCTGTCGAGCGCAATCTCGACGATTACAAGGAGATCATCAAGGAATATCTCCAGAAGATAACCGAATAAAGAAATCAGCTTACAGCGATGCACCGCCGTAGGCTGATTTTTTTACTGCCGCTATAAATCACCGCAGTCAGTGAAAAACAAGATTTATGAGCATACACAGAAGCGCGCCGCAGAGCGTCGGGAACACGGCGGCGAGCGCCGTCCACTTCCAGCTGCCGGTTTCCTTTTTTATGGAGAGAAGCGTTGTGGAGCACGGCCAGTGCAGCAGCGTAAACACAATGACACACGCCGCTGTAGTTCCTGTCCAGCCGTTTGCAAGCAATATCTCGCTCATTGCCGAGACAGAGAGCGTCCGGCTGAGCGTACCCCCGGCCATATAGATCATCATGGCGATGGGGATCACCGTTTCATTGGCAGGGAAACCCAGGACAAAGGCCAGCAGTATCACGCCGTCCATTCCAAGAAACTGGCCGACCGGATCGATCGCGTCCGACAGATACCGCAGCAGGGAGACATTCCCGACGGAAATATTGCCAAGCAGCCAGAGGATCAGACCGGCGGGCGCTGCAAC
>DHKA01000077.1:0-8721 GCA_002404605.1 Clostridiales bacterium UBA4706 | reverse complement strand
AACGGCGGCGGCCCGCCCCAGCACGAACACCGTCCGGTCAAGGAGCGAGCGGACAAGGATCTTTCCGAGCTGTGGCTTTCGGTATGGCGGCAGCTCCAGAACATAGGAAGATGACTCTCCGCGCAGCACAGTAGCGGATAAAAGCCGTGTTGCGCCAAACGTCGCAGCAACGCCAAGACATACGACACCCGTCAGCATAAGCGCAGACACGATGGGATCGCCCGCGGAAAAGAAAGCGCCGAGCAGGAAGATCAATATCGGAAAGCGCCCATTGCATGGGACGAAGCTGTTTGTGAGCATGGCAAGCAGCCTCTCGCGGGGTGAATCGATAATGCGGCAGCCGACAACACCTGCGGCATTGCAGCCGAAGCCCATCGCCATTGTAAGCGCCTGTTTGCCGCACGCGCGGCAGTGTTCAAACGGCCTATCGAGATTAAACGCCATACGCGGCAGATAGCCGACATCTTCAAGGAACGTGAACAGCGGAAAGAAGATCGCCATCGGTGGCAGCATGACCGATACGACCCATGCGGTCACCCGATATACGCCGAGGATCAGCGCATCATGCAGCCAGAGAGGAAGGCCGGCGGCGAGCAGCCAGCGCGAGAGAATATCGCCAAATCCAAACAGCGCGGAAGAGAGAAGCGCCGATGGGTAGTTTGCGCCCTGTACCGTCAGATAAAAGAGGATCAGCAGCAACAGCAGCATGATCGGAACGCCAAATTTTCTTCCGGTCAGAATACGGTCGGCCTTCCGGTCGCGGGAGAAGCCGTTTTGATGCGGCGATGAAACGACCTCCGCCGCAATGTCGGCTGCGCGGCGAAGAATAGCCGTTGCTGCGGCCGCTTCCACATTTTCTCCGGCACGGTCGATACGTTCCCGGCCAAGACGGACAGCTTCCGAAAGGAAAGAATCCTCCGCCAGCGGTCGCCCGAGCTTTTTCTCCAGCGCGTGAAAAGCGATATTGCCGCCGAGCAGAAGCTGCATTGCGATCCAACGGTGATTCGGCAAACCTCCGGGAAGCAGCTCATCCAGCCGCGCCCCGATTGAAAAGAGCCCCGTCTCGATCGCTTCGCCATAGCGCACCGGAAGCGATTTGCGGCGCTTTTCCCGCGCGGAGGCAATCGCCGCGCGCAGCAGGGGAGGGAGTGTTTTCTTCTGCCGCGCGTTCGTTCCTACAACACGCACGCCGAGTATTTGCGATAGCCGCGGAAGATCCACGGTGATGCCACGCTTTTTCGCCTCATCCATCAGATTCACGCACACGACAACGTGGTCTGTGATCTCCATGACCTGCAGCGCAAGATAGAGATTTCGCTCGAGTGCCGTGGCATCGCAGACAACGATCACCGCGTCGGCGCTGCCGAAGGCAATATACTCCGCCGCGACCTCTTCCTCCGGCGAATGCGCGGAGAGGGAATACGTTCCCGGCAAATCAATGAGCTCAATGAAAGTCCCGTCGATGCTGCAAGTTCCCGCTGCTGTCGCAACCGTTTTCCCGGGCCAGTTTCCGGTATGCTGGTGCAGACCGGTCAGTGCGTTGAAAAGCGAGCTTTTCCCGACGTTCGGGTTGCCCACCAGCGCAAAACGGTAGATTTCCGCCATTATGTCCTCGCTCCGTCGGACAGCCGGACGAGCACGGAGGCGCTATCCTCGGCACGAAGCGCGATCACCGTGCCGCAGATCTCATAGGCCGTCGGATCGCCGAACATACTGCGAAAGAGGCACCGTATTTTTGCGCCTTCCGTAAATCCAAGATCGAGAAGGCGGCGGCTCAAGGCGCATTCCGGAAGAATTTCCGCTATGATGCCCTGTGTACCGGGTGTCATTTCACCCAGAGGAACGATCGATTGCATGGCAAAATCAGCCCTTTCCGGTAACGTTTTTCCTCTTTATTCTATTCCGTTATCTTCGTCCGGTTCCTTGACTTTTTGCGCCGAAGCGTCTACCATAAAATAAAAACACTGAGGATAAGATCATGGTTGAAGTTGTTGCAGCGCTTGTCCGCGATACGGAAAACCCGCAGCGTTTTCTCATTTGCCAGCGTCCGGCGCACAAGGCGAGGGGACTGCTCTGGGAATTTGTCGGCGGCAAGGTCGAGCCGGGGGAAACGAAGAGAGAAGCCCTCACGCGCGAATGCCGGGAGGAACTTGGCGTTACTGTCTCCGTCGGCGATGTATATATGGAGCTGACGCATGTTTATCCCGATCTCACCATCCACTTAACGCTGTTCCATGCGAAGATCACGGACGGAGTGCCGCGGCTTTTGGAGCATAACGCCATCTGCTGGATCATGCCGGAGGAGATCGAGAGCTACGATTTCTGCCCGGCGGATGAAGAGATCCTCGCCCGGCTTCGGCTTGAGGGGAAAACGGCGGTGGAATGACGTTTCCGCCGCCGTTTTCTCTCTGCATCAGCGCCCAGAGAACGCCGGATTCATATAGTAAACGTTGTTTTGGTTGAGTTTTTCCGTCACGAGACCGAGCGCCTCGCCGAAGCGCTGAAAATGGACGACCTCCCGCTCGCGCAGGAAACGGATGACGTTGTTTACATCGGGATCGTCCGAGAGACGGAGAATGTTATCGTAGGTGGCACGCGCCTTCTGTTCGGCGGCAAGGTCTTCCGTGAGATCGGCGATCACATCGCCGCTGACGCCGATGCCGATGGCGTTCCACGGCACGCCCGCCGCGGCCTGCGGAAATACGCCGAGGGTATGATCAACAAAGTAAGCGTCAAAGCCCTGCGCCTTGATCTCCTCCGGCGTCAGATTCCGCGTGAGCTGGTGGACGATCGAGCCGACCATTTCCAGATGCCCAAGCTCTTCCGTGCCGATGTCGGTGAGGATCCCCTTGACTTCGTCGCTCGGCATGGCAAAGCGCTGGCTCAGATAGCGGAGCGATGCGCCGAGCTCGCCGTTCGGCCCGCCGTACTGCGAGATGATGACCTTGGCAAGCGCCGGATTCGGATTGGCAATCCGCACCGGGTACTGAAGATTCTTCTTATAAATAAACATGCGTCAACCCTCCGTACCGCCGCGGTATTCCCACGGCCAGGGGCTTTTCAGCCAGGTATACGTTTCCGCGTTCAGAAGATCCCGCTTGGTGATCGGTCCATAGAGTTTTGCATAGCGCTGCGCGCCTTCCTCGGCGAGCCGGAGCAGATCCTGATAGGCGGCGAACGCTTCCGCGTCGCCGGCGTGCGTATCGAGATACAGCGAAAGATCGTGCGCGGCAAAGTCGATCGCCATGAGCTCGGCAAGCGGAACGTTCGGCGCCGCGTCGTTGACCATGTTCCCAAGCGGCAGATCCAGCCCCGGAAACAGTGTGCCGCGCGCAAGCGCTTTGTCCGGCTCATATTGGGCCTGCGCGTTCTCCTGTGCGGGAACAAATCCGACCGCCAGCGGCGCGCAGGAAGGCAGAGCGCCGCATTTATATCCGCAGACGGCCGCTGCGGATTCCTTACTATTCAAAACGATTCCTCCAAATTTCCGGATAGAGAGCATAGCTCTCAGCCCATCGTATGCCGAAAGAAACTCCCGTGACCTTTTTTTGAAAAACTTAAAATCGCGGTTGCTTTTTGGCATGTAGATGATATACTATTATGTAAAGTGGAATATAACGGGACCATAGGATGGGGTTAACGATATGAAAGAACTTTTCAAGAAGAAAACAGAAGGAGAAAGCGGGAGCGCTAACGTCTCTCCCGGTGGGATCACCTGGTACGGAGTAGACAAACTTTTATTTGTCCGGCTGGGCGTTGCCGCCGTTTTGCTCTGTCTCGGTCTCTTTCTGCGCCTTGGAGACGGCATATCGCTCATCTTGCTGCTTCTCAGCACGCTGATCAGCGGCTTTGACGTGCTGTACCGAGCCTGTGTCCGGCTTGTTAAGGAACGCTGCCTTGGTGAAGAACTCCTTGTTTCGATCGCGGCGATCCTTGCGTTCACGATCAACGAAGGGTATGAAGCGGCCGCCGTCATGTTGATCTATCAGGCGGGATTTATCGTTCGCTCGTATGCCTCGGCGCTTACGAAATCCAGCTACCGTGACCGTGTGGATCCCTATGTGGCAAGCGTTACGGTGCTCCGCGGCGAGGAGAAATCCGCCATTTCACCGGAAGAAGTCCAGCTCGGCGATATCCTTATTCTTGAGCGGGGCCAGCGCGCCCCAGCAGACCTTGAAATTCTGGAAGGCTCCGCCACGCTGGATCTTGCCCCAATCTTCGGGCATGCCGCCCGGCGCGAAGTCACAGCCGGGCAGAAAATACCCGCGGGGGCTGTTAACAACAGCGCCGCGGTTCGCTGCACGGTGCTCGGCACTGCGTCGGATTCCGTTTTCGCGCATGCGATCGACGCCGTTTCTGATCCGGAAGCCGTCTATGGTCCCGAAACCGATTCCGTAGAGCGATATGCGAGAGTTTATGCTCCGTTCGCTCTTGGCATCAGCGTTCTCATCGCGCTTCTCCTTCTGATCTTTTCCACCGTGCCGACCGAGGAGGCCATCCACCGCGCACTCGTACTGCTCATCATCTCCTGTCCGACAGCTTTTCTCGCGCCGCTGCCGTTTATGTACCTTGCCGGACTTTTCCGCTCGCTGCAAAGCGGCGTTGTCGTAAAGGACGCTTTTATTCTGAACGGTCTCTCCCGCGCCGGAGCAGTCGTATTCGACAAGGACGAAATGCTCTCCACCGGGTTTTACCGCGTGTCCTCCGTGAAATCGGAGCGGCTTGATCCTGCTGTTCTTCTCAAGGTCGCGGCGCATGCCGAATCCGGCTCCTCCACCGCCGTTGCCGCATCCATTGCCAAAGCGTACGGACAGGCGATCGATGCCTCTCTTATTGAGGAATTTACCGAAGAACCCGACGGCATCACTGCCGTGATCGACGGGATCGACATCCGCATGGGCGATGCGGCATATATGGAGAAAAACGGCGTCACCGTAACAGATCCCGTTGGGGACGGCGTTACAGTATATATGGCTGTCAACGATCAGTACGCCGGCTGCATCTATCTTTCCGATACGATCCGCGACGATGCCAGAGCCTCTTTCAGCGCTGTGGCCGGCGCGGGATGCGAGTGCATCATGCTCTCGGCAGACAGCCCGGAAAAGACCCGTACTGCCGCCGTTTCCGCCGGCATCCGCGAGTATTATGCGCAGTGCATGCCGATGGACCGGCTGGAAAAGATCCAGGAGATCAAGGAGCGTTTCCCCGTCAACAGCGTTTTGTATATGGGCGAGGCAAACGGCGATACTGCCTGTTTTAACGCGGCGGACATCGGCGTGTGCGTTGATGGTCTTGCGTCCGAGGCTTCCATGCAGACGGGCAGCGCAGTGATCATGGACAAGACGGCTTCCCCCATCGCGGGCGCGATCGACGCGGCAAAAGCCACGCGTTCCACAGTCCGGCAGCTCCTGCTGGCCGTTCTTGCCGTCAAAGCGATCCTGCTCATTCTTGCACTGCTTGGTGTTACCTACCAGCTCTGGTTTGCGGCGATGGTCGATACCGTAGCCGGCATTGCCGGGATCCTATTTTCCTCGCGTATCTGGTCTGAGCAGAAATGATCCTCTGAAGCCATAAAAGCGGGTTGGAACGTATCCAACCCGTTTTTTCTTCTCTCAAGTGCCCCCGGCAAAAACCATTGCCAGAAAAGCGGTTATATGATAATATAGATAAGATGGGAAAGGGGAGCGGTATGAAGATTCTCGGCATTGATCCTGGCGTTGCTACTGTCGGCTTCGGGCTGCTGGAAACGTCCGGCGCACAGCAGAGAATGCTCTCCTGCGGCATCATCACCACGCCGGCGCATACGCCGCTCTCGTTGCGGCTCGATCAGATCTATTCGGATCTGGAGGAACTGATCCGCTCCTGCGATCCGGATGCGATCTCGATCGAAGAGCTTTTTTTCAGCAAAAACATTACGACCGGCATACCCGTGGCGCATGCCCGCGGCGTCATATTGCTCTGTGCGTTTCGCTGCGGCGTACCGGTATACGAGTATACGCCCATGCAGGTAAAGCAGGCGGTTGTCGGGTACGGCAAGGCGGAAAAGCGGCAGGTCATGGACATGGTGCGCCGGATCCTGCATCTGACCGCTGTTCCGCGGCCGGACGATGCGGCGGACGCGGTAGCCATTGCGCTCTGCCATGCGCGCAGTTCTACGTCTCTCTTAAATCGGGAAGGAGACTCAAACCTATGTTCTACTATATAGAAGGCGTCGTTTCCCTGATTGACGGTTCCGTTGCGGTCGTGGACTGCGGCGGTGTCGGCTACGCCGTCAACACGACTGCAAACTCGCTCTCCCGTGTTCGCATTGGAGACAAAGCCCGGTTTTATGCCTGTACGATCATCCGGGAAGACTGCTTTGATATTTACGGCTTTACGAGCGCAGAGGAAAAGCGCAGCTTTGAGCTGCTGACGGGAGTTTCCGGCGTCGGCGCAAAGGCGGCGCAGGCGATCCTATCCGCGAATACGCCGGAGTCGCTATCGCTTGCCATTCTTTCCGGCAACGAGAAGGCGCTGACGGCAGCGCCCGGCATCGGAAAAAAGATCGCGCAGCGCGTGATCCTTGAGTTGAAAGATAAGTTTTCCGGCGGCGCCGTCGGGGACAGCTCCTTCGGCTCATCCGGCGCATATACCCCCGCGGCGGTATCCGGCGGAAACAAGCTCTCCGACGCGGCGGCGGCGCTCGGTGTGCTCGGCTACGGCGGAAACGAGATCGCCGCGGCGCTGAAGGGGCTAGACATTCAGAATCTCTCCGTCGAGGACATCGTGCGGCAGGGGCTGAAAAAAATGATGAAGTAAAGGGAGGTGGAGCAGCTTGGCGATCAGCTTTTCGGATGCGGAGCAGGAGGGTGAACTGATAACCCGTTCCGTTTCCTTGCCGGAGGATGCCGGCGAGGGCTCCCTCCGCCCGCGGTTTCTGAACGAATATATTGGGCAGGAGCGTGCAAAGGAAAACCTCCGCATTTTCATTCAAGCAGCAAAAATGCGTGGAGAATCGCTGGACCATGTTCTTCTCCACGGTCCTCCGGGCCTCGGCAAAACGACGCTTGCCGCCGTTATTGCCAACGAGATGGGCGTAAACATGCGCATCACCTCAGGGCCGACCATTGAGAAGCCCGGCGATCTTGCGGCGCTGCTTACGAATCTGCAGGAGAATGATATCCTCTTCGTGGACGAGATCCACCGCATGAACCGCGCGGTAGAGGAGATCCTCTATCCCGCCATGGAGGATTTCGCCATTGATATCATCATCGGCAAGGGTCCTTCCGCGAATTCCATCCGGCTTGATCTTCCGAAATTCACGCTAATCGGCGCAACGACACGCTCCGGCCAGCTCTCTGCGCCGCTGCGCGACCGTTTCGGCGTTGTCGCAAGGCTCGAGCTTTACACTCCGGAGGAGCTTTGCAAAATCGCCATGCGCAGCGCCGGCATCCTCGGCATAGAGGTGGAGCCGGAGGGCGCAATGGAGATCGCCCGCCGCAGCCGCGGCACGCCGCGCATCGCCAACCGCATTTTGCGTCGCGTGCGTGATTTTGCACAGGTGACCGCCGACGGCGTGATAACGCGCGATGTTGCAGACAAAGCGCTCAATCGGCTCGAAATTGACCATCTCGGTCTCGACGCGCTGGACCGGCGTATGTTGCGCAGCATCATCGAGTTTTATTCCGGCGGTCCGGTCGGCGTGGAGACGCTCGCGGCGACGATCAACGAGGAGTCCGTTACACTCGAGGACGTCTATGAACCATACCTTCTGCAGCAGGGGTTTCTCACGCGAACGCCACGGGGACGCTGCGTTACGCAGAAGGCATATGAGCATCTTGGCATCCCGTTTCATGGTCAGCAGCAGCTCAGCCTCTAAATCAAGCGGAAATTTTGGAAATAGCTTCATAACTATTTCATAATTCTCTTGACTTTATTGGTAAAAACTAATATAATCCGTTTATAAAATGGTTTTTTTATGGAAGATTTTCAGTGCTTCAGCGATGAGCAACTGCAGCAAATGGCTGTTTCCGGCTGCGCCGGGGCGGAAGATGCGTTAGCTGCTCGATACAGTCAGCTTGTCCGTATCTGTGCAAGACCGTATTTTCTTGCCGGAGGTGACAGCGAGGATCTCACGCAGGAGGGAATGCTCGGCCTTCTCTCTGCGATCCGCGAATACAGACCTTTGCAGGGCGTGCCCTTTAAGGCATATGCGGAGCTATGCATCCAGCGCCGGATTTTCAGCGCGATCAAATCGGCGTCTCGCTTGAAGCATATCCCTCTCAACAGCGGCGTATCGCTGGAGGATGCGTTCGGCAGCGAAAGCATTCGTCTCGGTACGTATGCAGCCCTTGATTTACGGAGAACCCCGGAAGAGCAGGTTTTGGCGAGAGAGCGCGCAGACGAATTTTTCCAGACATTTTCCCGGTGCTTGTCACCCTTTGAGCAGAAGATACTTCATCTCTATTTAGACGGACAGTCTTACTGCTCCATGGCTGCGGCCAGCGGCCACTCCGAGAAAGCGGTCGACAATGCCGTGCAGCGGATCCGGCGCAAGCTCTCCCGGATAACTTCTTTAGGCGACAACAGCGAAAGCTGAACGCAATATCAAGCCCAAGGGCAGAATCAAAGAGAGGATCAGCAAATGTACGAGGACAAGACCCTGGTATGCAAAGAGTGCGGCAACGAGTTCGTTTTCACCGCCGGTGAGCAGGAGTTTTATGCGGAGCGCGGCTTCCAGAA
>DHKA01000055.1:32481-32870 GCA_002404605.1 Clostridiales bacterium UBA4706 | reverse complement strand
TAGCTGACCAGATCGCTGCTGCACAGATCAAGGATGGGCGAGAGATAGAGCTTCTCTCCAAACAAACTGAACTCCGTCACATCGGTGACCCATTTCTGGTTCGGCTTGTCCGCATGGAAATCCCGATTCAGCAAATTTGGCGCGATTTTGCCCACTTCTCCCTTATAAGAGCGATATTTTTTCATTCTGACACGGCAAACTAAGCCAAGCTCCTTCATAAGCCGCTGGACAGTCTTGTGGTTCAGGAGGAAATTGCGCTTGCGAAGCTCTGTCGTGATCCTGCGATAGCCGTACCGGCCCCTGTTTTCGTGATAAATCGTTGTGATTTCTTCCTTAACAGATGCGTATTTGTCTGCTTTCTGTATTCGCTTCAGATGGTAGTAGAAAGT
>DHKA01000055.1:4283-32277 GCA_002404605.1 Clostridiales bacterium UBA4706 | reverse complement strand
CGCTGCACTTCGGCCAGCAGATCTTCTTCTACCTGCTTTGGCAACTGCTTTGGTGGACGCCCCTTACTGCCGCGGCCACGCCGTTCGATGGCGAAGCCTTCCGGGCCTTCCTCCAGATAGATCCGTTCCCATGCAGCAATGCGGTTGTGACCATTGACCTCAAACTGTCTTGCCGTCTCACTGTAGCTCAGCTTTTCCTTCTGCATGGTTTCCACGACCAACTTTTTGAATTCCGGCGTATACCGTTTGTTTGGTACTCCCTTTGGCATAGTAAAACACCCCACTTGTTAGATAGTATATCATACTGTCTAACAAATGGGGTGCAGTTCAGAACGATCCTGCTGACACCTTTTTCTTTTCTGCTGAAAACGCGAAAACGGGGCGTCCGGCCAAAACGGCACGGACGCCCCGAAAGGAGAAAAGGGTCGATCACTTATTCCGCTTGACGACACCCTTCTGCAGGATGATGTTCGCATACTGCGAGGTCTCGCCGCTCTGCACGATGTAGCAGGCCTGCTCCGCCTTATCATAGAACGCATACCGCTCCAGATAGCCCGTGCACGCCTCGCCGCGCTCGTCGTACTTCTCGATGATCTTTTTGTATTCGTCCAGAATGGGCAGCGCAAGATCGCGGTCGCACTCGGACTTTGCCATGTACAGCACCGGCTTTTCGGTGTAGGTATCCAGCGGCATGAGCGCCAGAATGGCGTCGAGAAGCTCCGGGATGCCGTGACCGTCCGCGCGGATGATCTCCACCGCGCCGCGGCGGCTCACCCCGTCCGAGGGGAAGTTCCCGTCCGCCAGCACGATCGTGTCCCCGTGTCCCATCGCATAGATTGCGGCGAGAAGCTCCGGAGAGAATACCGGTGAAATGTGGTTGAGCATGGCTTTTTTCCTCCTTGTATCTTTGGCTTATTTACGGCTTTTCGGGATGGTTGGGGCCGAAGTGCTTGAGCATGACCAGCGGCTCGCACGATTTGTTCGTGATCGTGACGCCTTTCGCCGCAGTCTCCGCGCCGACAAAGTACTCGTCCGCGCTCAGCTGCCCGAACCGCAGCATCCCCGCGGCCTCGCACTCGTAATCCCCGATCGCGCCGTGCCCCTGCGTCAGGATGCAGCCGTATGCGCCGCTGTCGCGGATCGTGACCGTCTGCCCCGGATACACCGTGAGCTCCTTCGCCCCGATGTACGGATTCCCGTATACGACCCACTTCTCCACGTACTTTCCCTCCTCCTCCGATGCGACCACCGGCGGGCGGAAGTACGTCTGCTTATAGTGCGGATCCACATTCGCGTCCCAGTCCATCAGATCCATCACGGCGTCTATGCTGTCCTTCTCCTCCTCGGGCAGGTTCTCCACGAGGAAGTCGCGGCTGTAGACCTCGCCGGAGGCGACGTTCTCGAACACCGAGTTCACGTCGCTGTTCCACTGCGGCTCGTATGTCAGGTAAGAGCCGGGCGCATGCACCACCCCGGGCGGCGTATACCACCCCGTCCCGAGCTCGATCCGGAACGCGCGGGAGAGCTCCGTGATTCGGATGTCCTCCTTCTCGTAATTCACAAGACGCTCGCGCACCTCTTCCTTCGTGCAGTCGGGGTCGAAGCCGAAATACGTCACCGGCATGGAGCCGGCGTAGTTATTATACTGCGGCGGGTAGTAATACGCCTCGGGCTTGCCGAGCACGCCGATCTTCGCCGCGGCCGGGAAGTCCAGATGCAGGTGGTGGAACAGCGGCACATCGTAGTCGAAGAACTTCGAGTACATCGGCCAGGTGCCGTACCTGTCCATCATATCCTGCCCGATGAGCCTTGCGCCGAGCTGCTCGACGGCTTCCTTGAGCGTGAACTTCTCTTCCGGCGTCGTGCCGTAGGAAACGTAGCTCAAGCCCTCGTCCGGGCGGGTCAGCGGGCCGTTGTTGCAGTGGATGACGCTCGAAAACCACCGCTCCTTGATCGCGCCGCGCTCCGTGCCGAAGGCGTAGTAATCGTCCGGATGCAGCCGCAGGCGGCGGCCCGGCGTCGAAAACGGACGCGGCACAAAGATCGGGATCAAACGGAAGATCCCGCCGTGTTTTTCGTAGGTGGAAGAAATGATCTCTCGGTTGCTCATATATCGTTCCTCCTTATTTTATCGTACCCGGCGCTCAAACGCAAGGATTTGTATAGTCCATTTCCTCCAGCCGCGCCAGCAGCGCTTCCTCCTCGGCGGGGGCGAGGGTAGCCAGCGGGGAGCGGAGCGTCCGGTGCGCGATCACGCCGCGATGGACGAGGCCCGCCTTGTAGCAGGCGAGACTGTTCGGCCCGCTGAGCACGGCGTTGAGCCGGATCACGCGGTCCTGCAGCTTCGCCGCGGCGGTGTAGTCCCCGCGGAGAAATGCGCTGTACACGGCGGCATAGCACTCCGGGATGACGTTGGAGTTGCCGGAGATCGTGCCGTCGCCGCCGGAAGAGAGCAGGCAGTAGAAAAGGTCGTCCGGACCGGTAACAACGGAGAAATCCCCGCCGCGGACATCCATGAACTTCAGCATCCGCGGCATATCGGGATAGCTGTACTTGATGCCGATGACGTTCGGGCACTCGTCCGCGATGCGCTCGGCGAGAGAGACGGAGATGTCGTTCGCCGCGAGCTGGGGGATGGCGTAAAGGTAGATCGGAAAATCGGGCGCGATCGACTCCGAGACCTTTTTATAATGTGCGAAAAGCTGGTCGTTGCTGAGCTTGTGATAGTACGGCGTGACGACGCCGATGCCGTCCGCGCCCGCCTTTTCGGCGTGCTGCGCCAGCTCGATCGTCTCCGCCGTGGTGGCGGCGCCGACCATGGAGAACACCACGGCGTGTCCGGCCGCGGCCTTCACCACATGCTCGAGGATCTTCTTGCGCTCGTCCGCCGAGAGATAAATGACCTCACCGGTGGTACCGTTGGGATAGAGACCGTTGATGCCCTTTTCAATCAGAAAATGGCAGAGACTTTCGAGACTGTCATAATCGACGCTCTCGTCCGCGCACATCGGCGTGGAAAGCGGCGTAACGACGCCGTAGAACTTTTTCATAACAAAAACTCCTTTCCGAAGCGTGGGCGCGCCTTATGCGAGACGGTGCGGCACTTCTCCGCCCGCCAGAACGGCAAGGACGCCCTCCGCCGTTGCGTTTCCGATCTTCCGGTAGCTGTTGGTGCTCTCTCCCGCGAGATGCGGCGAGAGGACGGCGCGCTCGCAATGGATGAGCGGCGAATCGCCCTGCACCGGCTCGGACTCGTATACATCGGAGGCATACGCAAAGATCTTTCCCGACCCCAGCGCCGCGGCGACGGCGGTTTCATCGGCCAGAACGCCGCGGGCCGCATTGACGATCACGACGCCGTCGCGCATGCGCGCGATATTCTCCGCGTTGATGATATGCAGCGTATCGGGCAGCGCCGGCAGGTTGACGGAGATGATGTCGGACTGCTCGAGCACCTCGTCGAGCGAGACGATCTTCGCGCCGATCTGCTCGGCAAAGGCGTAGTTGGGGTATTTATCGTAGGCGAGGACCTCCGCGCCGAACGCCCGGGCGCGCAGCGCGATCTCCCGTCCGGCGGCGCCGAAGCCGAGAACGCCGAACACCGAGCCGCAGATCTCCGGGAACACGCGGCGCTCCCAGCGGCCCTCGCGCACGGCGCGGTCGAGCGCCGGCACCTCGCGCATGCAGCCGAGCAGCAGCGCGAACGTCTGCTCCGCCACGGCGACGGAGTTCATGCCGGGGCAGTTGGCCACCTGCACGCCGTGGCGTTTGGCGGCCTCCTGGTCGATGTTGTCCACACCGACGCCGAACTTGACGATGACCTTCAGATTCGGCGCGGCGGCGATCGTTTCCTCGTTCCATACCTCGCAGCCGCAGATGACGGCGTTGATCTCGCCGCCGATGGCCTTGAGCTCTTCGGCGGTGTACGGGCGGCCGAGCTGGTTTTCGATCAGGCGGCAGCCCGCGTCAAGCAGCTTTTTCCGGCCCTCCGTGCAGTAATGGTCGTAGCCGGTCGCACCGATAAATACGGTTTTCTGTTCCATGGTGATGGTGTGCTCCTTTATTTGGATTTGTCCATATGGTCAAAGGCGTAGCGGGGGTTCTGCACGCAGAACTTGCCGCCGGTCACGTCGATGTGGACGCCGTTGATGTAGCTGGCGCGATCCGAGGATACGAAGACGAGCGCGTTTGCCAGATCTTCGGGACAGCCGTAGCGGTACGAGGGGATGTTGCGGATCTGGTCGGTCTCGTTGAGCCAGTCGATGGCCATGGGCGTGCTGATAACGCCGGGTATGTAGCTGAGAACGCGGATGTTATAGGGCGCCATTTCCGCGGCGAACGTGCGGCTGAACATGACGACCGCGGCCTTGGTCGTGCCGTAGGGCACCGCAGCGGCCGCCGGCATCAGCGCCTGGAACGATCCGGCGTTGAGAATGACGCCGCCGTTGCCGAGCGCGATCATTTTCCGCGCGGCGTACTGCGAGCCGTGGAACACGGCGTTCAGATTCAGATCGAGCACGCGGTTCCATTCTTCCTCCGTGAACTCGAGCAGCGGCTTGGTGATGGCGATGCCGGCGTTGTTCATCCACACGTCCAGACGGCCGAATTTTTCGATGACGTGGTCGCCGAAGGCGTACAGCTTTTCCGCCTCGCACACGTCCAGCGCCTCGGTGAAGAGCTCGAAGCCCTCGGCGGCGAACGCCTCGCGCGCCTTGGCGAGCTTTGCCTCCGAGCGTCCGCAGATTGCGACGTGCGCGCCCTGACGGGCAAATTCCAGACCGGTGGCAAAGCCGATGCCGGTCGCGCCGCCGGTGATCACGACGACTTTGTTTTCCAATCCAAGATCAAATGCCATGGTATATTCCTCCTGATATGGGTCTGCCTGCCGGCAGACGGAACAATTTGCCGAAACTGTTTACTCCACTATCTCGATCGGCTCGTCGATGGGATAGAAGTGGCAGTCTTTCATGTACATCATCTCCGGCAGAGCGAGCAGCATGTGAACGATCTCGCCGCCCGCGGTGTAGGGACCGGAGTGGAACGTGCCGGGGCGCAGGCAGACGAGCGTGCCCTTCGTGATGCGGAAGGCATGGAACTCGCCGTAATCGGGGGCCTTGCGCGCGGGGCCGACCGCAAGATAGAGATCGCCGTCCATCGGCATGAGTACTTCGCAGGTGTTGAAGTGGTGCTCGGTCTTTTCGATGAGGTTCTTCTCGCGGGGCGAAATTTCGTTCACGCCGAAGGCGACGAGGCTCGTCGGGTCGAAGTTTGCGACGACGCGGTCGCGGAAGAAGCGGGCGGGGACGCCGCCGAGGAACGTTCCGGTGGGGTGGAGCATGTCGGAGAAGGAGCCGTATTCGCGGAAGCTTTCGTTGGTGAGCTCTTCAACTTTCAGAGTTTTCATTGGAATATCTCCTTTTTCATCAAATTACCGGCCGACGACGGACGGAAGGAAGGAAGCGAGTTTGGGCGCAATGCAGAGAATGATGATGGCCGCAAGCTCGGCGATGACGATGGGATAGACGTACTTGAACGTCTTTTCCAGCTTGACCCCGCCGGATGCGCACGCAACGAACAGCGCCGCTCCGACCGGCGGCGTGATCGCGCCCATGGCGTTGCAGATGCAGATGATGATGCCGAAGGCCAGCGGGTCGAAGCCGACCGCCGTGGCGACCGGATAGAGCAGCGGCACGAGCATGATGATGAGCGGCGTACCGTCGATGAACATGCCGCCGATGAGGAAGATTACGGTGATGATCATCATGACGACGAACGGGCTCTGCGTGAACGACGTGATGGCGTCCGCGAGCATGCCGGGGATGTTCGCGTAGGAGAGGATCCAGCTCCACACCGCGGAGGTGCCGATGACGAACATGACCGTGCCGGTGGAGCGGGCGGCGTCGCAGAAGATGGCGGGGATATCCTTGAGACGGATCGTTTTCGTCACCATGAGCGCGACGAACAGCGTGTACACCACGGCGATGACCGAAGCCTCGGTGGGCGTGAACACACCGGCGAGGATGCCGCCGACGATGATGACGGGGATGAGCAGCGCCCAGACGGCTTCCTTCGTGGACTTGCCGAGGAACTTGAGACTGAAGCGCATCGTGTCGGACTCACCGAAGCCCTGGCTGCGGCAGATGAAGAAGCTGATGATGCCGATGCACAGGCCAACGATGCAGCCGGGGATGATGCCCGCGATGAACAGCTTGCTTACCTGCAGGTTCGTAACGCTGCCGAGCACGATCATGCACAGGCTCGGCGGGATGATGACGCCGAGCGTACCGGCGGAGGCCTGCAGCGGCGCGGTAAATTCCCGCGGGTAGCCCTGCCGTTCCATCGCGGGGATCAGGATACCGCTGAGCGCGGCGGTGTCCGCCGTGGCGGAGCCGGAGATACCGCCTATGAGGATACCGGCGAGGATCGTGACATACACCATGCCGTAGCGGATCCAGCCGATGCAGGCTTTGGCAAAGTTTACGAGCATTTCCGTTATGCCGCTGCGGTCCATGATCGCGCCAACGAGCATGAAGAACGGAATGGCGATCAGCGTGAAGCTGTTGGTGGAGATGAACATCTTCTGCGCCATAACGACGAGGGAGGTGTCCATCGCCATGAGCGACGCGCCCGCGGCGAGACCGATGGACATCGCGATCGGCACGCCGAGGATCATGAAGAGGAAGAAGAGACCGAGCGAGAGCCATACGACGTTCATGTGTTTTCCTCCTCCTTTTTATTGATGAATTCGTGAATGAGCTGGAACGTGACGAAAATGATGCTGAGCACCGCGCAGATCGGCACGGCGGCGTAGACATAGTTGAGCGTGATGGGCAGCAGCGTAGAGCGCGCCGTCGCGGCCTGGGCCGTGAACCGGTAGCCGTATACGGCGATGACGCCCCAGAAGACGTAGCTGCACACATAGTAGATGCCCTTCAGATACGGGCGGCAGCCTGGGAAGGAGTCGTGCAGGAACGTAAGGCTCATGTGGGATTTTTCCTGCACGCCGAGGACGATGCCGAAGAACGCCGTCCATACGAAGAGATAGCGCACCAGCTCCTCGGCGGCGGGGATGCCGCTGTTGAATACATAGCGCAGGATAACGGTATAGGTCACAAGGACCGTAAGGGCGAGCAGAAGGATCGTGACGACCGTCTTGATCGCCAGCGAGAGAATGTGTTCGGCTTTTTTCATGGAGACCTCCTTGTGGAATACGGGAGTTGCGCAGATACAGTACGAGCGAATGCAGCGGGATGATGGCTGCATTCGCTCGCTGCGTTGCCGGGGAAAAATCAGGAGGGAGGAAAGTTTTACTTGAGCGCGGCGATCAGCGCGATGAGGTTCTGGTCGTAGGAGCTGGCGAACTTCTCATACACGGGCTGCGCGGCCTCGATCCAGAGGGACTTGTCCACTTCGGTGACGGTCATTCCGAGCTCGGCGAGTTTCTTGAGATCTTCCTGTTCGGAGTCGCTGACGAGGTTGGTCTCCCACTGACCGGCTTCGGCGGCGGCCTTCGTGACGGCCTCGACCTGCTCGGGGGTGAGCTTCTCGGTGTAATCCTTCACGTTCATGATGAGAACGGAGGGGCTGTAGACGTGGCCGTCGAGCGTCATGTAGTCGCAGACCTCATTGATGCCGTTGGCGAGGATCGACCAGGAGGTGCCCTCCATGCCGTCCACGGTGCCGGAGGAAACGCCCGCATAGGCTTCGCCGAAGGGCATGGTGAGCGCGGTGGCGCCGAACTGCTCGGTGGCGGCGATAAGAGCTTCCCATGCCGGGGTGCGGAGCTTGAGACCCTTCATGTCGTCCGGAGTGGCGACCTCGTGCTTGGCGTTGACAAAGTGACGGAAGCCGTCGGCCCAGAAGGGCATGAGCAGCTGCACGCCACCGTTGTTGAGAGCGTCATCGGAGAGGATCTTGCAGATCTCTTCGTTGTTGACGACCGCTTCGATGTGGTCATAGCTCTCGAACAGGAACGGAAGGCTCAGAACGGAGAATTCGCTGCAGTAGGTGGCGAGCTGGGAGGAGTTGATGAGAGCCATGTTGACCGTGCCCATACGGACGCCGTCGAGCAGTTCGGCCTCGTCGCCGAGCGTGCCGCTGTTGTGGATCTCAATCTTCACGGTGCCGTTGGTGTACTCTTCCACGAGCTGGGCGAACTTTTCGCAGCCCTGGTTGTACATGGATTCGGCGTTGCTGTTGTGGCCGAGCTTGAGAACGATCGTTTCGGCGGGAGCCGCATCGCCGGTCTTGGCGGGCTCTCCCGTGGCGGAGGTGTTCGCCGTGCTGCCGCAGGCGGTCAGCAGGGACAGGACCATTACCATGGCCAGAAGGATCGCGAGGGTCTTTTTCATGGTGAAGCTCTCCTTTTTCTTTCTTGTCGTTTCTATTTGTTTCCGGTTTTGTCCGGAGGTATTCAGGGGGGATCGTTCCGGGATTTACTTGTGGTAGTTGAACAGGTTGCAGTAGAAGTCGATGCCGATCTTCTTGGCCTCTTCCGGCGCTTCCCAGTCCAGAATGAACTTGCAGATGGCGCTGACCTGGTTGACGAGCATCTCCATGCCCATAACGGTGTGCAGCCCGAGCTCCTGCGCCTTTTTGATCACCGCGGTCTCCGGCGGGTTGGAAACGGCTTCCATGACCCACGCGCCTTCCGGCAGCGCTTCCATGAAGGAGAGGTCGGGGTGGTTGTGGCCGGAGCCCTTCATGCCGAGCGTCGTGGCCTGGATGAGGATGTCGGCGGTCTCCACGGCGCGGCGGGCGTTCTCCGGCGTATATTCGCCGCAGGCGGTCTCCACGGGAGTGCGCGCGGCGAGCGTCTCGGTCACATAGCGGGCCTTGTCCACCGTGCGGTTGAGGATCGTGAGCTTGCGGATGCCGCGGTTGGCGAGCTCGGTGGCAAAAATGCCGCTGATGCCGCCGGCGCCGAGCATGACGACTTCCTTGCCCTTGAGATCCACGCCGTTGTCGTCAAACGCGCCGATGACGCCCTTGCCGTCCAGACCGTGGCCCTCGATGCGGCCGTCCTCGTGGAAGCGGAGCGTATTCACGGAGCGGAACACGCGGGAGGCCTCGTCCACGTCGTCGATGTACTGGATGATGTCCTGCTTGTGGGGGGATGTGAGGATGCAGCCGGGGGTATTCATAAACTTGACGGCGGCCAGAAACTCCGGCAGCTCGCCCTTCTTGACCTCTACCGGGTAGGACATCGCGTTGACGCCGAAGGCGGCAAAGATCTGGTTGTAAAGATACGAGGCTGTGGAGCCGCCGATGGGGCTGCCGATCAGGGGAATATACCGGGTCTCGTGGGGATTCATTTCCAGAAGATTCATAAATAGTCCTTCCTTTCTCGTCCGCCGCTCACGCGGCGTCGTGATGAAATCGTTTGCATTAAGTATGATATTACGATTTACAGACAGCGTCAATACTGGAAAGTGCCAAAAATCTCTTGTTGTAATTGACATATTTCACAGAACGCATCTCGTATCGTTTGGTTGCTTGCCACAGAAAATACCGATCCTCTCTGCCGAAGTCTCACCGCGGGCGTTCAGTGGAAACGATTTCATTTTTATTTGCATTTTCCTGACGGTTTTCATTGACTTTTCCCTTCCGTCACGGTATAGTCATATTACACTAGCTTTAGCAAAAAGAATGGAAGGGCGGTTCAGCGCATGGTCTCTTTGAAAGATGTAGCGGCACTCTCCGGCGTATCCCCCACTACGGTCTCCCGCGCCATCAACAATCCGGGCATGGTAGACCCCAAGACCCGCAAAACGATCCAGGCGGCTATGAAAAAGCTCAACTATCGCCCCAACCTTGTGGCAAGCGGTTTGCGCACGCGCAACAGCCGTCAGATCGCGCTGATCGTGCCGGATGCGATCCACCACACGAGCGCCACGATGATCCAGCACACGAGCCGCCTTCTGCAGGAAAAGGGCTACACGCTGATCCTCGGGAACCACCACAACCGGTACGAGACCGAAAAGGAGCTGCTGAACACCTATTTCAGCCGCAACATCGACGGGATCATTCTTTATCTCATTTACGACGAGACCCGCGCCGTGCAGTCCCTGCTCGAGCAGGAGGAGCGGCGGATACCGGTCGTGATCGTGGGCCGCCGCATCAATGTGGACAGCTTTTCCAATGTCGCAACGGACAACTATCTCGCCGGTGTGATGGCGGGCGAGTATCTCGGGAGCATCGGGCACAAGCGCGTCGCCACCATCACCGGCCCGCGCATCACGCAGTGGGCGCGCGACCGTCTGGACGGCTTCCGCGACGGGCTCGCCAAATATCAGGCGCAGCTCGAATGGCAGTATTCGCAGACCGATCTGCCGGACTTTGAGACCGGCCTCGCCGCAAACGAAGTGCTCATGGCGGACTACGTCGGACGCGCGCTCCCGACGGCGATCTGGGCGCAGAACGACATCATGGCCGCGGCGGTGCTCAAAAGCCTTACCAAGCAGGGCTACCGCGTGCCGGAGGACGTCTCTCTCCTCGGCATGGACGATATCCAGCTGTGTACCATGGTGACGCCGACGCTCTCCACCATCCACCAGCCGCTGCGCGAGATTGCGCAGGAGTCCATCCGCATCATCATGGAAAACGAGGCGGGCGCCGAGCCGCAGCCCCGCCGCGTGATCCTCACGCCGACGCTCCAGGTACGCGAATCCCCCGCCCCGCCGAACCCCGCCGCCGGCTGACCCTGTATACAAAACGTCCTCCCGAAAAACGAACAGCCCGGAATCCATATACGGACAACACAAGATTCCCTCCCTTGCAGCCCTTTCTTTTCCTGCATGGGAGGGGATTTTTTGTCCGTTTTCCGGTTCGGTCCACCGGAGAGGGCGCTTTTTTGCGACTGCGGAAAATTTCTCTCTGTGCCGAAGTCCGGTTTATAGGGCTGCGGCCGTGATGTTATTGGAATAATGACGAATAAGCGCGCCGCAGGGCGGCCGGTGTGCTTGAAATCGCTCCGGAAATATGGTAAAATTTGCGCAGAATCGTCAATATCCGCCGTTGTGGGGGCCGATCATGGAAAACGAAGCCGCGGGCAGGCGCGAGGCGCTGGTCAAAGACATTTTGATCCTTTCGCACAACACGCTGCTGGTCAATCTGCGCTTTCTCGATCTGGCGCTGAGGCGCTTTGCGCTTGTGTCCGTGCCGCCGCTCAATCCGCTGCTGCTCGAGAGCGCTGCCGTGGACGGCGCGCATATCTTCTATTCCCCGACGTGGGTGCTGCTGCGCTACCACGGCGAGCAGAACGCCGTCGTGCGCGACTATCTGCACATGGTGTTCCACTGCGTGTTCCATCACGCCTTTGTCGATACGCTCATCGACCGCGAGTTCTGGGATCTTGCCTGCGACATCGCCGCGGAAAACGCCATCCGCGATCTGGCCCTGCCCTGCACCGCCTGCGCGCGGGAGACCGAACAGACGCCATACATCACTGAGCTCGCCGCGAAGCTCAAATTCCTCACTGCTGAGAAAATTTATCACTATCTCCGCGAGACGCCCCTCTCTCCGCAGAAGCGGGCGGAGATACGCCGGTGCTTCGCCGCGGACGACCACGCGCTGTGGTACCTCCCGCCGGAGCAGAAGACGGGCGCAGCCCGGTAGCTCACCGGCGCGCTGACGCTGCACTCCACGAGCGGATACATCGACCTGGACGACGTTTCCGCCGGGAGCATCGGGACCGACACGACCAGCGGCGATCTGGAGTTGGACGAGGTCGATACGCAGAGCCTCACATTCACCTCCACGAGCGGCAGCGTCTCCGGCGAGCTGCTGCACGTGGACGAATTCGGCGGCACGGCCGCTACCGTGAGCGGCAGTATTTCCGGCGTGCGCCCCAACGGGGACGGCGCGAGAACGCTCAAGATCGAGACCGTCAGCGGCGACATCGATCTCGACGGCTGAATAAAGCAATGCCTCCACGAAAGAGCCGCTCCGGCGGAGGGGAAAAAGAAGCCCCCGAAGACAAGTGTACCGGACCGCGAAAGCGGGCAAGGCAAAACCGCCGGTTATGCCGGAGGCCTTGACGTAATAAAAACACGATCCCCGCTTTCCTTTTGGAAAGCGGGGAACATCTTTATTATTATCTATTATCGCAGCATTTTGAGCTCTTCGAGCACCGAGTACGGTATCGCAAGATTGCCGCAGCCCGTTCCCATGGAGATGTGCGTTTTTCGCGTGCCGTGGTAGTCGCTGCCGCCGGAAACGCCCATGCCGTATTTATCCGCCGCCCGCAGCAGCCATGCGGTCTGTTCGGCGGAGAACTCGGAGTAATACGCCTCCAGCGCCCGGATGCCGAGCGCCTTCGCCGTTTCGATCAGCTCAATGAGCTCCGGCTCGGGGTAGTGATACTGCATCGGGTGCGCCAGCACCGGCACGCCGCCCGCGGCGACGATCGTCTCCACGGCCTTCGCAATGGAGATGCGGCGCTTCGGCAGATAGTACGGCTTGCCCTCGCCGAGGTACTTTTCAAACCCCTCCTTCACGGAGGAGATGTACCCCTTGCGCATCAGATGCTCGCAGAAGTGCGGGCGGCCAAGCACGGAATCCGGGTATTCCTTGCGCAGCTGCGCGATGGAGATGTCAAACCCGTCGCGCTCGAACATCGCGGCGATCTTCTCGTTGCGCTCGTCCCGCTCGGTCTTTACCCAGTCGAGCACCGGGCGCAGCTGCGGCGCGGCAGGATCGATGAAATAGCCGAGGATGTGGACGTTGTTGTCGCGGTAGTCCGAGGATACCTCGATCCCCGGCACGACCTCCACGCCGACCTCCGCACCCGCGCGCATCGCCTCCGGCACGCCGGAGACGCTGTCGTGGTCGGTAATGCTCACGGCGGCAAGGCCGAGAGACGCCGCCTTTTCCACGGCGGCGCGCGGCGAGTCCGTGCCGTCCGAGGCGGTGGTATGGATGTGCAGGTCAATGCAGTTCATGGATGGGTGCGCTTCCTTTTCGCGAAAATATCGGGCTCGTCAGGGCTTCCAGTTGTAGCCGCCGTTATTCTGACCGTTGTTCTGGCCATACGGGTTCTGTCCGCCGTACGAATTCTGGCCGTAACCGCCCTGTCCATAGCCGCCGTACCCGCCGCCGTTGGTGGGGTACTTGGGGCTGTCGCCGTACTGGTTCCAGCCGGGCTGGCTGTCCTTGCAGAGCCAGACGATCAGAATGATCTGCCCGACAAGAGGGATGAAGTTCAGGAAGAACCACGCGCCGCTGCGGCCGATGTCGTGCAGACGCCGCCAGCAGACGCCGAGGCTCGGCAGGAACACGCCGATGTTCCACAGCGTGAGAAGCAGCGAAGCAAAGCTGCTGTCGGAGTTGTGGGCTATCGCCGTGAGTACCGCGCTCACGGCCCAGTTGAGCAGTGCAAAGTACTAGTACTCGCTGCGCCGCGCGCGGCCGGAAAAGCAGATGTACTTCTGGAATACGGATCGGATCGCATCCTGAAAGCTCATAGATTTCTCTCCTTTTAATTTATATTTGTTGTAAGGATATAGTAGCGTACTTCGCACCGGATTGCAAGAAAGAACCGCGCCCCAGCAGAAAACTCTGCCGGGGCGCGGACATTTCTTTTTACTTTTTGTTTCCGAAGCACTCGTCGTAGTGCGCGAGCGCGCTCTTGATGATCTCCACGGCGGCTTCGCGGCCGTTCACGTCGCCCGCGACTGCCTCCTTGCCCTCCAGCGCCTTGTAAACGGTGAAGAAATGCGCCATCTCGTCAAACGTATGGTCGGGAAGATCCATGATATCGCGGTACTTGTTGTAGCTCGGGTCGGAGAAGGGGATGGCGATGATCTTCTCGTCGTTCTTGCCGCCGTCGAGCATGGAGATATACCCGATCGGGTAGCATCGCACGAGCGTAAGCGGGTCGAGCACCTCGGAGCAGAGCACGAGCACGTCGAGCGGGTCACCGTCATCGCCGTAGCTGCGGGGGATGAAGCCGTAGTTGGCGGGGTAGTGGGTCGATGTATACAGAATACGGTCAAGAATGATCAGGCCGGTCTGCTTGTCCAGTTCGTATTTCTTCTTGCTGCCCTTGGGGATCTCGATCACGGCGAGGAAATCCTCCGGCTTGATGCGCGCGGGGTCGATGTCGTGCCAGACGTTCATGGCGTTACCTCCGGGAAAATAGTGCCGCTTTGCGGCGGGATTGGATTATATCACGAAGGTGTCCGTTTTTCAACACGAAAGAGAGCTCCGCCCGTCATTCCTCAAAAAATATCCCGGCGTCCTGCCGGAGGGCAAGATTGCATTCCGCCTCTGCGCACTTGGTGATCCCGGCGATGACCGGACAGGCGGCGTGAACGGGGAAATGCTCCGCAGCGTAGGCATAAAACGGCCCCATCCCCGGCTTGGTGAGACAGACGTCAAACGCGCTGAACGTGCCGCCGAGCGCCTTCATCATCTCCTGCACGGCGGCGCAGCCGCTCGCCACGCGCAGATGCACCGTAAAGTCCTCCGCGGCTTCCGCCTCCGCGATGGCCGTAAAGCCGCAGATGCCCGGCTCGATGCGTACCTTTGTCATGGGTGATCCTCCCGTTCGGTTTTTCTCATTATAGGCGGGGAGAAGCCGGGTGTCTGGGGTTATCCGGACCTCATTTGGCAAATCGTTTGCCAAATGCGCCGAAAAAAGAGGAAGCCCGCAGGCTTCCTCTTTTTTCGTATACAGTGAAGCTTACTTGCCGAAGTAGCGCTTGAGCAGACCCTCGAAGGCCTTGCCGTGCCGGGCCTCATCACGGGCCATTTCGTGCACGGTGTCGTGGATGGCGTCGAGATTGTACTTCTTCGCGAGCTTCGCCAGCTCAAACTTGCCGGCGGTCGCGCCGTTCTCGGCGTCAACGCGCATTTCAAGATTCTTCTTCGTGGAAGCGGTCACGACCTCGCCGAGGAGCTCGGCGAACTTCGCGGCGTGCTCGGCCTCTTCCAGACCGGCCTTTTCCCAGTACATGCCGATCTCCGGATAGCCCTCGCGGTGCGCAACGCGCGCCATGGCCAGATACATGCCGACCTCGCTGCACTCGCCCTCAAAGTTGGCGCGCAGACCGGCGATGATCTCTTCCTGCACCTCGGCGGGAACGTCCGCGCCGAACACCTTGCCGACGCCAACGACGTGCTCCGCCGCCCAGGTCTTCTCCTCCGCCTGCAGCGTGAACTTGCTGCCGGGGGCATGGCACACCGGGCACTCCGCCGGGGGCTCTTCGCCTTCATAAACATAACCGCAAACCGGGCAAACCCACTTTTTCATAATAAGATCCTCCATCAAATCAATTTTTCTCTTTGTTTTCTTTATGATCGTCCGCTGCGCAGCAGCGGCAGATTCCGTAAAATGTCAGCGCCCAGGAACGCACCTCGCCGGGCATTTCGCCGGTGACGAGCGTTTCGGGCAGCACCGCGTCCACATCGTCCACGCGGCCGCACTTCTCGCAGATGAAATGCGCGTGGGGGTGCGTCCGGCCGTCGAACCGCTCCTGTCCCGCGACCGTGGCGACGCTCATCGCCTTGCCCTCCTCGCGGAAGAGCGCAAGATTGCGGTACACCGTGCCGAGCGAGAGATCCGGAATATCCGACTTGAGCCGCCGGTAGATCTCCTCCGCGCTCGGGTGATCGTACGACGCGAGCAGTATCTCGCGGATCGCGTCACGTTTTTTGCTTTGCCGCCGGGTGCTTTCCATGTGGCAACTCCTTCGCTGTGGGACTTCATAATTGATAACAATTATCTTTACTGTTAAAATAGCAGCATATTCCCGGATTGTCAATAGGGTTTTGAAAAATTTTTGCCCGCCGGTCTCCCGGCGGGCAATTTGTTCAATTCGGCGCGGACGGCGGCTCCGTCCAGTACGCCGCGCCCCAATGCTCAAAGTCCCATTGCTCCATATAGGCGTTGCATTCGTAGTCGATATAATAGAGCGTCTCGCCGCGGGGGACGAAATTGGTGGGGTAGTAGTCGATGTTCAGCCCCGCCGGATACAAAACGGCGCACATGACGCGCACCTGCTCCGTCCAGCGCCCGTCCATCCGTCCAGTCTCACGCATTTCCGCGACCGTCGGCCCTGCGATATATTCCTTTAGAAGGCGTTCTTGCGCCTCGTCCACGGCCAGCAGCCGCGGCATGGGGATGCCGAGAGAGCGCAGCGTTTCATAGTCACGCAGTTCCGATCGCAGCTTGTCGCCGAAGGTATAATACTCGCACGACTCGTGGTGGATCTGTTTGAGAACGTACTCCCGCTCCCCGTCCGTGACAAGATAGGAATAGCCGCCCTTGCCTTTTCCGAGGAGCCGGAGCACGGCGTATTCGGTATCGTTTACCGTCATTGTGTCAATCTTCGTTCTGCCTCAGCCGCTCCTCGCTGCGGAGCTTTCTCAGGTTTTCCAAAACGAACTGGCTGTTTGCGGCGATGCGCCCCAGCGTCGGACATTCATTCATCCGCGGACAGTCGGCGCAGGTGTCCAGCCCCTTTTCCCGAACGCAGTTATGTACGGGACAGAGCTTGTCGCAAAACGGCGTTTTTGCGCCCTCCACGCGGCAGCCGGTGCAGTGGATCACGTCCGGCGTGATCGTTACGCCGTTGAGCTTTGTCCACAGAGCGGCGGTTTTTTCGCGCAGGACATCGTTGTTTGTGATCGTTGCGATCCTGGCGTCGCAGGTCTCGCAATCCAGCCCGCAGCAGGCAATGAGCTCATTCTTATGTTCATGGTTTACTTCCATTTTTGCGTTCCTTTCTTTAAAATCCATACGCCCCTCCTTTGCTGTCGATGCCAGCGAGCTGCGCCCGTCTACGTCAGAACGCGCTTTGCCCTGCTTTTCTTCTCTTGTATTTCGACAGCATAACGACCTATCGTTCGGCAGCATACAAGTCGAAAAATCCCGGCCGCGCCGCAGCGGGCGCGAACCGCAAGGAAAGGCCCAGGCTCCAGGCGCGTCACAGCTCCAGACGCATGGAGATGACTTCCTGATATCCCGCCGTCCGCGAGCGGAAGCCCTTGGGGTTTCGGCCGCATTCCGCAAACCCGGTCCTCCTGCTCCACGTCAAAGCGGTTTTCGTTGGGGTACGTGAGCAAATAGTCGGTTTCTGCGTGCGTTTGGTTGAAGTTTTCCAATACCGCAGCGCCGTCGGCGGCCGCAGCGTTCCGGATCCGGATCTCCGTGCCGTTTCCGGTAATCAGCCTCTGACCGTATTTCATGGATTTTTTCTCCTTCTTTGCACTGCGGCAGACCGCAAGCGCAGTTTCTTTCCCATTCCCCTCCTGACCTCGTGACGTTTGGGATCGTTGTTGGCGTAGGAATAGAGGTCGATGCCGATGATCGAAAAACCGCTCTCGCAAACGCAGATATCATAATAGCCGCCCGTTTTATAAGGGGCGGTGAATTCCCTGCCCGCGTAGGCTTCTCTGTCCAATGGCCCGATCTCCATCAATCGACCGCCGCCTTTCCGATAAGCGCACGGAAGGCCGCGTCGCGGTCAAACGTTCCCGCAGCGAAGCCGGGGATCTCCCGGATGGCCTTGAAGATGCTGAGGCTGAAGCCCGTCAGGATCTCGCCGGTCTCCGCCTCGGAATAAGGGCAGCCGCCGGTCACGGTCAGCGTGGCCAGACTGTGCACCACGAGCCAAAGATCGCGGAAATAGAAGTCGGCTTCCGCCGCCGTGATGCGATAGACCTCCATGAGCGTCGGACGGACGGTCTCCTGCAAATGCCGCATGGACTGTATGGCGCTGCACTCCTGCGCCCACGTCAAAAACAGCAGCCGGTAAAGCTCCGGCTCATCCCGCGCAAAGCGGATATACTGCCGCCCGACGCCGAGAAAGGGAACAGCCTCTTTCAGCCCTGCGGCCGTGTAGCGGTCGTATATGCTCATCGCTGCGGCGTAGACCTCCGCCTTTACGCCGTCCATGGAACCGAAGCCGGTGAAGACCGGCTGCGTGGATGTGCCGAGCTCCTCCGCCATCGTTTTGGCGGTCAGACCGTCGATCCCCTTCGCGCGCACGACGCGCAGCGCCGCCGCGACCATTTCCTCTTTTGTAAACTTGTTTTTCGGAGCCATCGCCCCCACCCTCTTCCGTTAAGCCAAACGATATATATTGTTTGATATATATTGAGCATTATAATGCAAGAGTACGCACCTGTCAACCGCCGGATATGCTCCGCCCGCCCCGGCAGATATATAAAAAAGGAAGGCCGCAGCCTTCCTTTTTTCGTCTCACTTCCGCACCAGATTGGCGCTGATGCCGCGCATGGCCTCGGCAAATTCGGCGTCGAGCTTTTCGCGCCGGGCGAGATCGCACGCCGTCACCATGCCGACGAGCCGCCCGTTTTCCGCCACGGGCAGACGGCGCAGCTGCTCGCGCGCCATGAGCGCGGCGGCGCTCTGCACGCTGTCGCCCGGCCGCGCCGTCACGACCGCGCGGGACATGACCTCCGAAACGCGCGTGTCCGCGGGGTCGTTGTCCAGCGCAAGGCAGCGCATCACGATGTCCCGGTCGGTGAGCACGCCGCGCAGCCGTCCGGTGCTGTCCGTCACGGGCAGCGCGCCGAGATTCCACCGGCGCAGCAACCGTGCCGCCGCCGTGACCGGCTCGTCCTGTCCGACGGTGATGACTTTTGCCGTCATGATCTCCTGAACTTCCATAAATATATCCTCCCTGTTCGGTTTGTTCCTTACAGGGAGTATGGACAATCGGCGCGGCTCTTAACCCGGCGCGGTGAGAGAAGCGAGCATTTCCCCTGCGGCGCGGCCGAAAAGCTCCGCGGCGGCGAGCGCTTCGGAGAGCGTGTTGCCGTTCGTGCCGACTTCTATGATGAGAGAGCCGGTCGTATACTGTTGGTTGTAACGCTCCGGCGCGAGATGGATCGGGCGCATGAGCGCGCCGTTTGCCGACACCGCCGCGGCCTGCATTGCGAGCGCGAGCTTGAGATTTTCCCGCCAGAGGGGGTGTTCGAGATATTCGTCCGTGCCGCACACGAGCATCACCTGCGCCATGCCGCTTCCGGCGGCGCACGTCTTGTAGACGGTCGATTCGTCGCCGATGGCGTCGCGGTGGACGTCCAGCACGAGCGCGATATCCGGATACTCGGCGAGATACGTCTCGATGGACGCCGCGGCGCGCTCGTAGGAGCCGGTGTAGCTCGGATAATCGTAGAGTGTGCGGTCGTGCAGCACGCGAAGGCCGTACTCTTCGAGCACGGAGCACAGCGCGTCGCCCACGCGGATGACCGAGCGTTCCGGATCGGTCGTGCGGTAGGGGTCGCTCGGCGTATATTCCTCGCCCGCCGCGGGGAGATACGCCTCCGTACCGTGCGTATGTATTATCAAAATCTGCGGTCCCTCCGCGCCGAGCTTCTGCACGAGCGGCTCGGCCATAAGTGCGGCGATATCCGCTTCAAGATCCGTTTTGTTCCGGATCTCCACGCCCGTATCGTCCGTGAACGGCACGATCTCCGGCGTCGGCTCGCTCGTGGGTTCGGGCGTGATCTCCGGCATCGGTTCCGGAGTCGGTTCCGGGGTAGGCTCGGGCGCAGGTTCTTCCGGCGGTGCAGCCGTCGGTTCCGGCGACGGTTCTTCGGACGGCGCAGGGGACGGCGCCTCTCCCGGCTCCGGTGTGATCTCCGGTGTCGTAGTTTCGAGCGGAAGGTTGTCCGCGAGCAGGAGCTGCCCGGAAGCGTGCGCGTCGCCGAGTTCGAGCGCGAGCAGCGCCGCGCCGAGACGTCCGCTTTCATACGTCTCGGCGGCGCGCTCGACCGGCTGGGCCAGCGCCCCGGCATGGAACACCAGCTGCGCCGCCATAATTGCCGTGCACAGCAGCTTCCCCTTCCGGTTCATCGTTCCGCCTCCTTTGCCCATCGATACTACCTATTTTATGGCGCGGCGGCGGAGAATATGCCAGCGGCTTGTTGACGCCTTTCGCCCCGGCATGATAGAATCATAAAATATCCGGACGAAAGGGGGCGCGGACTGTGCGGACACGGCTGAATATGTTCATGCTCGGGCGCAACGGCGTGGACTTTCTCAATAAGCATCTCTTCCGCATCGCGGCGGTGATCGCCGGGGTAAATCTGCTGCTCTCGGGGTGGGTAGGCATTCTCCCGCCGGTCATGGCGGGCTACGCCCTGTTCCGGACGCTCTCCCGCAATCTCACCGTGCGGCAGATGGAGGATCTGACGGCACGCAAAACGTATGACCGTGCCAAGGAAAAGATCTCCGGCGCGCCGCAGCGCGCGAAGCAGAGCCGCGATTACCGGTTTTTCTCCTGTCCCGGCTGCGGCAGCTACCTGCGCGTGCCGCGCGGCAAGGGCCGCATTCATGTCACCTGCCCCCGCTGCGGACATCGATTTGACCGGAAGCGCTGAAAAAGGAACTGTCTCTCCCTCAGTCAGCGGCTATGCCGCTGACAGCCCCCTCGTCAGAGGGGGCCTATTTAAATTGCCTCCCTCTGACGAGGGCAGACTCTCCCCGGCGGGGAGAGATGTCGCTGAAGGCGACAGAGAGGGGGGCGGGGGTGGCAAAAGCGCAGCTTTTGACGGAGGGAGAGACCGACAGCACACACCGCTTCATTTGGAGGTATACACCATGACCATGGAAGAAATACTCACATCCGGCCTTGCAGAGTTCGGCGTCCCGGCGACGGCGGCGCAGCTCTCGCAGCTCCGGGCCTACTACTCGCTGCTCGACGAGCGCTCGAAGGTGATGAATCTTACCGCCATCGAGGGCGAGGAGGCAACGGCGCGCCTGCACTTTCTCGACAGCGCCGCGCTGCTCCGGTATGTGCGTCTCTCCGGCAAGACCGCCGCAGACATCGGATCCGGCGCGGGCTTTCCGGGGCTCGTCGCGGCGATCCTCGCGCCGGACGCGGACATCACGCTCATCGACAGTCTCCAGAAGCGCGTGGCGTTCCAGCAGGAGGTGTGCGAGACGGTCGGGCTCGGAAACGTCACGTGCCTCGCCGGGCGCGCCGAGGAAGAGAGCGCGCTCCGCGAGAGCTTCGATGTCGTCACATCCCGCGCCGTGGCGCGCATGACGATGCTCTGCGAGCTCTGTCTGCCGCTCGTGCGCGTCGGCGGCGTGTTCGCCGCGATGAAGGGGCCGGAGCCGGAGGTGGAGGTGCAGGAGGCCGCGCACTGCATCCGCACGCTCGGCGGCGGGAAGCCGCGCATCGAGAAATACACCGTTCCCGGCACGGACGCCGTGCACAGCGTCGTCATCATCCCGAAGACCGCGCCCACCCCGGCCAAGTACCCCCGCCGGTTCGCCATGATCAAAAAGCAGCCGCTCTGACATAAGTGCAGCAAAAGCGAGACTTCCGCGGAAGTCTCGCTTTTCAAATTATCAATGATCTACCAGCGCTTCGTATTCTTCTCATATTTCGCGGCGCAGGCGCGCTTCAGCTCTTTGGTCAGAAGCGCTTTTACTTCGTTTTCCCACTTTGCATTCCTCATGGCCGGTATCTCCGGGAAAACATCTCCTCCAACACGCCGACCCACGCGGCAAGATTTTCCGGCGATGGATCGCGCAGGGCGCGCTCATAGACCGCAGCGTCGTCCGGCGCGGTCTCTGCCATCCGGCGCAGCGCCTTTTTCGGCCCGAAGTAATACTCGCCGCGCAGATCATAATAGATGCTCAGGCTGTCCGTGAGCAGCCAGTGCAGCCGGTAGCAGCCTTCCGCGTCGCCGCGCTCCGTGCGCCGGAGCATTTTCCGGCACCACGCGAGCGACTGTGCATTTTCCGCCCCGGTCTTTCGCGGGGCGTTTTCGATATGGGCGTTCACCTCGGCCCGGAGCGCCGAGAGCCGCCCGGCCGTATCCTCAACGATCACGCTGTCATGGAGCTGCAAAAAATTCTCCACGTCATACGGCGCAGCAAAATGCGCCGTGGGGTAAAGCCAGACGTCCAGCTCCGTGCCGAACAGCACCGAGCCGTCGTGTCCGGTCTCGCCGTCCGGCAGCAGGAGCAGCGCGTCAAAGTCGCTGTTTTGGTTGTTCGAGCCGTCGGCAAACGAGCCGTATACGGCGATACCGAGCGGACGGTACTTCTTCCGCAGCGCCTCGATGATCTTATCCACGGTATCCATCCGCGCTCAAAGCTCCGGGGCGATATCGATGTTCTCGCCGCGCAACGCGATCACTGCGCCGCTCTTTGCCTCGGCGCTCTCGGGGTGCGCGAGCAGCCACTTGTTGCAGGCGGCGAGATATTTATCCTCCGGCGAGACGCCGCGCAGCGCGGGCTTTGCCGTATTCGTCCCGCGCGGCAGCGCAACGAGTACGCGGAACCCCGTCTCCTTGTCCGTGTGGCAGGGGGCATAGTGCAGTGTCGTGGCGTATACCTCCACGAGCACCCCGGCGGGGGCGCGGAATGCCTTCACCTTCGCGGTGTCGAGCACACCGTTTTCGATCTCGTCCTGCTTGGCGAGCAGAAGGATGAAGTCTCCGAGGCCGAGATTGAATTCACTGTCGCGGTGATATTCGAGACAGTTGAGCTTCGTATTGCGCCCCCAGCACATGCCAAGCTGCACCGGCATGCCGCCGAACACGCTCGCCCGATAGTCCGCGAACGCTTCGCACGTCTCGAGCGCGGCGATGGACGGCTCATACGCCGTGCCGATCTCCGGCAGGGGGATCTTCTCCATTTCGCGCAGCAGCACTGCGCTCTCTATGCCGGAATGCACGCGCCCGTAGCGCACGAACTCCGCATCGTATACCGAATAGATCTTCATAGCGGCCTCCCAATTTTTTATAGCCCCATCGTATCAGAAAAAGCGCCGCAGAACAAGACGAGACCTCTTGCTCCTGCGGCACTTTTTCTTGCTTTATTATGTTTTTTCACCGGCGACCTGATACATTTCATCGGTCGAGATAACGTCCGTCACGCGAAGGTGCCGCGCGAAGATCGCCGCGAGCACTTCGGCCTCCATGAGGCCGTTGGAGACATGGCTCGCCGCGCCGCGGTGGTGCGCGTCGATGGCCGCGCGCGAACTGCCGTGCGCCACGGTAAGCCGTCCGCCGGGGGCAAGCAGCGCGGCAAGGCGCGCCACGAGCCGCTCCGGGTCGGGGAAGTGCGGAAAGGCGTTATAGATGACGATCGCATCAAAGCCCTCGCCGAGCGGCGCGGTCTCCGCGTCGCCGCAGACAAAGCGCACGTTCTCCTGCGGGAATTTTTCGCGCGCGATACGGATCATCTCGGGAGAGATGTCCACGGCGGTGACGCTTTCCACGTTCCGGCGCAGATAGTCTCCGATGAGCACGCCCGTGCCGCACGCAATGTCGAGCACGCGGCTGCCCTCGCGCACGGCGGCGTTATCGAGAATGCGGCCGATCTTCTCGTCGCTGCGGACCATACCGGCGTCCCATCCTCCGGCGCGTTCATCGAAGAACGCGATCACGTCCTTCTGCTCGATCATCCCTGCGTCCCCGCAAAGAACGCGGCGGTGTCGATCTTCTGGTAGCCGCCGAAGCTGTTCGGGCAGGCGTAGATCTCTTCGGTCAGAGGCTTTCCGAGGAACGCAGTCGTGACGCGGTTTGTCACCTCGGCCATGTCAACATCCTCGAACCGATCGGGGTAGGCGATCTTCGCAGCGAACCACGTGTTGATGAGCGCGATCTCGTAGTTTGTATAGTAGGCGTTGTAGGCGAGCTGGAGATACGCCTCGCCCTCGCGCCAGGCGCGGCAGGTGTCGAACATGGTCGGATCTTCCGCATAAAGCGGCTTGATGTTCTTCACGGCGGCGGCATCGAAGATCATGGCGTCCATGTCCTCGCCGAGCGCGACGAATTTCTCCGCCTCGATCGGCTGCGCGCCGTTCGCTCCGAGTCCGGAGACGACGTTCTTCACGTTCGCCACGCGGAAGGAGATATAGTCCTGTGAGGTCATCAGATGGTTCGTCGTGCCCCAGTTGCCGAGACCGCAGATGTATACGGAGGGCTTGTCCTCTTCAGCGATATCGGCGGTACGCGCTTCGATCTCCGCGCGCTCGGCGGCGATGAAGCCGATGAGGGTCTCTGCCTTCTCGCTCTCTTCAAAGATCGTGCCGAGCAGACGCAGACTCTTATTGAAGCTCTCGTCAAACACGCCGTCCGGACCGGTCATCAGCGTTACGACCGGCACGCCGAGCTGTTCCTGCAGGGCGTTTTCCTTATCCGCGTCGCCGTAAAGGGAGATGACGATATCCGGCTCGCAGGCGAGGATCTTCTCAGCCTCGGGGCTTTGGGCGTTCGGCCCGCCGACGCCGCAGGAGGGCAGTGACGCGAACACGTCGCCGTAGGCGAGCACATAGGGCCGCGCGACGGAGTCAAACATCTTCGGGCGCTCGGAAAGCGTTTCGTTATCGATGTCCTCCACGCCGCAGAGCAGGGATACGTCGCCGATGTAGCTGTAGAGCCGCAGCGCACCCGCGCCGATGCACACGACGCGTTTATAGCTGCCCGGCGTCACGGTGACTTCCCGGCCGATGAGGTCGGTGACGGTGATCTCCGCACTTTCGGCGGGCGTTTCGGCCGGCGCTTCCGTCGCTTCAGCGGGCAGTTCCGTCGCTGCCGGGGCCTCGGCCGGGGCCGCGCCGCACGCAGCGAGCGAAAGGAGCATCGCAAGCGCGAGCAGCAGGGAAAGGAGCTTAGTTTTCTTCATAGTATTTTCCTCCCAAAATAACTTTCTTTCCGTCTACAGTGATGATGCGCGCGCGGATATCGAACACGTCCGCGATCACGTCGCTCGTGAGCACGCTCTCGTCTCCGGCGTAGCGCACCGCGCCGGAGCGGAGCAGGAAAAACTTATCGCCCAGACACAGCGCCTGGTTGAAATCGTGCAGTGAGCTTAAAATGGCGACGCCGCGCTGCCGCGCCGCCTTTTTCGCCTCGTCGATGATGAGCTCTTCGTTTGCGATATCGAGATTGCCGGTCGGCTCGTCAAAGATGAGCAGACGCGGCTCCTGTACGAGCGCGCGGGCGATGGCGATCTTCTGCTTTTCGCCGCCGGAGAGCTCTTCCGCGTTGCGGTCGGCGAGCGGCTCAAGATGCATCTCGGCGAGAATGCGCTCCGCGGCCTTGAGATCCTCGCGCCCCGGCTGCATGCCGAAGCGGGACACGCGCCCGAGCAGGATCGAGTCAAACACGCTCAGCGCGCCGAAGTGGATGTGCTGCGGCACATAGGCGACGAGCTTCGCCCGCTCGCGCCGCGGCATTTTCAAAAGGTCCTCGCCGTCGAAGCGGATCGAGCCGCTCTCCGGCGCGGCAAGGCCGAGAATGCACTGAAAGAGCGTCGTTTTGCCCGCGCCGTTTTTGCCGAGAAGAATGCCGATCTCACCCTCGTTGAGCGAGAGCGAAACGCCCCGAAGCACCGGCTCGGACCGGCGGGAATAGCGGAATACTACATTTTCCAGCTCTAACATTGGCCGTGCTCCTTCCGCGAAAAGATGATCGCAAGGAAGAACGGCGCGCCGAGCAGCGACGTGATCGCGCCGACGGGCAGCGCGCTGCCGCTGCCGAGCGAGCGGGAGAGCGCGTCCGCGCAGAGGAGGAGCAGGCTCCCCATGAGCGCCGACGCAGGGATGGAAACGCGGTGGTCGTGCCCGAGCAGGCGCTTTGCCACATGCGGGCAGATAACGCCGACAAAGCCGATGATGCCGAGGCACGACACGCACGCCGCCGTCATCAGCGAGGCGAGCAGCAGCGAGAAAAAGCGCAGGCGCGAAACATTCACGCCCATGCTGCCCGCGGCGGCGTCGCCGCTCAAGAGCGCATTGTACCGCCACGCGAGCGCGGAGAACACCGCAAGCCCCGGCGCCGCGGCGCAGAGCATGAGAAGGTCGGTCTTATATGTCGCGCGGCCGAGATCGCCGAAGTTCCACACGACCGCGGCGGAAAGGCCGACGTCGGTAGCGTAAAACTGCAGAAGCGTCGTCGCCGCCGTCCAGACCGCGCCGACGGCGATGCCCGCGAGCACCACGACGTTCGGCGAGAACGCCTTCACGCGGCAGAGCGCGAGAATGAGCAGAATGGAGAGCGCCGAAAAGAGGAATGCCGTCACGCTCGCGGCAAACGGGTTCACCCCGGCAGTGTAGCTGGCAAGGTTGTTGCCGGTGGAGAGAAAGCCCCCGGCAAACACGATGATGGAGAGATTCGCGCCGAAAACGGCGGCGTTGGATACGCCCATCGTGGAGGGCGAGGCCATCGAGTTCGAGAGCGTCGTCTGCATAACGAGGCCGGATACCGAGAGCGCGGCCCCGGCGATGAGCGCGGCGAGCACGCGCGGCACACGGATCGAGCGGAGGATGCGCACATTGGCGGCGGAGCCTTTCCCGAAAAGGGCGGCGACGCCGTCCGAAAGGCTCATGCGCGACGCGCCGACGAAAAGGCAGACGAGCGCCATGACGAGCACCGCGAGCGCGAGTGCGGCGATAACATACCGAGCGCGGGACTTTGCTTTCACGGCCGTTCGCTCCTTTCTCTTTTGAATCGGCTCCCCTTTCACAGGAGATGCTTTTTTGATTATAAGGCCCTCCGCCCCCGGAGGGAAGCCCCCCGGGGGGATAAAATCTTTCTCCTTTTAACACGGAAAAGAGCCGGCGATACAGTATCGCCGGCTCTTTACCTATGTCTTTATAAATTTTCCTTACGCAAGGAAGCCCTTGAGAATGCGGTCCTCCGCTTCCTCCTCGGTGAGGCCGAGCGTTTCAAGCTTCAAAAGCTGGTCGCCCGCGATGCGGCCGATGGCGGCCTCGTGGATGAGCTGCGCGTCGAGATCGTTCGCCGCGATCTCCGGCACGGAGCGGATCTTCGCCTCGTCCATGATGATGGAGTCGCACTGCACGTGGCCGAAGCACTTGGCGTTGCCGACGACGCACGGACGGAACACCTGCACGGAGCCGTTTTTCGCAACGCTTCGGGAGATCACGCGGCCGCGGGAGTTTTCGCCGTTGAGCTCGATGGTCATGTCGGACTCGGCGCGCTGGCTGCCGTGGGTGAGAAGGCGCTCCGTGACGACGACGTCCGCGTCCTTGCCGCAGACGATGCGCGTATCGCGCCGCGTGGAGTCGATGCCGCCGATCTGACTCATGTCCATCTGCATCGACGCGCCCTCTTCCAGATAGGCGATCGTCGTGGGGTTCATAACGTTTTTGCCGTTGCCGTCGCCCTCGCCGTAGTGCTTCTCGACGTACTTGACGCGGGCGTTCTTGCCGACGTAGAACGTATGCACGCCGTCGTGCTCGGAGGCGTCCGAGCCGCAGTTATGGATGCCGCATCCGGCGATGATCGTGACGTCCGCGCCCTCGCCGACGTAAAAATCGTTGTACACCGTTTCGCGCAGGCCCGATTCCGTGATGATGACCGGGATGTGGCAGGTGTCCTTGCAGCCGGGGACAAAGCGGATATCGATGCCGGGCTTATCGGTTTTCGTGGTGATGGTGACGTTTTCGGTGTTGACGCGCCCGGCGCAGCCGGAGTCCTTGCGGATATTGAAAGCGCCCTCGGTCTTGCCGTCCTTCATGCCGGCAACGATCTCCAGAAGCGCCGTATCGACGCGGTTGAGCTCGCTCATTTCTTCGCCTCCCCGTAAATGACCGGGCAGCCGCCCGTGGTGCTGTGGACGATGTCGGTAAAGACCTCGTCGCGTGTGCCGCGCCGGGCGATCTCGCCCTTGTCGATCACAAGGATCTCGTCCGCCAGCGAGATGATGCGTTCCTGGTGGGAGATGATGACCATCGTGCAGTCCTGCCGGGCGTGGATCTCTTCAAACGTTTCGGTAAGCCGCGCGAAGCTCCAGAGGTCGATGCCCGCCTCGGGCTCGTCGAGGATCATGAGCTGCGGCTGCCGGGCCAGGATCGTGGCGATCTCGATGCGCTTTACCTCGCCGCCGGAGAGAGAGGTATCCACCTCGCGGTCGAGATAATCGGCCGCGCACAGGCCGACCTGCGTGAGATACTTGCACGCCTCGCCCCGCGGCAGGAACTTCTGCCCCGACGCGATCGTCAAAAGGTCCTTCACGCGGATGCCCTTGAAGCGC
>DHKA01000055.1:3622-4104 GCA_002404605.1 Clostridiales bacterium UBA4706 | reverse complement strand
AGCGTCGTTTTGCCGCCGCCGTTCGGTCCGGTGAGAACGATGAGTTTTTTGTCCGGAATGGTAAGGGAAATGTCCCGCAGTATCTCGGTGCGGCCCTCCGGCGCGTCCACGGAATAGCGAATATTTTTCAGCTCCAGCATGGATGTGTCTCCTTCTCGGCCTGGGTCGCGGAAAACTTGCATCTTATCAGATAAAATGGTATAATATTATGAATTTTCCGCATGCCCGCATAAAATCGTCCCCGCCCGCCGACAGCGGTGCAGGGATAGCACCCGATATTATATAAAGTATTCGCGGGGAATGTCAACCCCGCTCTTCCCGTTCCCGCGCTTTTTCTTCCGGGAACGCCCCGCTTCACGCGGGGAGAAAGGAGGCTATATGCGAATCAAACCGAAAAACCCGAAGGTCCTCCGCGCCCGGCGCATCATTGTCGGCGGCGTGGCGCTTGCGGCGGTGCTGTTCGTGCTGCTCCGCCCGAATGC
>DHKA01000055.1:2336-3562 GCA_002404605.1 Clostridiales bacterium UBA4706 | reverse complement strand
CCATGCCCGAGACCGCCGCGACCCCTGTTCCCGAAGCGGAGGACGCGCAGGGCGAGCTCAACTGGCAGTATCCCCCCGGCTGGGTCGATTATTCCGATCTTCCGGATAAGGAAACGCTGGGCGATGAGGAGCAGCCCGGTCTTTCCAACTGGCGGTATCTGCTCGTGAACGGGCTTTCGCAGGAGAACTACCTGCGCGAAAACTACTACCCCGACATGGTCGAGATCGAAAACGGCTACTTCTTCCAGCGCCGCGCCGCCGACGCGCTCAAGGAGTTTCTCGCCGCGGCACGCGCGCAGGGCTTCACAGTGAACATTTCCCGCACCTATATGTCTTACCCCGACCAGCGCACGCGCTTCAACGGCATGGCGAGCACGCTTTACGATCAAGGCGATATATCGCTCGCAGACGCAGAAAAGAAGGTCACGGAGATGGGCTACTACCCCGGCGCGGACGAACACCAGACGGGTCTCGCCGTCAACTTCGTCGATGAGAACGCCGAGGCGAAATTCTCCACGCCCGTGCTGGAGTGGATGCGCGAGCACTGCGCGGAATATGGCTTCATCCTGCGCTTCCCGGAGGGTCGCGAGGAGTATACCGGCCACGACCCGGAGCCCGGCCATTTCCGCTATGTCGGCGAGGTCGCCGCGGAATACATTATGCGCAAGGGCATCACGCTCGAGGAGTTCAAGGACGCCTACGACGAGAGCAAAAACGATCCCTGGGCAAAGAAGGACGGAGAATGAGTGATACAATTGCCGCCGTTGCGACCGGCGCGAGTGTTTCCGCCATCGGCATCGTGCGCGTATCGGGCCCCCTTTCCGTATCGCTGATGGATGCGCTTTTCCGCCCGGCGGACGGAAAGGCCATGTCGCAGCACCGCGACCGGCAGCTCGTTTACGGCACGCTGCTCGACGGGAAGGGCCGGACGCTCGATCTCTGTCTCTGCACGCTCTCCCGCGCGCCGCGGAGCTACACCGGCGAGGACACCGCGGAGCTCCAGTGCCACGGCTCGCCCGTCGTGCTGCGCTCAGCGCTCGAGGCGCTGTTCGCGCTCGGCGCGCGCCAGGCGGAGGCGGGGGAGTTTACCAAGCGCGCCTTTCTGAACGGGCGCATGGATCTCACGCAGGCGGAGGCCGTCGTCGATATCATCGACGCGGAAACGCCTCTCGCGGCGCGAAACGCCGCCAGTCAGCTCGGCGGGGCGATCTCCCGCCGCACAGAGG
>DHKA01000055.1:0-2221 GCA_002404605.1 Clostridiales bacterium UBA4706 | reverse complement strand
CCGCCGTTCACGCTCGCGGAATATGCCGCCGTGCTTGATGCGTCGATCCGTTCGCTTGAAGCGCTGCTCGCCACGTTTTCCCGCGGGCAGTTTCTCGAAAAGGGCGTGCGTACGGCCATTCTGGGCCGCCCGAATGCCGGGAAATCTTCGCTGCTCAACGCGCTGCTCGGCTTTGAGCGCGCCATCGTCACCGACATCCCCGGCACGACACGCGATACGCTCTCGGAGCGGTGTCTTCTCGGCGGCGTGGCGCTGCGGCTGACCGACACCGCGGGCGTGCGCGAAACATCCGACACCGTGGAATCGCTCGGCGTGGAGCGCGCCATCGCCGCGGCGGAGGAAGCGCAGCTCGTCATCGCCGTGTTCGACCTCTCCCGCCCCTGGGACGCCGAGGACGCGGCGGTGCTCGCCATCGCGGAAAAGGCCGCCGTGCGCATCGCCGCGGCAAACAAGAGCGACTGCGCGCCCCGGTGGGACGTCTCACGCCTTTCGGCGCATTTTGACAGTGTCTGCGTCGTTTCCGCAAAGGAGAAAACCGGGCTGGACACGCTCGGCGCGGCGGTCGCGGCGGCGTTCCCGATGCCGGAGGCGGACAGCGGCGAAATACTGACGAACGCGCGCCAGGCGGACGCCGTGCGCCGCGCGCTCGAGTATCTTCGCGCCGCGCGCGAAGCAATGGAGGCGGGCTTTGCGCCCGACGCGGTGCTCACCGAGTGCGAAGGCGCGATGGACGCGCTCGGCGCGCTCTCGGGCCGGTCGGTGCGCGAGGACGTGACGCAGGAGATCTTCTCGCGCTTTTGTGTCGGCAAATGACCACCTGACTCACGCCCGCGGATGCAGGCTTTGCGAGGCTTCTTTCAAAATCAAAAAATAATCCGTGGAAATGATTTAAAAAATTCATTTTTGGTATTGGTTTTTGTCCGAAACAATGATATAATGCGAAACTGATTTCGGGCATAATGATTTGAAAAGCAAATCCACTCCGGGAATCGTCCGCAATACTAAGTAATTTATATACAGGAGGTTATCCCATGAGTCACAAGTACGTTTACCTGTTCAGCGAAGGCAACGCTTCCATGCGCGAGCTTCTCGGCGGCAAAGGTGCGAACCTTGCCGAAATGACCAACATCGGTCTCCCTGTTCCGCAGGGCTTCACGATTTCCACCGAGGCGTGCACCAAGTACTATGAGGACGGCCGCAAGATCAACGACGAGATCATGGCGGAGATCATGGAGAACATCGCCAAGATGGAAGAGATCAACGGCAAGAAGTTCGGCGATCTCAAGAACCCGATGCTCGTTTCCGTGCGTTCCGGCGCCCGCGCGTCCATGCCCGGCATGATGGACACCATTCTGAACCTCGGTCTGAACGACGAAGTCGTCAACGCCATGATCCAGGGCAACCCGGACCCCAAGTTCGAGCGCTTTGTTTACGACTCCTACCGCCGCTTCATCCAGATGTTCTCCGACGTCGTCATGGAAGTCGGCAAGAAGTACTTTGAGCAGCTCATCGACGAAATGAAGGCCAAGAAGGGCGTCAAGCTCGACGTTGAGCTGACCGCCGCCGACCTCAAGGAGCTCGCCGAGCAGTTCAAGGCCGAGTACAAGAAGCAGATCGGCGAGGACTTCCCGTCCGACCCGAAGACCCAGCTGTACGAGGCTATCAAGGCCGTGTTCCGCTCCTGGGACAACCCGCGCGCGAACGTTTACCGCCGCGACAATGACATCCCCTACTCCTGGGGCACTGCCGTCAACGTCATGCCGATGGTCTTCGGCAACCTGAACGACAACTCCGGCACCGGCGTCGCCTTCACGCGCGACCCCGCCACCGGCGAAAAGAAGCTCATGGGCGAGTTCCTTACGAACGCGCAGGGCGAAGACGTCGTCGCCGGCGTCCGCACCCCGATGCCCATCGCCCAGATGGAAGAGAAGTTCCCCGAAGCATTCCACCAGTTCGTGCAGGTATGCTCCACGCTGGAGAACCACTATCACGATATGCAGGATATGGAGTTCACCGTTGAAAACGAGAAACTCTATATGTTGCAGACGAGAAACGGTAAGCGTACCGCCGCGGCTGCTATCAAGATCGCGTGCGACCTTATCGCCGAGGGTATGATTACCGAGCAGGAGGCTCTTATGCAAATAGACGCCAAGTCGCTCGATATGCTTCTTCACCCCACTTTCGACGCAAAGGCTTTGAAAGACGCCGACAAGAACAACGT
>DHKA01000044.1:29132-37483 GCA_002404605.1 Clostridiales bacterium UBA4706 | reverse complement strand
ACGCAGGATATGACGTTGACCGGGTGGATTTAGCCGCCGGGATCGTGTATCTGACAAAAGCCGCATAACAGAACGAACACCCCGCACTGTGCGTTTACAGGACGCATGGTGCGGGGTGTTTTTGCGTTTTTGGTCAGTGGATTACAAGCTGAAAAGTGTCAATCTTTTTTATCCTTGATTGCTTTTAGAATAAAACCGCCCATAATCGCAATCGGAATGGAAACAGAAAATGAAACCGGTTCAAGAGATGCTCCGAGAACTCCACCTAAAATTGTACAAATTATTGCAATGATAGTCATAGGATTACCTCCGAAAATCGGGACTAATAAAGTTTCTTTGAATTAAAGCATTTGCTGACATCTTGCTGTTCGGGACTTGTTATGGCTTCCACCGATAGCCACATTGCATACAATGGTTTCGTTTTGCCTTTGCACCGAGCAACCCCCATCCTAATAATGAGTAACCCTTATCTACGACATCTATGTTATTTGAACCGCATTTCGGACATTTGATGTCTATGCTTTCAATGGGGCATCCACAGTGCGGGCAAGCAGTAGCTTTATTTGAGATCGTTTGACCACATTCACGGCAACGAAAAAGTGCCATAATAATCATCCCTTCATGCTCTAAATTTATAACCTTACGTCATGTAATTTAATGTAATTATACCATGTGACTTTGTATTCATCAACACACACTTTCAACCGGACTTGCAGCAGTACTGCAAGTCCTTTTTTATTTCTGGCGATTTTAAGCGTCACATTCGATGCCCTGTACGCAGGACGCACCTTTGTACTTCACGGAATCGGACGATAACCCGTCAAACCGCAAAAGGTCACGCGAAGCCGCGCACCGGCTGCACGATACTGTGAATCACGAAACAGCGCAATCCATACGCGCAAACGAAAAACATTTCACGAATCCGGCAAGCATTGATTTTTGATGCCTGATTTTAAGCCCGTTTTGCCTGAAAATCCTTGCAAATCCGGCTCGTTCGCAAAGTGTTTACAGTTTCATTTGAAAAACAGTCTTGACAATATTCATCGGATGTAGAGACTCCCATGTCTTATATGTCCCCCAATAAAATGAGCTCCAATTTTGGTTTATCGTTTTATCGCGTTGAATTGCGGTAATTAAAAGCTCTTGACTTAGTTCATGCATTGCGTCCGTATATACTTTGTTTGAAAGGTTTAATAAACGTTTGATATCTTGTGCGTTAGCATACCCAATGGTATCGAGTAAATTGTATATTAACCTACTATGGCTTGAAATCGGCTCCATACGCTGGCGATAAGGTTTAACCTGCGCATAGAATTCTCTGGACAAATATGTGACCCGACCTTTATATAATTTGCTATAAAAAACTTGACCTTCTTCTATTAATTGTACAATGCTATTCCAGTCGCCTCCTACATTGAAAAGCGACGGCATATTACGGCACTCATTGCAAAGCAAAAAACCGTTTCTAGAAAAATATCCTTTCAGCAATTCTATAGGTATAGCTTCTTGATGTGTTTCACACACAAAACTCACAGCCTTTCTCCATTTGAATCTAGCCAACAGTGAGGATCTGGAGCAAAATAATCTCCAAAACTTCCATATGCTACACCTCTACATCCACCGCATTTCTCCACATAAATACACTGTACACATGGTTCAGAATATTTCTGTCGATTATTTAGCTCTTCAAGAATTGGGCTATTTAGCCAAATCGTAGAAAAGCTGTTTTCTCGGATATTCCCAATCGGAATGTCCAAGAGAACACATGGAAGAATATCACCATTTGCTTTGATGCAGCAAACACCATTGTCTGCCTGACATCCTGTAAAGTATGGCAAATCAAAAAGCGAATCATCCAAAAGGATCTGCTGCGCCTCATGTGTGTAGAAATTCATCTTATTTCCAAATTTTAATTTTTTTTCCTTCCAGATATGCATTATTTGCTTCCATGCAATAGGCGGGATATCTAATTCTAGTGAACCTCTTCCAACAGGAACAAATTGTGATAGATTGAAACAAGAAACGCCTAATTGTAGGCACAACTCAATGACTCCCTCCAATTCTTGGCGTAAAGCCAATCGTTGTTGAAATCTTTTTGCTGACAAACTCTTTTATAGCTTCAATTGCTCGCGCGTAGCAGCCCTCTACACCACGAAATGCATCATGGTATTCAGGTAAAATGTGATCAATACTGACTAACACACTCTTTACATTTTTCTCCTTTAGCATGGAAATTGCTTCAGAAGTAAGCGCCATAAAACATGCCGGAGACGAGCCCCAGCGCCGCGATATCCGCGGAAAGCTGCGGCACGCCGGCAGCGCGGGCCATGGCGGCGTTTTTGCGCATCGCCGCGAGATAGACGCAGAGATACGCGCCCGCGCTGTCGCCGCAGAGGAAGAGCCTGGAAGCGTCCCCGCCAAAATCCGGAGCAAGCGCGGCGGCGCGTTCAATGCCCGCCGTCAGAGCGCGGAACACGGTGAAGATATCCACGTCCGGCACGAGCGGGTATTCGAGACAAAATACGACAAAGCCGCGGCGGCATATGTCCGCGCAGAAGAGACGGTTGGCCTCCTTTTTCCCGAGCAGGAACCCGCCGCCGTGGATGTTCACGAGCACCGGCAGGGCTTTCGTCGCCACGCGCGGGCGGAATATATCCATCCGGTGACAGGGCTGTCCATCGCCCATATAGTCCACGTCCGCCGTGAGGAGCACGTTCTCCGGGAACGGGTTTGCCGCGTCGTGCCGCGCGAGAAAGCTCTCGAGCTGCTGCTCCTGCTTCGCCGTCTGGGAGCGGATCATTTTTTCCGGCATATCTGCCGCCGCCTTTCGTGGGATTTTCCAATAATTATAGCAAAAGCCCGCCGGGCGCACAAGCGCCCGGCGGGCATGATCTTTTATTCCGGCAGTTTGATACCGAGCTCGGCGGCGACCTCCTGCAGGGTGTCGAGCGCCGTTACGATCTGCTCCGGCTTGTGCTCGGAAATGACGCAGAAGCGCAGCCGCGCCTTGCCGCGCGGCACGGCGGGATAGACTGCCGAGGGCGCGAACACGCCGCGCTTTAAAAGCGCCATCGAGAGAGCGAAGGCATCCTCGTCGCGCCCGACGAGGATCGGCAATATCGCCGTCTCGCCCGCGAGACAGGTGTTGAAATGACGCTTTTTCGCCTCTTCGCGGAAGCAGCGGATGTTCCGGTGCAGGCTCTCCATGATGGAGGGATCGTCCTGCAAAAGGCGGATGGCTTCGAGCGTCGCCGCGGCGAGCGGGGGCGAAATGCCCACGGAGAACACGAACCCCGGCAGGTTATACCGCAGATATTCGATGAGCGCGCGGCTGCCGGCAAGGTATCCGCCGCAGGTGCCGAGACCCTTGGAGAGCGTGCCCATTTTAATGTCGATATCGTCCCCGGCGAGACCGAAGTATTCGTCCACGCCGCCGCCGGTCCTGCCAAGCGCGCAGGCCGAGTGCGCCTCGTCGATCATCAGGAAGCAGCCGTACTCCTTCTTGATGCGCACGAGCTCCGGCACGGGGGCAATGTCGCCGTCCATGCTGTACACGCCCTCGGCGACGATGAGCACCTTGGCGTACTTATCGCGGCAGGAGCGGAGAATGGTCTCAAGCGCGGCGGTATCGTTATGCGGGAAGGGGCGGCTCTCGGCGTCGGAGAGGCGCGTGCCCTCGTGGATGGAATTGTGCGCGAGCGCGTCATAAATAATGAGGTCGCCCTTGCCGCAGAAGTTGCCGACGATCGTCACGTTCGTGGAATGCCCGCCGACGAGCACAACGGCGTCCTCAGTGTGCTTCCACGCGGCGATGGCCTCTTCCAGCTTTTTATGGATGGGCTTCTCGCCGCCGAGCAGACGGCTGGCCGAAGCGCTGCATCCGTAGTGCGCGGCGGCCTCCTGCGCGGCCTTGACGGTCTCCGGACGGCCGGACATGCCGGCATAGTTGTAGGAGCTGAAATTCAGGATCTCGCGCCCGTCGTGGAACGAGGTGTCGCGCAGCGGCGAATCGTTGCAGAGAAAATACGGGTTGCCGGTCTCTTCCGCCGTGCGCAGGCGCTGCTGGAAGGCGGCGTATTCCGGCGTATCCTCAAAGCGCGTGATCGGCGTTACGGTCTTTTCCTCCTCCGGCGCGGCTTCCGGCACGCCGCCCTGCTCGAGACGGAGCAGCAGAAGAGCGGCGTCCTCCACGCAGCGGCAGAGAGCGTATTCCTCCTCCGGCACGCGCTGGCCGCAGAGTTCTTCGAGATGCACCGCGACATCGAGACTGTCCAGACTGTCGCCGCCGAGCTCGTCAAAGAAGTCGGCGGTGTCGGAGACGGTGTCGGTGCTGACCATCAGCGTCTGCGCGAACGTCTCGCGCACGAGCTCGCGCAGCTCGCAAAGGCGTTTGGCTTCCTGTTCGTTCATGGGAAAACTCCTTTCAGGGTGGTTTGCGTCGATTGACAAGGGAACACGCGGTTCTACCGGGCGGAAATGCCCTCATATGGCGTCATAGCCCTTGTGAATATGTCGCCCGCCGAGACAAAAAGGGCAAAAAGCACCGAAAAGGCTGGTTGTCCGACGTGCGTGCCCTTGTCAATCGACGCTTTATTCGGCGTACATTTTGCCGAGAATGGCATTGGCCGCCGTCGAGGGCAGCAGCCGCATGAGAAAAATGACGAGCTGATAGACAAACCCGACGGTGTAGAATACCTTCCGGCTCTTCGAGAGCGCCGCGCGTCCCAGCGCCGCGCCAACGACCGCAGCGGCCACGCCGCCGCGTTCATCCTTCTCCATTTTTGCAACGCTGCGCGAGATGCGCCCGCCGTAGACGTCGTCCCCGGCGAAGCTGCGAGCGCGGGCATCGGTGAAGCCGGTGCGCGTGTCGCCGGGCATCACGGCGCTGATACGGATGCCATAGGGCCGCACTTCGTTGCCGACAGACATCGTGAACGAGTTTATCGCGGCCTTGGAAACGGAATAATAGGTCTGGAAGGGAATGGGTGTCACGGCGGCGACGGAGCTTGTATTCACGATCCTCCCGCCGCGCTGCGCACGCATCACGGGCAGCACGGTCTTTGTTGCGCGCACCATGCCCCAGAAATTGACCTCCAGCTGGCGCTGGGCTTCCTCCACAGACGTGAACTCCGCCGCGCCGGAAATGCCGAATCCGGCATTGTTGAGCAGTATATCGATGCGCCCCTCGGCGTCGAGCACCGACTGGACCGCCGCGGCGACGGACGCTTCGTCCGTCACGTCCGCCGTCACATGACGGACAGACGCGCTGCCGCTCTTCCCATGCCGGGAAAACTCGTACACCGCGCAGCCGTGCGCGGCGAGATACTCCGCCGCCGCCGCGCCGATGCCGGAGCTGCCGCCGGTCACGATAGCGACCTGTCCCATGGCCTGCCCTCCTTTTACGCAGATAGTTAAAAATATTTATATAAAAAACTTAATGAAAGTATACCGCCGCGCGCCGCGCCTGTCAATAGGACAAAACGCCGAGCACGTATATTTTGACAAACACGCGCCGGGGGCTTATGATGTTGGTATCTTGATCGACGCAAAGAAAAGAGGAAATTTCCATGATCGAATTTGACCGCCGTCAATTTGAAGAATATGCCCGCGCCGTGTTCACGACCGACTCGCCCTCCGGCTGCACGGCCGATGCGATCGCGCTCATCAAAAAATATGTGGAAGAGCTCGGCTATACCGCGTTCGTCCACAACAAGGGCACGCTCGAAGTGGACGTGCCGGGGCTGGACGCAAGCAAGACCGTGGCGTCCTCCGCGCACGTCGATACGCTGGGGCTGATGGTGCGTAGCGTGAAGAGCGGCGGAACGCTCGCCTTGACAAAGGTCGGAGGGCCGATCTGCCCGACGCTCGACGGCGAATACTGCACGGTGCTCACGCGCGAGGGCAAACGCTACAGCGGCACGATCCTCTCGCTCGCCCCGGCGGTGCACGTTTACCCGGACGCCGCGACAATGCCGCGGGATGTGGATCATCTCGAGGTCCGGCTCGACGAGGAAGTGAAAAGCGCCGAGGACGTCAGGGCGCTCGGCATCGATAACGGCGATTTTGTGTTCATTGATCCTAAATTCACGATGACGGAGTCGGGTTTTCTGAAGTCCCGGTTCATCGACGACAAGGCGAGCGCGGTGCTGCTCCTTCTTCTGCTGCGCTGGTGCAGCGAGAAAAAGGCGGCGTTCCGCCATCCGACGCGCATATACTTTGTCGTGTACGAAGAGGTCGGCCACGGCGCGAGCGCGCTTGCGCGCGATATCGACGAATTTGTCACCGTGGATATGGGCTGCGTGGGGCTTGATCTTGCGGGCAACGAATACGCCGTTTCGATCTGCGCGAAGGATTCCGGCGGGCCTTACGACTATGAGCTCACGAACCGGCTCATTGCGCTCGCAAAAAAGCATGAGCTGCCGTATACCGTGGATATCTTCCCGTTCTACGGCTCGGACGTCGGCGCTGCCTGGCACGCGGGGGTAGACTGCAAGGGAGCGCTCATCGGCAGCGGTGTCTGCGCCAGTCACGGCATGGAGCGCACGCACATAAAGGGACTCGAAGCGACGCTCAAGCTCATGTACCTTTATCTTTGCGGCGAGGAATAAAAAGGGGGAGGGCTTCCGATGGAGGAGCTGGAACGAAAACGTCTGCACTGGCAGAAGGTGACGGCGGTCGTATGCGTGCTGCTGTTCATTGTCGTGACCGTAAGCTCGGCGCTGGCCGTCATCGGCGTGCGGCGGTACGCCCCGCGCATCGAGCACATCGTCTCGCGGCTCGACAGCGTGACGGCGGAGCTGGACACGCTCGATACGCAGCGGCTCGTCGATACCGTGAACGGCCTTACGGAGCAGCTCGAGGCGGCGCAGCTTGCCGATACGCTCGATTCGCTGCGCACGATCGCGGCACAGCTGGAGAATGTGGACTGGGCGTCGCTTGAGCAGAGTACCGGCGATATGCTCGCGCAGGCGCAGAAGAGTCTTACCGCTGCGGAGGAAGCGCTCACCGCCGTGAACGACGCAGCAGAAAAGCTCGACGTGGAAGGGCTAAATACGGCGGTCACGGAGCTTCTTGCCGTCATGCAGCCGCTCGCGGAATTTTTCGCCCGGTTCAAGTAAGTGAACCGGACGAGACCGTTTAACGTCATAGCTTACAGAAAACCCCAAAGGAGAAATATGAAATGAAACGCTTTCTATCCCTGCTGCTGGCCGCAGCGCTCCTGCTCGCCCTTGCCGCCTGCGGCGGCAATGTGAAAAGGACGTGCAGACCAAGGCCGTCGCGTCCGAAATGTATACGCAAAACGACATTGACGCCGCCATCGACGTCATAAAGAAGGACTTTTCCCGGAATTGGAAGGGCTGCACGCTCACCGAGATCTCCTACGCCGGGGACGACGTGTCGCGCGAGCACCAGGACTGGGCCGACCGGAACAATGCCGATGAGGTGCTTGTGCTGACATCCACCTTCGATGTGGACGAATCCGGCGCCAGCCCCACGCTCACCCCGGGACAGACCTATACGCGCTGGATGTGGATCCTTGTCCGCACGGACGGCGGAACGTGGCAGCACGTTGACCACGGATATTAAAAACGAATGAAGAAAAACAGAGCCGGTTTTCCGCGGAAAACCGGCTCTCTGTATGCGGTATGTGATGAGGATCAGTCGAACAGATGCACAAACGCCTTCTGCTCGGGCGTGAGCATAACGCTGCGGTTCCAGATGAGATGCGCCTTGGAGACGATCTCCGGGCTGTCGATGCGCTTCATAACGAGCGAGGGATCGGAGTTCTGGATCGCGGAGGTATACGGCGCGATCGCCACGCCGATGCCGGACGCCGCCCAGCTCAGCGACGAGGCGATGTTGTCGTTCTGGCAGATGATGTTGGGGATGAATCCCTGACGGCGGCAGGCGTTCGTAAAGAGATCATAGTACCGCCGGTGGATGATGATGGGGGTATCCTGCAGGCTGGTGAGCGTTACGATCGGCGCATCGCCGGAGGGGAAGAAGTTCGGCTTGCCGATGGCGGTGAAGTAGTCCTGGCCGCCCTCGCCGAGAGCGGCGTCATGGATGGGGCGGGAACTGTATGCGCCCACGTTGAACGGCTCGCGCACGATGCCGAAATCGACCGTGCCGGCGGCGAGCATATCGAGAATGCTCGTCGTGCTGCCCTCGTGGAGGACAAACTCCACGTGCGGGTAGCGCTCCTTGAGCTTGAGGACCTTGTCCGGCAATACGCGGTTGCAGATCGAGGAGATCGTGCCGAGGTGGATGGTGTACCGCTCTTCCTCGTTGGCCGACTGCATGAGAAGCAGCGTTTCGTTCACCTTGTCCATGATCTCGCGGGCGCGCTC
>DHKA01000044.1:0-29109 GCA_002404605.1 Clostridiales bacterium UBA4706 | reverse complement strand
CGCTCGCGCAGAAGGATGCCCTTGGGCGTAATGATCATGTTTTTCTTGTCGCGGATAAAGAGCTGGCAGCCGAGTTCCTCCTCCAGACCCTTGAGCTGGAGACTCAGCGGCGGCTGGGAAATGCGCAGGGAATTGGCGGCTTTGGTGATGCTGCCGTTTTCGGCGATGGCAAGAAAGTATTCGAGCTGCTTGAGCGTCATGATAGGGCACTTCCTCTTTGTATATCGATATTATATGAATATCATATGAAAAGTTCGATAAAAAGTCAAGAGCCAATGCCCTTGACAAGCCGGTATTCCATATTATACTGAATTAAGAAGCAATTCCAAGGAGATCTGACTATGCTCGTAATGATAAAAGGCGCCGGAGACATTGCCTCCGGCATTGCGCTGCGGCTCTGGCGCGCGGGGATCAATGTTGTAATGACCGATCTTCCGAGACCGTCGTCCATCCGCCGCACCGTCTGCTTTTCCGAGGCGGTGTACCACGGCGAAACGAAGGTGGAGGAGGTGCGCGCCCGGCTCGCGGCGGACGCCGCGGACGCGCTGCGGCTGCTCGAAGAGAACATTCTGCCCGTGATCGCCGATCCGAAGGCGGAGAGCGCGAAAGAACTTCATCCGGATGTGATCGTGGACGCGATCCTCGCCAAGGAGAATCTCGGCACCGCCATCACCGACGCGCCGGGCGTCATCGGCGTCGGCCCGGGCTTCACCGCCGGGACGGACTGCCACGCCGTTGTGGAGACGATGCGCGGCCACACGCTCGGCCGCGTGATCTGGTCGGGCAGCGCCATTCCCAACACCGGCGTTCCCGGCAATATCGGCGGCTATACGATCGAGCGCGTGATGCACTCGCCATGCGCGGGAGAGTTCCACGCCCTGCGGCAGATCGGCGATACGGTCGAGGCGGGGGAGACCGTCGCCACCGTCGGCGGCGAACCGCTGTACGCAAAGATCACCGGCACGCTCCGCGGTATACTGCCGGAGGGCTTTGAAGTGCCCCGCGCGCACTTTAAAAGCGCGGACGTCGATCCCCGCTGCCGGCTTTTCCACTGCTTTACCGCGTCCGACAAGGCGCTCTCCGTCGGCGGCGGCGTGCTCGAAGCGGTGCTGATGCTTACCTCCGCCGTCGGTACGGCGAGAAAACCGGAGAAACGAGGAGAAGATCATGGAAAATGAAATTCGTATGACAAAGCTCGCCAGCTGCGCCGGGTGCGGCGCGAAGGTCGGCGCCGGAACGCTCGCAAAGCTCCTGAAGGGGCTGCCCTCGGTATATGACGAGCGCCTTCTCGTCGGCTACGACACGAGCGACGACGCCTGCGTCTATAAGATCTCGGACGAGCTCGTGCTCGTGGAGACGCTGGACTTCTTCCCGCCGATCGTGGACGATCCCTTCATGTTCGGACAGATCGCCGCGGCGAACGCTATCAGCGACATTTACGCCATGGGCGCGCAGCCGAAGCTCGCGCTGAACATCATGGCCGTCTCGCCACAGATGCCGGACGAGGCCGTGCGCGAGGTGCTGCGCGGCGGCTATACGAAAGCGGCGGAGGCCGGCGTCATCATCTCCGGCGGCCACACCATCCGCGACACCGAACCGAAATACGGCCTTTCCGTGACGGGCTTTGCCCATCCGGACAAGATCCGTCTGAACTGCACGCCCCACGCGGGCGATGTGCTCATTCTCACCAAGGCGCTCGGCACGGGCATCATCTCCACGGCGAACAAGGCCGACATGGTGTCGAAGGAGACCTACGCCAAAGCCGTCGCGCAGATGGCGGAGCTCAACCGCGCCGGAAGCGAGATCGCCGGGAAGTACGATGTGCACAGTATCACCGACGTGACCGGCTTCGGTCTCATGGGGCACACGGGCGAAATGGCGAACGGCGGGAACGTGACCGCCGTGATCGAAAGCGCGAACGTGCCGCTTCTGCCGGAAGTCCTCTCGCTCGCCGAGATCGGCATCCTCCCGGAGGGCATGTACCGCAACCGCAATTTTGCCGAGCCCTTCAGCGAGAGCGCGCCGAACGTCACGCGTGCGATGATGGACGTGCTCTTCGATCCCCAGACCTCCGGCGGGCTGCTGCTCGCCGTATCGGAGAAGGATGCGCCCGCGCTGCTCGCGGAGCTCGCCGACAAGGTGCCGCATGCCGCGCGCATCGGCTATGTGACCGAAAAGCAGAATTGCGCCGTCCGGGTGGTGTAAAACATGTATTCGCTGCTGCTGGCGCTTATCTATCTCGCGTTCATCAGCCTCGGTCTGCCGGATTCGCTGCTCGGCTCCGGCTGGCCGGTCATGCACGCGGAGCTCGGCGTGCCGGTGTCGTACATGGGCGTCGTGTCCATGGTGATCTCCGGCGGGACGATCGTTTCGAGCCTTCTGTCGGACAAGCTCACGCGAAAGCTCGGTACCGGCGGCGTGACGGTCGTGAGCGTGTTTCTCACGGTGCTCGCGCTGCTCGGCTTCTCGTTTTCCATCAAATTCTGGATGCTCATCGCCTTCGCCGTGCCCTACGGTCTCGGCGCGGGCGCGATCGACGCGGCGCTCAACAACTATGTGGCGCAGCACTATAAGGCGCGCCATATGAGCTGGCTGCACTGCTTCTGGGGCGTCGGGACGATCGTCAGCCCGTTCGTTATGAGCCGGGCGCTGACGTACCGGACATGGAACGACGGCTACCGCACCGTGGCTCTCGTCCAGCTTGCGATCGCCGTGCTGTTGCTCGTGACGCTCCCGGTGTGGAAGGCCAACAGGACCGCCGCGGAGACGAAGCAGAAAAGCGTCGGCGTGTGCGGCGCGCTGAAGATCAAAGGCGTGCCGTATCTCCTTGCGGGCTTTTTTGCCTACTGCGCCGCGGAATCCACGGCAATGCAGTGGGCGAGCACGTATTTTGCCGAGGTCAAGGGCCTTCCTGCGGAGCGCGCGGCGGGCCTGGCCGCGCTCTTTTATATCGGCATTACCGCCGGGCGGTTCGTGAGCGGCTTTGCTGCCGACCGTCTCGGCGACCGGAACATGATCCGTCTCGGCACGGGGGTGCTCGTCTGCGGCATCGGCGCGCTCGCGCTCCCAACGGCTTCTTACACTGCCGCCATTGCCGCCTTTCTTGTGATCGGCTTCGGCTGTGCGCCGATTTATCCCTGCATCATCCACTCCACGCCCGCAAACTTCGGTGCGGAGAACTCCGGCGCGATCATCGGCATCCAGATGGCGGGCGCGTACGTCGGCTCGACGTTCGTGCCGCCGCTGTTCGGGCTTTTGGGCAACGCCCTCGGCTTTTCGATCATGCCGGTGTATCTTCTCTGCTTCGCGGCGCTGATGATCGCCATGACGGAGCTGACGTTCCGCACGGCGGAAAAGGAAAGGAGCGATACCGCGCGATGAAGGAAAACCGCAAAGCCTACGCTTCCCTGTGCACCGCCATGCTGATCTTCGGCACGATCGCGGTCTTCCGGCGGAATATCCCGCTCTCGTCGGGGCTGCTTGCGTTTTCCCGCGGGTTGCTCGGCGCTCGTGAGCGAGATCGACGGGAAAAAGCGCCGGCAGAACACGGCGGCATAAAAATTTGGGGGCGCGGTTCCTGTCGGCAGGAACCGCGCCCCCAATTTTCTGTAATCAAAATTCCGAGTCGGTGATGTGCGGCTTCACGTCCTCCGCAACGCAGAACCGCCGCGTGTGGCGCAGCACTCCGGTCACGGCGATCATGCCGCAGCCGAGCGCGAGAGCGCCCTCACCGTGGAGCGAGTAGAAGACTGCGGCGCTCACGCCGTAGAGCGCGAACACGAGTATGCTGCGCAGCCGGTGCGGGCGGATCTTCACGGCGACGGAGAAGAAGACGTAAAGCCCCGCCAGAAGGAGAAGCCCGGTGAGAGAAACGTTTGTGAGCGCGAGCGCAAGCATCGCGCCGAAGGCCGAGGAGATGCATTTGCCGCCGTGAAAGCCGTTAAATACGCCGACGGCGTGGCCGAGCACCGGCGCGGCGATCGCGAGAGCAAACCAGACCGACTGCGTATTGAGATACCGCGCCGCGAGCGACACGGGGAGATACGCCTTTAACATATCGAGCGCAAGGCACAAAAGGCCCATCGGCACGCCGCACACGGCGAACACGTTGGCAGCGCCCGGATTTTTGTCGGCGCGCAGCGCGCAGACGTCGCGGCCCATCAGGAGCTTCGGCACCGTGCGGCTGAACATCACGCCGCCGAGAAGAAAACCTCCGGCGATCAGCGCAAAGGTGAGAAGAGCTTCGTTTCCGGTCATGGCAGCATGATTCTTTCCGCAATTTTATCGGCGGCGTCGGGCGCGATGGTGTTTCGCTGCGCCTTGCGCATCGCTTCGGCTCTCGCCTTGTCGCGCACGAGCGCGACGGCCTTTTCCGCGGCGTCGGCGGCGTCCTCCGCGCGTTCCGAAAGGCCGTGGGAGGAGAAGAACGCAATGTTCGGCGCTTCGCACGCGGTATATACGAGAAGCTGCACGAGCGGGACCTGCGCCACCGCCGCTTCGGTACTCGTAAGTCCGCCGGGCTTGGAGATCATCACATCGGCGGCATTCATGTACACGTTCACCTTTTTCGTGAACGTGACGATGCGGACGTGCTCGTTCCCGGCGTACTTCTCTTCAAGCGTCTGCTTGAGATCACTGTTGCGCCCGACGAGGATATAGACCGTGAACGCCCCGCTGTGCCGCCGGAGGATCTCGTCGCAGATCGCGCCCGCATTCCCGACGCCGATGCCGCCGCTCATAACAAGAAACACGTCCTGCTCCTGCGGTATGGCAAGATAGTTGCGCGCCGCGGCCTTTTCCATGTGATGCGCGAACTTTTCGTCCACCGGGATACCGGTGACGATGATGCGCTCCGACGGAATGCCCTTTTCCACAAGCTCGGCGCGCAGATCCTCGTGCGCGATGAAATAGCCGTCCAGATCGGTCTCGGCGAGGAAAGGGATGCAGGTGTAGTCCGTCAGTACGCCGTAGCACGGCACGGTGAAATCCCCGGCCTTCCGGATGGCGGTCAGCGTCTCCATCGGGTAGAGGTGCGTGCATACCACGCGGTCGTACCCGTTCGTTTCGATGAATGCGCGCAGATTCGCGGCGTACCGGGCGTTCGCGTGATAGACCGGCGAGGTGATGCCTGTCGAGCTGTAAATATCCCCGGCACGGTAGAGCGCGTTGAACGCCGAGGGCGCTTTTTTCATAATTGTCGTATATGCGCCGGATACGAAGCGCTCGGCATACTTTCCGGCGAGCACGAGCGGGTCAAAGACCCGGTTTTCGATGCCCTTTCGCGTCAGCGCCCCGGCGACGGCGGCTGCGGCGCTGTTGTGGCCCTCGCCCGTGTCGCAGCTCAAAATCAATACCTTCAACGGATTTCTCTCCCCTGCTTGCTTTATGCAACGTGTGTGTATTATAATAAGAGCGCACCCGCCGCGCGGCAATGGACATGTGCCAGGGAAACCGTGGCGGAAGTCTCAAAGAGATCTTCCAGTGAAGATTATTCCACACTTAGCGAAAAAGATGTGGAATCCGATTTTTAAGGAGGGCGCACGATGGAACCGGCAAACCGGAAGAGAGATCTTCGCGTCATTAAAACAAAGCGGGCGATCCACACGGCGTTCGCGGAGCTGCTGACCGAAAAGGACATGGACGATATCACCGTCACGGACATCGCCTCGCGCGCGATGATCAACCGCAAGACGTTTTACAATAACTACCGCGGCGTGTACGAGCTGGTGGACGAGCTGGAAAACGAGGTCATCCGCACGTTTGACACAGCGATGCAGGGGATCGATTTTGTCGAAAACCCATACGCGGTGTTTATAAAGCTCACGGAGATCATCAACAGCGACATGGATTTTTACGGCGCGCTGCTCCGTTCCAGCCGGAACGCGGGGCTGACGCACAAGATCCGGCTGACGCTTCAGCAAAAGGCGCAGGAGCGGTTTCAAAGCCGCATAGAGCTGCCGCCGGAGCGCCTTTCGGTGATGATGGATTACGCCGTCTCCGGTATGGTGGCGGTGTATCAGAGCTGGTTCAATTCCGAACGCCGGCAGCCGATCGAGAAAGTATCCGATATCGCGAGCCGCATGTGTCTCACGGGACTGCGCGGCGCGGCGGCGGACGCGCGGCTGAAGGAATGAGCGGAGGAAATACCATGGCAAACGCGAAAGATAAAAAGAAGATCATCCTCTGGCTGATCATACTGGCGGTGCTCGCCGCGGCAGCGTTCGCTGTCGTGGCCGTAGTGCGCCATAACCAGCGACCGGCGTGGGACGGCGGCTACAGCGTCCATATCAGCGAGGTGATGACCGATAATACGACCTGCCCGAACGACGAGGGCGTTCTCTGCGACTGGGTGGAGATCGAAAACACGTCCTCAAAGGACTTCTCTCTCGCCGGGTACTATCTCTCCGACGAGGCGGGAAAGGGTAAATACTGCTTCCCGGCGGGGACCGTCGTCCCGGCGCGGGGGTATCTCGTCGTGTGGTGCTCGCCGGACGAGGAGGGCGGCTATGCGCCCTTCGCTCTGCGCAAAGCGGGCGGCGAGACGGTGTGCCTTATGAACGAAAACCGCACGGTGCTCGATAGCGCCGTGACCGTTGGGTGCCAAAGCGGGCAGTCTCTCGTCCGCAGCAGCGACGGGACGCTTGTTCCCTCCGACACGCCGACGCCCGGCTACCCGAACACCGAGGCGGGCGCGAGGGCGTGGCAGGAGGCGCTCGCGCAGCGCAGCGGCGGCACGCTCGTGCTCAGCGAGATCGTGTCCTCAAATACGCTCTTTGCCGCTCCCGACGGGAATTACTACGACTGGATCGAGGTATATAACCCCTCCGATTCGCCGGCATCGCTCTCCGGCTACAAGCTCTCGGACCGCGCGGACAAAACAAAGTACGCCTTCCCGGACGAAATGCTCGGCGCGGGCGAATATAGGATCGTCTGGTGTGCCCCCGGCGCGGAGGGCGCGGAATACGCCTCCTTTGCACTGGCGAGCGCGGGCGGGGAAACGGTCGTTCTCACGGCGCCCTCCGGCGCGGAGAGCGAGAGCGTCGAGCTTCCGGCACTGGAGAAAAACACGTCCTACGCGAAGGAAAACGGCGAATGGGCGGTGTCGGACCGTCCGACGCCAGGCTATTCCAACGATAACGCCGGATATGAAGCGTGGCTGCGTTCCGGCGGATACGAAAACGAAGAAATTTACATCACCGAGGTCATGGCGCACAACCGCGGCACGCTTGCCGACGCGGACGGCGATCTCGCTGATTGGATCGAGATCGCAAACCTCGGCGAGACGGCGGTCGATCTTACGGGCTGGTATCTCTCCGACGATCCAGACGTGCCGAATGAATGGAAGTTCCCGGCGCTGACGCTTGCGCCGGGTGAATACACGGTGATCTTCGCCTCCGGCAAAAACCGCACCGAGGGCGAGCTGCACACGAATTTCTCGCTCACGGACGGCGACACGGTCCTTCTCTCAAGAGGGAACGGCGCGGAGCTTCGCAGCGTGAAGATCGAAAACGCGGAAGAGGGCGCGTCGCTCGCCATGCAGACGGACGGCAGCTTCGCCGTGACCGACTTCCCGACACCGGGCTTTGAAAATACCGCCGCGGGCTATGCCGCCTTCTGCAAGACTGACACGCGCACATCACCGCTTTTGCTGTGGGAGATCGTTGCGTATGAGGAAAACTCCCCCGACTGGGTGGAGCTCAAAAACGTGTCGGACGAAGCGATCGACCTCTCCGGATACACGCTCTCGGATAAATTCAAGGAACCGGCGCGCGACACACTGCCCGCCGTGACGCTCGCCCCCGGCGAGAGCTATGTATTCGCGTGCGAAAACGTAGGGCTGAGCGCACAGCGCGACGAGCTCTATCTCTTCAATGCTTCCGGCGCTCTGGCGGATTGGGCGTTCCTGCGCGATATTCCGCAGGGCGGCAGCTATGGCCGCATGGACGGCGAAAACGGATACTTCTATTTTGCGCAGAGCAGCCGCGGCGCGGACAACGGCACGGGGTACCGCACGGTGGCGGCAAAGCCCGCGGTCGATGTCGCTGCGGGCGTGTACGACGATGCCGAGAGCCTTACACTCACGATCACCGGCGAGAACGTGCACTATACGCTCGACGGCAGCGAACCGACGGAAAATGACGCGGCGTATACCTCGCCCATCACGATCACCGAAACGACGATCGTCCGCGCCGCGAGCTTCCCGGCGGACGCTCTGCCGGGCAAGGCGGCGACATGGTCGTATTTCCTGCGCGAGAACAGCACGCTTCCCATCGTCAGTCTTGTGACCGACCCGGACAATCTCACCGGGGCGCGGGGCATTTACTCCAACCACGAACAGGCGTGGAGCGAGAAATGGGAGCGCGAGGCGACCGTCGCCATGTACGAGGACGGCGGTGAGTTCTCCATCGACTGCGGCATCCGTATGCATGGCCGCACGAGCCGCCGTGTGAGCGAGAAGAAGTCGTTCACGCTCAAATTCCGGGGACGGTACGGCGGAGATCTCAGCTACGACGTGTTCGGCGACGGCGTCGTGACGGACTTTTCGTCGCTTCTGCTGCGCGCGAGCGTGGAGGATACCTACACCTCCTACATGCGCGACGAGTTCTTCGCCCGCATCGCCATGGATTATACGGACGTGCCCGCGCAGAATTACCGGTACGTATCGCTCTTCCTCAACGGCGAATACTGGGGTATTTACGCCATCCGCGAGCACCACAGCGCGGAATACTTCGCCTCGCACAAGGGCGTGGATGCCGATACCGTCGATATGCAGACGGGCGAGTTTGAAGGCCAGACCGCGTGGAGCGAGATCTTGAACTACGCGCGCTACAACTCGCTGAATACTCCGGAGGGCTGGGCATACATCCAGGAGCATGTGGACATTCCGGAGATGATCGACTGGCTCATTCTTGAATGCTGGTCGGGCGACATCGACGTATACGAAAATGTCCGCTTCTATGCCAGCCCCGAATACGAAAACGGGAAATACATCTACGGTCTCGCGGATATGGATCTCACGATGATGAGCTTGGATTCCATGAGCGTCGGCTTCAACAACTTCCAGCTCCACGGCATCATCCCCGCGGCGTTGCGGTACAACGAAGAGTTTCGGGATATGTTCCTTACGCGTCTCGGCGAAATGCTGCGCGGCCCGCTCTCAGACGAGAACGCGCAGAAAACGATCGACGAGCTGCGTGCGATCGTCGAGCCGGAGACGGAGCGCGATCTTACCCGCTGGGGGAGATCGACCACGCTCTTCCAGACGCAGATGGCCAACCTCCGCGATTTTGTGTCCGGCCGTGCCGCACAGGTGCAGAACGATGCGATCGCGTTCTTCGGCATCTCCGCCGAGGACGCCGCCAAATACTTCGGATAAAGAGATACAACGACGGCATACCCGCCTGGTAAAAAAACACACCGGGCGGGTATGCTATTTTGCACAGCAAAATACAGAACAAAAACATATAAATTTGTCTTTTTGAGAATTGAAAATCACAAAACCGTCTGCTATATTGTCTGCGAAATGAGAATTGTACTGCAAGTCTCATAATTTTAAAGTTTTAGGAGGAAAGTATTATGGGTATCAGCATTGATTTTACGGGCAAAACGGTATTGGTGACCGGTGCCGGACGCGGTCTCGGCAAGGCCATGGCGCTGACCTTCGCTAAGGCGGGCGCGGATGTCTATCTCGGTAACCGCAAGGAAGACCAGGGCATGGAGACGGTGAAGGAGATCGAAGCGCTGGGCCGCCGTGCAGGTTTCACGAAATGCGATGTTGCGAAGGAGGAAGACGTCAAAAAGCTGCTGGACGACGCCGTGGCGTTCGGCGGCGGCAAGCTGGATGTGTTTGTCAATGCCGCGGGCGTCATCTCCATTGAAGATATGATGTATACCTCGGACGAGGAGATCAAGCGTCTCTTTGATATCAACGTGCTCGGCACCGTGCATGCGCTCAAGCTCGGCCTGCCCATCATGGAAAAGCAGAAGAGCGGCAACATTGTGACCGTCGCTTCCATCGCCGGCCGCGGCGGCATGGCGATGCTTCAGACCTACTGCGCCTCCAAGGCCGCCGTCATCAGCCTGACGCAGAGCGCCGCGAAGATGGCCGCACCCTACGGTGTGCGCGTGAATGCCATCGCCCCGGGCATCATCCGCACGTCCATGTGGGAAGAGATCCTCAACGGCATGGCGCACGGCTGGGATCCGGCGAACAAGCGCGCCCTCTCCAGCGAAGAGCGCGAAACGCTCTGGAACGAGTCTGTAAAGAATATGATCCCGCTCGGCCGCGCACAGCTCGCCGAGGATATTGCCAACGGCACCGTGTTCATCGCGTCCGATCTCGCCCGCGAGATCACCGGTCAGGTGCTCGCCATCGACGGCGGCACGACGATGGTGTGACCGCTGCAAAAAAGATTTGTCTCTGAAAAAGGATGCCGCCGGCTCGCAGCCGGCGGCATCCTTTTTTTTCGCCCAAGGCGAATTTTTTCGCTTTTTTCCCCTTGACAATGCGGCAGATCCGGGAAACAATGATACAAGCTGCAGCTTACGGGAGGAAAAAAGACATATGGCAGAAAAAAAGAGAGAATTGTGGGCGGATTACGCCAAGGGGATATGTATCCTTCTGGTGTTCATCGGCCATTCGGACGCAATACCGCAGGCGGTGCGCATTTTCATATATCTTTTCCATATGCCGATGTTCTTCTTCTGCATGGGGTATTACAGCAGCACGGCCGGTACGTTCGGCGGCTTTGTGAAAAAGCGTTTCCGGCAGCTCATGGTGCCGTTTTTCGCTTACGGGCTTCTCTATCATGTGCTGTTTCTCGGCATTCTTGTCCCGCTGCTGCGCGGCGGTGCGGATTGGGCGCTCTGCCGGGACAACATCCTCGGTCTGCTCGTTCAGCTGCGGGGGACCGATCTCGTCGCACCGAAATGGTTCCTGACGGCGGCGTTTGCCGCGAGCGTCCTCTTTTATGCGCTGCGAAAATTCGTTCACGACCGGAGGATCGAATTTCCCGTTGTTTTTGTCGTGTCCGCCGGATTTGTGTATCTCAGCAAGTCTACCGGCATTGTGCTGCCTTGGTATATCGATGTGGCGTGCCCGTGCCTGCTCTATATGTATCTGGGGCAGTATGTCCGGGAAAAGAGCATGGAGATCACCGGGAAAAAGACGCTGATCCTCGCGGTTGTCGGCATCGCCGTTGCCGCCGGACTGACGCTCCTGTTTGCGGGTTCCCCGGAAAAATACTGCATTGATTACCGCGTGATACGGCTGACGCCCTTTGTGCCGGTGATGGTCGGCGGTTTTGCCCTGTGTCTCGCACTGTACGGCGCGCTGAAAAACGTGAAGAAAAAGAGCATCCTTTCCTATATCGGCGTAAACTCTATGCTCTTTTATCTCTTCGATAATCTCCCGGAGCTTCTGGTCGAAAAAGCGATGGGGTACATCGGCGTGACGAATGTGTACATTGTGAGCCTCTGCCAGCTTATTGGTATCCTTCTCATCACCCCGGTCATCGTGATGTTCGTGAAGTATTTCCTCTGGTTTCTGTTCGGGCTCAAAAAGGAGAGCTGGAGTCTCGACTATAAAAAGCTCTTCGGGATCAAAAAGAAAGAAAGTGTGTAAGCCGCAAAAAGCTCCCTCATCTGATATGTACCCCTAATACTGGACAGAACTGACCCCCTCAGAACGAGAAGAGATGATTCGGCTCAGAGCAGAGAATGAGCGGCTGAGAGCGGAGATTGCCGTCGTAAAAAAAGAGATTGCCTTGAGAGAAGAGAGATGCGCAGCGCAACTCAAGGCGAAAAAGCTGCGCTCGTCCAAGAACTCCGCAAAGAAGGACACAGACTGAATGATTTGCTGGATGCGATCGGGCTGTCCAGATCAACGTATTATTACGAACTCGACAGAACGGATAAGGTTGAAGAGAGAAATGCCGAGTTATCGTCTGAAATCACTGCCATTTTCAACGAAAACAGAAGCAGTACCAGCACGCATTCTACCGTGGTGAACTTCAGAAGCACGGAATTATTCAATCGATGTCCCGAAAGGGCAACTGCTACGATAATTGCATTATGGAGACCTTCTTTGGCAGGTTGAAAAATGAAATGCTCTATGGCTTTGAGAAGGATTTTCCCTCCTTTGAAGCCTTCTCCAAGACCATTGCCGATTACATTGACTATTACAATAACAGCAGAATCCAAGCTAAAACAAAATGGATGCCTCCCTCTAAGTTCAGGGAAGCATCCATGATGAAAACCTAATTATTCAATTTTGAGCCGGTGTCCAGAAAACTGGGTACATATCAATAGCGACAGCAGCTTTTTGTATATTCTCTTTATCCGAGCCGCGCTTCAAGAGCGGCGAGCTCGTCGGCGAGACGCTGCGGGAGCTTGTCGCCGAATTTGGCGTAGAACTCGTGGATGCCCTTGCATTCGGCCTTCCAGAGCTCAGGATCGACGGAGAGAAGATCGGCAAGCGTTTCCTTCGTCACGCCGGAGCCCTCAAGATCGATATCCTCGGGGTACGGCTCATAGCCGAGCGCCGTTTCGCGCGCGTTCACTTCGCCGAAGGCGCGGCGCAGCACCCACTCGATCACGCGCAGGTTGTCGCCGAAGCCCGGCCAGAGGAAATGACCCTCGTCGTCGGTGCGGAACCAGTTGACGTTCGCGATGACCGGCGGCTTGGTGACGAGCTTTTCCATATCCAGCCAGTGCTGCCAGTAGTCGCCCATGTTGTAGCCGCAGAAGGGGAGCATAGCCATCGGGTCGCGACGGGTCTCGCCGACCTTGCCCTCGGCCGCGGCGGTCTTTTCGGAGGCCATGATGCTGCCGACGAATACGCCGTGGCCCCAGTCGCGGCTCTGGTAGACGAGCGGCGCGGTCTTGGCGCGGCGGCCGCCGAATACGATCGCGGAGATGGGCACGCCCTGCGGGTTTTCAAACTCGCTCGAAATGCACGGGCAGTTGACCGCCGGAGAGGTGAAGCGGGAGTTCGGATGCGCGCCGGGCACGCCGGAGGCGGGATCCCACGGCTCGCCCTTCCAGTTGAGCGCATCTGTCGGCGGGTTCTTGTCGAGCCCTTCCCACCAGACGGTGCCGTCCGGCTTGAGGACGACGTTCGTGAAGATGGTATTCTTGCGCGTTGCGGCGAGAGCGTTGGGGTTCGTCTTCTCGCTCGTGCCGGGGGCGACGCCGAAGAAGCCGTTTTCCGGGTTGACGGCCCAGAGCCGTCCGTCCGGCCCGGGGCGCAGCCAAGCAATATCGTCGCCGACGCACCAGCACTTCCAGCCCTTCTCGCGCCACGCCGCCGGAGGAATGAGCATGGCGAGGTTGGTCTTGCCGCAGGCGGACGGGAATGCGCCGCAGATGTAGCGGATCTCGCCCTTGGGGTTCTGCACGCCGAGTATGAGCATGTGCTCGGCGAGCCAGCCCTCCTCACGGCCCAGCGTGGAGGCGATGCGCAGCGCAAAGCACTTCTTGCCGAGCAGTGCGTTGCCGCCGTAGCCGGAGTTGACGGACATGATAAGGTTTTCCTCCGGGAAGTGCGCGATGTAGCGCTTCTCGGCGTCGAGCTCAGCCTTGGAGTGGAGGCCCTTGACAAAGTCCGGTGAATCGCCGAGCGCTTCATAGACCTTCGTGCCGACGCGCGTCATGATCGCCATGCAGCAGACAACGTAGATCGAGTCGGTGATCTCAATGCCGTATTTGGCAAACGGCGAGCCGATCGCGCCCATCGAGTAGGGGATGACGTACATCGTCCGGCCGTGCATGCAACCGTCGTAGATATCGTGCAGCTTTGCCTTCATCTCGTCCGGCGCCATCCAGTTGTTCGTGGGACCGGCGTCCTCTTCCTTTTTGCAGCAGATGAACGTGCGGCCCTCGACGCGGGCGACGTCGTTGAGCGCGCTGCGGTGGTATACGCAGCCCGGCAGTTTTTCCTGGTTGAGCTTGATGAGCTCGCCGGTGATATACGCCTCGCGGCGCAGCTCTTCAAGCTGCGTTTCCGTGCCGTCGATCCAGAGGACCTTGTCCGGCTGCATCAGCGCGCGGCTCTCCTCGACCCAGTCGGTGATATAATGGTTGATCGTATATGCCATTTCCCGGAGCCTCCTATTGTTTTTACATTATATTATTCATAATAGACGGTAAAGTTCCGTTTGGCAATGGCGTATATCGAAAAAAGTGGGGAAATTTGCAATTTTCATTTGTCGAACTTGCGTAAAAGCACATTCGAGAGTGCGGCAAACTGCGCAATGGAGAGCGTTTCGCCGCGCACGGCAGGCGGAAGGCCGGTTTCCTCCATGGCGGAGTCGATGGCAGCGCGGTCGAGCTCGGAGAAGCCCGAACGCAGAGCGTTTGAGAGCGTTTTCCGCCGCTGGGCGAACGCGGCGCGCACGGTGCGGAAGAAAAACTTTTCGTTGTCCGCGCTCGCGGGTGGCGCGGCGCGCCGATCCATGCGCACAACGGCGCTCGTCACCTTCGGCTGCGGCACGAAGCAGTGCGGCGGCACGTCAAAGAGGAGCTTCGGCTCGGCGTACCACTGCACGAGCACGGAGAAGGCACCGTACTCGCCCGTGCCGGGCGCTGCGCACAGGCGCTGCGCGACCTCCTTCTGGATCATCACGGTGACGCTCTCAAAGCAGCCCGCCTCGAGAAACGCGGTGATGAGCGGCGTCGTCACGTTGTACGGCAAATTGGCGCACACCTTCCACGGCCGTTCGCCGAGCGTTTCGGTGCAGATGGCCGGCAGGTCCGCCTTGAGCGCATCGGCAAAGACGACGGATACGTTGTCAAAATCTGCGAGCGTTTCGCCGAGAACGCCCCGCAGCCGCTCGTCCAACTCAATGGCCGTGACGCGGTCCGCGGTTTTTGCAAGCTCCGCCGTGAGACAGCCGACGCCGGGGCCGATCTCCAGCGCGCCGTCCGCTTCCGTGATGCCGCTTTCGGCGGCGATCTGCTGCGGCACCCACGCGGCGGTCAGAAAGTTCTGCCCCATGGATTTGGAAAAGCGGAAGCCGTGGCGCTGCAAAAGCGCCGTAATGTCGCGGTAATCGGTTAGATTCATCGTTCCACCAGCTTTTCGAGCGCAATACGCAGCGCGCCGTCGTCCACGCCGCCGACGAGACGGATCGTGCCGCAGGTCTCAAAGCCGTTTTTGCGCAGCATGGCGCGCATGGGCTCGTTGCCGGGGGCGGTGTCGATGCGGATACCCGCACAGCAGTAGGCGTGGGCAAAGTCGTCCGCGAGCGAGATCATTTCCGAGGCGATACCCTTGCCGCGGTAGGCATCCGCAACCATGATGCGGTGGATCGTGAGATACGGCCCCGCGCAGGAGAGCCATTCGCCCTCAATGGCGGTATATGCTGCCTCACTCCGGCGGCTGATGCAGAGATAACCCGCGCCGTTTCCGTCCGCGGTGAAGAGCCAGCCGTCGCCGCGCTCAATGTCCCGCCGGAAGTCCTCCTCCGCGGGGTAGCCGTGCTGCCACTGGTCCAGTCCCTGCGAAGCGAGAAACGCCTTTGCTTCCTCCGCAATGCCGAGAATGGTGGGCAGGTCGGCTTCCTCCGCGCGGCGGCAGTCGATCTTCGGCGGCACGGGGCGCGGGTGGCGCTCGGCGTCGATCTCGTCGAGCAGCGCCTTGTCCTCGTCGGTCTGCGGAACGAATTTGGCAAAGAGTTCCGGGCGCTTATCCATCGTGCGCTCGAGCATCTTCTTCCGCCGCCAGCGGGCGATCTCGCGGTCTACGCCGCTGCGCAGGATCGACGGCACCTCGCGCCCCTCCCACACGTCCGGGCGGGTGTACTGCGGGTATTCGAGCAGGCCGTCCCAGTGGCTCTCGCCGGTGAAGCACTCTTCGTCCGCAAGCACGCCTGGAATGAGGCGGCACACGGCATCCGTCACCGCCATGGCTGCGATCTCGCCGCCGGTCAGGACAAAGTCGCCGAGGGAGATCTCTTCGTCCACGCACTCTTCGATGAAGCGCTCGTCCACGCCCTCGTAGTGGCCGCACACGAGCACAAGATGGTCGTAGTCCGCGGCGAGACGGCGCGCGCAGCCCTGGTCGAATGTTTTGCCCTGCGGGGACATGTAGATCACGCGGCGGCGCTTTTCGCCCGCCTTGGCGCACACGTCGTCGAGACAGGACTTGAGCGGCTGCGCCATCATCACGCAGCCCCAGCCGCCGCCGTAGGGGTAATCGTCCACCTGCTGCTGTTTGTTTTCGGTATAGTCGCGGATCTGGACGGCGTGGATGTCCAGAATGCCCTTCTTCTCGGCGCGGCCGAGAATGCTGATCTTGAGCGACGCCTCCACCGCGTCGGGGAAGAGCGTCAGAATGTCGATACGCATGGCGTCACATCCCTTCTATCAGATGAACGCGGATGACCTTTTCGTCCGCGTCAATGTCGAGAATAAATTCCGGTACGGCGGGGATGGTGTGCTCGGTCTCGCCCTGCACGACATAGACCTGTCCGGCGGGCATATCGAGCACTTCGGTGAGCTTGCCGATCTCCGCACCCTGCTCGTCCACGATCACCGCGCCGAGAAGATCGGCGATAAAGTGCCGTCCCTTCGGCAGGCGCACGTCGCTGCGGGCGAAGTACACGATCTTGTTTTTCAAAAGCATCGCGCCGTTCACGTCCTCCACATCCGCAAAGCGGACGATGAGCATGCCCTTGTGGACGCGCGACGAGGCGACGGCGCGCGGCGCGCCGTCAATGTAGAGCGTTTTGAGCGGCTTTAAAAACTCGGCGCTGTCGCACCACGGGTCGAGCTTGACCTCGCCCCGCACGCCGAACGTGTTGATGATCTTTCCCGCTTCGAGATACGGCTCTTTTGCCATAGGTAATCCTCCGAAAATATGGGAACCGCAGGGACGGGGCTGCGCCCCACCCCTGCGGTTCGGGTTTTGGGTTTGAGACTCAGTCGAGGATCTCGACCGAGACCTTTTTTCCCTGTCGCTGGGCGACGGCCTTCATCAGCACGCGGATCTCCTTGACCACGCGGCCCTGACGGCCGATGACCTTGCCCATGTCGCCGGGGGCGACCCGCACTTCAAAAACGGTTTCGCCGCCGGTCTCGTGCTCTGTCACGGAGACCTCGTCCGATTTCTCCACGAGACTTTGCACGATGTAGGTCAGCAGTTCTTTCATTCCGGCAGCCCTCGGAATCAGGCTTCGGCTTTCTTCAGCAGACCGCGGACCGTGTCGGTGGGCTGGGCGCCGTTGGAGATCCAGTACTTGGCGCGCTCCATGTCGATCTTGATGGTGGCAGGCTCGGTCAGAGGATCGTAGGTGCCGATCTCTTCGATGAAGCGGCCGTCGCGGGCGAAGTGGCTGTCGGCCACGACGACGCGGTAGAACGGAGCTTTCTTGGCGCCGGCGCGGCGCAGACGGATTTTGACCATGATGTGTTTCCTCCAAAAATGTTTAAAATTTTATATTTTTATTGCTGTGCAACAAAAAGCTGTTAGAAGCCGAACGGCATTTTGCCGCCGCCGCGCTGGAAGCGCTTCATTTTTTTGCCGGAGAGCTGGCGCGCCATCGTCTGCATCATTTCAAACTGCTTGAGCAGACGGTTGATGTCCACCACGCCAACGCCCGCACCCGCGGCGATGCGCCGCTTGCGGCTGGAGTTCAAGATCGAGGGGTTCTCGCGTTCGGCAGGGGTCATGGAGAGGATGATCGCCTCGGTGTGCGCCATGGCCTTCTCGTCGATCTTCGCACCGGCGAGCGCCTTGGCGTCCAGCCCCGGCACCATCCCGGCGAGCTCCTGCAGCGAGCCCATGTTCTTCATGGAGTTGAGCTGGTCGAGATAATCGGTCAGCGTGAAGCGGTTCTTTTTGAGTTTTTCGGCGAGCTCCTGCGCTTTCTTCTCATCGACGGCGGCCTCCGCCTTTTCGATGAGCGTGAGCACGTCGCCCATGCCGAGAATGCGGCTCGCCATGCGGTCGGGGTGAAAGACCTCGATGGCGTCAAGCTTTTCGCCGACACCGGCAAACTTGATGGGCTTGCCCGTCACGGCCTTGACGGAGAGCGCCGCGCCGCCGCGGGCGTCGCCGTCGAGCTTGGTGAGCATCACGCCGGTGATGCCGAGCGCCTCGTCAAAGGCGGCGGCGGCGTTCACGGCGTCCTGACCGGTCATCGCGTCCACGACGAGCAGGATCTCCGCCGGTTCGGTCTCGGCTTTGATGCGGCGCAGCTCGTCCATGAGCGCCTCGTCGATGTGGAGCCGTCCGGCCGTATCGAGGAACACGAGATCGTTTCCGTGGCGGCGGGCGTGGTCGATCGCGTGCTTGGCGATCTCCACCGGGTCGCCCTGCCCTTCTTCGTATACGGGAAGATCGAGCTTTTTGCCGACGGTCTTGAGCTGCTCGATCGCGGCGGGACGGTATACGTCGCACGCGACGAGCAGGGGGCGCTTGTTCTGGCTCTTGCGCATGAGCGCGGCGAGCTTCGCGCCGTTCGTGGTTTTACCGGCGCCCTGCAGACCGACGAGCATCACGACGCTCGGGGACTTTGAGCCGATGTTGAGCTTCTGGCTCTGACCGCCCATGAGCGCGCACAGCTCCTCGTTGACGATCTTGATGACCATCTGCGCGGGGGAGAGGCTCTCAAGCACGTCCGTGCCGACGGCGCGCTCGCTGACGGATCTGACAAAGTCCTTGACGACCTTGTAGCTCACGTCGGCCTCGAGCAGCGCGAGACGCACCTCGCGCATCGCTTCCTTTACGTCCGACTCCGACAGGCGGCCCTTGCCGCGGAGCTTTTTGAAAACGTTATTGAGTTTGTCGGAAAGATTTTCAAATGCCATGTCCCAGCTCCTGTAATGCGGCGGCGATCTCGCGCGTTAAGTTCTGCGCGGCGCCATCGGTCATGGTTTCGAGCCGCGCGAGCTTTTCCTGCGCCGCAGCGAGAATGTCCCGCTCGGCGGCGAAGCGCGCGACCAGCCCGGTCTTCTCTTCAAACCGGCGCATCGTCTCCTCGGCGCGGCGGATGATGTCCCACACGCTCTGCCGGGAAACGCCCTCGCTCTGCGCGATCTCGGCAAGAGAGAGGTCTTCGTTGTAATGCAGGTCAAAATACTCGCGCTGCTTTTCGGTGAGCAGCTCGCCGTAAGAGTCAAAGAGCATCGTGCGAAAGAGCGCTTCTTCCATACTCTCTGCCCCCTCCTGTCAAGGATTTTTCCCTGTCACCGGCACATTATACCCGCCCGGAGCAAGCCTGTCAAGGCTTTTTCGCTGACAGACGGAAAAAAGCCGAAGCGTCTTCCCGGGGGAGAAACACTTCGGCTTTTCGGAGGAAACAGCTCGGTTAAAACCAGGCTTCGAGCCGGATATCGCGTCCGGCGGGAAGCGTGACGCGGCCGGATTCGAGCGCGGTCTCTTCGCCGTTGCAGCGCGCGCGGATCGCGCCCTCGGCGTGCGTATCGACGGTGAACGGCGCATTCTGCGCGCCGATCTCCACAGTCATGTAATGTCCGTCGTGCGCAAAGCGGCGGAAGCGGCCCTTCGCGGTGCTCGAAAAGACCGTCCGGCCGTTCTTTTCGAGCGCGGTGACGCCATCCTTCACGCGCAGAGAGTAAAACCCGTCGGCCATGCGCAGACGCCGGACGCTATTCCTTGTTATGCGTGTCTATTTGCAGAGGTCGCCATTGGATGAACCGGTCTACCTATTCATGGACAAGAAACGCGCCGAGGGCACGCCATACCGCGTCTACATGATGGTCTCCGCCAACAAGTTTCTGCGGATCTACTACGCCACTGTGAAAGCCTATCTGGAGTCGCTGGAACACACCGCCTGATCTTGCCATACAACATTGGCTGGCCGCCGTTTCATTTTTGAGGCGCTAAGCGGCTTGGTTTGGTGCGGTCTTTTTGCGCACCACATTACCTTGAAATTTCTACTTGACTTTTCTTAGCAGGTCTTCGTGCTGAAGGCGCCGAAGGCGATCTGGAACCCGGCGGGGAGAAAGACATAGTTTGCCGGGCTCTCCGCGGTCCAGGTGTTCCAGTATTTTGTTTTTGAAAGCTGTTGCATGCGTTATTCCTCCCTGCCGTAGCAAATGAGGCTCGACGGACGCACCGATACATACACGGTGTCGCCGGGCTGATACGATTCCAGCCCGCAGATGATGCGCAGCATCGTGGATTTGCCGCAGCCGGACGGACCGAGCAGCGAGAGAAATTCGCCCTCGTCCGCTTCACTCGAATATCCCATGCGGTTGAGCAGCAGTATCACGAGCAGCGACAGCAAGATCATCAGCGCGACGAGATCGGTGTCAGTCTGGAGAAAATCCTCCTCCCGCTTGAGGCGCGGGCAGGAGAAGATCATCTTCCGGTCCTGCGTAAAATACCGGACGGGGATCTGGGATACGTGGTTGACAAGGTCGCAGATCTCTCTGAATTCCTTCACGGCGGTACGTCCTTTCGCTTTCTGTATTCTATCATAATTTAAAAATACTACGATTTTTCCGTTTCCGTAAGCGCCATTGTCCGCCGCGCGCATATCGCGCCGGATATTTGGGGAAAATGTTCCATAAATATGCTTTGAAACATGCATTGGAGGCGGAAACTATGGAAACGGTCGTGATAGCGCTCGAAGAGCTGGCGCATTATGCCGAGAGCACGGCGCGCACGATGCCCGTGACGGGCGTTGTGCCGCGCACCGTGGCGGAGGATCAGATCCGGCACGCGCTGCGTGCTCTGCGCGAAAAGCGCCGGCGGCTGGATGCGTCCGCACCCGACGGCGGCGCGCGCTGGCTGCTCGACAATCTCTGGCTGTGCGAGCGGGAGGCAAATGCCGCGCTCGCCGCGTTCCATGCCGCCGGGCGGCTCCGCACCACGTGCGAGGGAGCGCTCGTCCCCGCGCTCTGCCGGGTGCTGCTCGCCTCCGGAGGCGGGCGCGTGGACGAAGAGAGGATCGCCGTGTTTCTCGAAGGCTTCCAGCGGAAAACGCCGCTCACCGGGCGCGAGCTGGCCCTTCTCGGCGCGTCGCTGCGCGCGGCGGTCCTCGTCCGGCTTGCGCAGCTCTACCGGGGCGATACGCCGTCCGGCGCGGCGGCCGCCGTATACTTCACGGCGCTGCGGCACATCGCCTCGCTCGATTTGGACGCGGTGCTGGAAGAGGCCGACGCCGTGGAGCACATCCTCCGGCGCGACCCGGCGGGGGTGTACCCGCGCATGGACGAGCGCAGCCGCCGGGATTACCGCGCACGCGTCGAAACGCTTTCACGGCGGAAAAATAAGAGCGAGGCGCGTGTTGCGGAAGAGGCGCTTCGCCTTGCCGAGCACGCCGAGGGCGTTCGGCGGCGTCATATCGGCTACTGGCTCTATGAAAATCCTCTCGGCACGGGCGTGCCGAGGAGAGACGGCGCGGCGTACATTCTCGCAAACGTCCTCTTCACGCTCGCTCTCTCCGCGGCGAGCGCGCTGTGGACAAAAAGCGTCCTCACGGGAGTGCTGGCGCTGCTGCCGGTCTCGGAACTGGTAAAGGGGCTTTTGGACCGCGTGCTGCTCCGCGCCGTGCCGCCGCGCCGTCTGCCGCGGCTCTCTCTGAAAGACGGCGTTCCGACCGAGGGAAAGACGGTCTGCGTGCTGTCGGTATTGCTCACGGGAGAGAAGGCCGCAGATGGCGCGCTCCGGCGGCTTGAGGAATTTTGTGCGGCCTCCCGCAGCTGCGGGGAAAATCTTCTCTTCGGCCTTTTGTGCGATCTGCCGGAGAGCGGCGAAACGCTCTCGCACGCCGACCGCGCCCTGCTCGACGCTGCTGCCGCCAAGACCGAGACGCTCAACGCTCGCTGCGGCGGGGGCTTTTATCTCTTTACCCGCGACCGGCTCTACAGCCATGACAGCGGGAAATTTGCCCCCTGGGAGCGAAAGCGCGGCGCGGTGTTGGAGCTGTGCCGTCTGCTCGCCGGGGAGAACACGACTCTTTGCGTCCGTGCCGGGGACGCAAAGGCGCTGCGCGGCACGCGCTATATCCTCACGCTTGACGCCGATACGCGTCTCGAACCGGAGAGCGCCAGAGAACTCATCGGTGCGGCGCTCCACCCGCTCAACCGCCCGGCGGTCGATCCGAAGAGGGGAATCGTTTTCCGCGGCCACGGCGTGCTGCATCCGCGCGTCGCCGTGTCGCTTGAGAGCGCGTACCGGAACGACTGCACGCGCCTCTTTGCCCCCGCGGGCGGCGGCGACCCTTACGGCTCGGACGCCGGGGAAGTGTATATGGACGCCTTTCAAAGCGGCGGCTTTGCCGGGAAGGGTCTCATCCATGTGGGGGCGTATCTCGCGTGTCTCGGCGAGCGTATCCCCGAAGGGCGCGTATTGAGCCACGACGCGCTCGAAGGGGCGTTTCTCCGCGGCGGATATGTGAGTGACGTGGAGCTGACCGACGGCTTCCCCTCCGGCGCGGTGAGCTATTATGCCCGCGCGCACCGCTGGATGCGCGGCGACGTGCAGAATCTGCCGTGGCTTTTCCGGCGGGGAAAAGCGCTCCCGCCCATCGAGCGCTGGCGGCTTTTCGATTCCCTCCGGCGCGCGCTGCTGCCGGTGGGCCTGTTCGTATCGTTCGGCGCATGGTTTCTCTTTCCGAACGCCGTGACGCGCCTGCCCGCGCTCTGCGCGCTGTTCGTCCTCTTTCTGCCGGTGCTCCGCTACTGTTTCGGCGTCCTCTTCCGCGACGGGCGGGAGGTGCGCTACAAAAGCGCCGTGCTGCACGGTCTCGGCGGCGAGCTGACGCGCGTTTTCACGCATATGCTCTTTCTCGCGGCGGAGGCGTGGACCAGCGTTTCCGCGATCGTCCTCGCGCTCTGGAGGATGCTTGTTTCGCACCGGCGGCTTCTCCAGTGGCAGACCGCCGAGCAGAGCGAGCGCCGCAGCGCCGATCTTGCCGGTACGTTCGCCGCGATGTGGCCGGTCGTATACTTTTCCGGGCTGCTGCTCGCCTTTTCGCAGACGTTCGCGGGACGGGCTGCGGCCATCTGCTGGATCTTCACGCCGCTTATCGCCCACCGGCTCGGAAGAGAGAAGAAGGAGAAGCCGCTCGACGGCGGGGAGCGGGAATTCCTTCTGCGGCGTGCCGCGGAGATCTGGCGGTACTTCCGCGAAAACTGCACGGCGGCGTCGCATCATCTGCCGCCGGACAACGTGCAGCTCTCGCCCCCGGCGTCGGGCGCGGACCGGACGAGCCCGACGAACATCGCCATGGCGCTCGCGGGCGCGCTCTCGGCGCTCGAGCTTGGCATCGCGTCGGAGACCGAGGCGCTCACGCTCTGCGAAAACATCCTCGATACGGTCGAGCGCCTGCCCAGGTGGAAAGGGCATCTTTATAACTGGTACGATACGAAAACGCTCGCGCCGCTCGATCCGGCGTATGTCTCGACCGTAGACAGCGGCAATCTGGCCGCCGCGCTCACCGCCTGCGCCGCGGGCTTTGCCGCGCACGGCGCGCCCGTTCTCGCAAAGCGGGCGGGAGAGATCGCCGCGGCGATGGACTTTCATGCGCTCTACGATGAGAAACGGCGGCTTTTCCGCATCGGCCTTCTGCCCGGCGCGAGCGCCCCGGCGCAGAGCTGGTACGATCTTCTGGAGAGCGAGGAGCGCCTGACGGCGTATTTCACCATCGCCTCCGGGCAGATCGAACACCGCCATTGGCGGCAGCTCAGCCGCGCGCAGGTGGGCTGTCGGGGGCGGCGCGGCATGGTGAGCTGGTCGGGAAGTCTCTTTGAATATCTGATGCCGGAGCTTTTCCTGCCGCTGTACCGCGGCTCGCATCTTTGGGAGAGCGCCCGCTTTGCCGTATACGTCCAGCGGCGGCGCACGTTCGGCGCGAAAAAGCTCTGGGGCATTTCCGAGAGCGCCTTTTACGCCTTTGACGCCACGGACCATTACCGCTATAAGGCGCACGGCTGCGCACCTCTCGCGCTCTGCCGCGGCGGGAACGGCGAGAACGTCGTATCGCCCTACAGCAGTTATCTTGCGCTCTGCGCCGCGCCGCACGCGGCGGTGGAAAATCTCCGGCGCATGACAGAGACCGGACTCTCCGGCCCTTACGGATTATGGGAGGCGGTCGATTTCACATCCTCGCGCACCGGCGGCGGGCCGGTCTGCGTCCGGTGTGTGATGGCGCACCATCTCGGCATGAGCCTTTGCGCGATCGCAAACGCGCTGTGCGGCGGCGTGCTGCGCCGGTGGTTTTTAAGCGATCCGGCGATGGCCGCGTACACGGGGCTTTTGCAGGAAAAGATCCCCATGGGTGGAAAGCTCCTGCGCCGCGAGCCGGCGGGCGGGGGAAGAGCGGAACGCGCCGGGAACGCCGCGCCCCGGACCGGCGAGGGGGCGGACCCCTTCTTCCCGGACGGCGCGGCGCTCTCGAACGGCGCGTACCGGCTGCTCGTGACGGCGAACGGTATGTCCCGCGCCTCTTGCGGCGCACTTATCCCGTACCGGAGCGCCCGCACGCCGTGGGAGGACGCGCCCGGCATCATGCTCTGGGCCGAGACCGGCGGCGTCCGGCGGCCGCTTTTGCCAAAGCCGTGGGAGAAGAGCGCGCTGCGCTGGCGCTTTATATCCGGAGAAGCGTGCCTGTCGGGGCAGAGCGGGGAGCTTCTCTGGGAGATGCGCTGCGTCGTTTCGCGCGCGTATCCGGGCGAGCTGCGACGGCTGCGCCTGCGCTCCGGGAGCGCCGCGCCGGACGCGGTCATCTTCGGCTTTGAGCCGGTGCTGCTGGATACGCGGGACTATGCCGCGCACCCGGCGTTTGCCCGGCTGGGGCTTTGCACGACGGTGAAGGACGGCGTGCTCATCGTGTACCGCGCGCCGCGGGGAAAGCAGAGCGCGCAGTATCTCGCGCTTGCCTGCTCGCAAGAGGCGGAGTTTTCCTCCGACTTCCGGCAGTTCCCCGCCCGCTCCGGCGCGGGGGAGTTCCGGGAAAATACGGGCTGGCAGAATGAGCCGTATATCGCCGCGCGCCTGCCGCTTCCGGAGGGGAGCGCGTGCGAAATCGCGCTCGCGCTCTGCGTCGCCGGAGACGCGGATACCGCCGCGCTCGGCGCGCGGGAGATGCTGCGGGAGACCTCCGGCTTTGCCATGGCGGACGCCGCCGCTGCGGTCTGGGGCATGGAGAGCGGCGAGAGCGCCGCGGCCATGGAATATCTCCGCGCGCTCACGTTCCCGCCGCTCTGTGCCGAAGGGCGCGCCCTGCCGGGCGGGACGCGGGACGCGCTCTGGCGGCTCGGCATCTCCGGCGATCTCCCCGTCATGGTGTTCGACGGCGGGGAAAACGGCACGGAGACTGCGCTCCGGGAACTCCGGCGGCACGCGCTGCTCGGCGCGTGCGGCGTGGAGTACGATCTCGTGTTCCTCACCGCGCCCGCCGGAGACTACCGGAACGAGCAGCGCGCGGCGATCGAAACGGCGCTCGAGGCGATGCGTCTTTCCGAAACGCTTTCTCTGCCGGGCGGGGTGTACTTTGCCTCCCGCGGCGAGCGCGAGGCGCTTCTCGCTGCTGCCGCCCTTTTCGGCGACGCGGCGGGGACGTCCCTCCCGGCGGGGCGGGCACGCTCGCTCCGTCTTCCCCCGGCGGCGCAGGAGGATACCGGTACGCCGCCGGTGTCCTATACCGACGACGGGGAAGTGAGCTTTCAAACGCCGCCGGTGCCGCCGCGCGCGTGGGGCAATATGCTCTATGGCGGCGGTCTCGGCTGCGCCGCGGCGGACAGCGGCCCGGCAGCGCTCTGGCTGGAAAACGCCCGGGAATGTCCCGTCGTCCCGTGGTCGGGCGACGCGCTCGCCGCGGCGGGCGCGGAACGGCTGTGGATCGAAACGGAGCACGGCGCAGAAAGCCTCTTTTCGGATGGCGGCGCGTGCAGCGTAACGTTCGGCTTCGGCTATGCCCGCTGGGAGAGAGATACCGGCGGGAACCGCGTTTCGGTCACGGCGTTTATCGTGCCGGATACGCCGGTGCGCGTGCTCCTGCTCGAGAGCGGCGCACCGTGCGAGGTCTCGTATTTCGCGCCCGTGCAGCTCGCGCCGGAGAGGGAGGACGCGGCTTCCGCGTCCGTTTGGCGCGACGGCAGTGCCCTTCGCGCGGAAAACCCGCGTTGTCCGTATAAGGATGTGCGCGTGACGCTGCGGTGCAGCGCGCCGTGGGTCTCGGCCGGGACGAACGCGCGCTTTCTCTGCGGCGAAGGCTCCGGCACGCTCCGCCGCGGCTTCCCGGCGCTGGCCGGGACGTTCCGGCTGGAAAAAGAGGCGGTACTGCTGCTCGGCACGGCGGATGTCCCCGCGCTGCTCGATATCGCGCGGGCCAGGGAAGAGCTGACAAAGACGAAGGCGTGGTGGGCGCATCGCGTGCGGCGTGAAAAATATTCCGCCGCCATGCCTGAGTGCGTGCGGCACCTCGCGCCGTGGAGCGCGTATGCCGCGCTCTGCTGCCGCGTGCTGGGCAGAGGAAGTCTCTACCAGAGCGGCGGCGCGGTCGGCTTCCGGGATCAGCTGCAGGACCGCATCAATCTCCTGCCCATCGACGCCGCAGGCGCAAGAGCGCACATTCTCGCGTGCTGCGCCCACCAGTACGCGGAGGGCGACGTGCAGCACTGGTATCATCCGACCGGCGGCGAAACGGACAAGGGCGTGCGCACCGACTGCAGCGACGATCTTCTCTGGCTGCCGTGGGCGGTGTGCGAATATGTGCGCGCGACCGGCGACGAGAGTCTCTGCGCCGAGGCCGCGCCGTATATCGCCTCGCCGCCGCTCGCGCGCGGCGAGCACAGCCGGTACGAAACGCCCGCGCTCTCCGGCGAGAGCGGCACGGTGCTCGACCACTGCCACCGCGCCGCGGCGCTCGTTCTCCGGCGCGGTGTCGGAGAGCACCGCCTGCTGCGGATGGGCGGCGGCGACTGGAACGACGGCTTTGACGCCATGGGTGAGAGCGCAGAGAGCGTGTGGCTCACATGGTTCGCCTCCGGCGTGTTCCACGATTTTTCCGCTCTGCTAACGAGACTTGGAGAATCGGGCGCGGATCGCTACGAGACAGCCGCGGCTGCGCTCGGCGCGGCGGCGAACGAGGCGTGGGACGTAGACCACTATCTGCGCGGATACTATGCCGACGGCACGCCGCTCGGAGCATCCGGCGCGGCGGCGTGCCGCATCGACTCCGTGGCGCAGAGCTTCGCCGCCTTTTCGCCCTATGCCGACAGAGATCGCGTGCAGACGGCGCTCACCGCGGCGCTCGATGCGCTCTGGGACAGGGAGAAACGGCTTATCCGCATCTACGCTCCGTCGTTTCTGCCGGAAGAGCGCGCGCCGGGGTATGTTTCGACCTACGGGCCGGGCTTTCGTGAAAACGGCGGGCAGTATACCCATGCGGCGGTGTGGCTCGCGCTGGCACTGCATCGCGCCGGACGGCGGGAGGAAGCGGCGGCACTCGCGGAGGATATGGCGCTCTCGCTCGCCGCAGACGGATACGGCGCGGAGCCGTTCGTCCTTTCGGCGGATATCGCGTATGCGCCCGGAAAGGAAGGACGCGCGGGCTGGAGCTGGTATACGGGCGCGGCGGGCTGGTATCTCCGGCTGCTGCGCGGGCTGTACGGCGCGGAGCCTTGAGGAAAAAATTCACATTTGCGCTATGAACGAGGGGAAAAACGTGATATACTACTTTCGTATATTCAAAGGAAAAGAGGTGTGACCGTATGGAATACTTCCGCGAAGAGCTGTTCCCCTGCGTATCGCTGACGGCGGTGCAGACCGACAAATTCAAAACCGGCTGCATGACCGCCTATCTTCTCACACAGCTGCACCGCGAAACGGCGGCGGAAAATGCCGTGCTGCCGTATGTGCTGCGGCGCGGCACAAAGTCGCTGCCGGATATGCGCCGCATTTCCGAGCGGCTCGACGCGCTCTATGGCGCGGAGATCGAGCCATCGGTGCGGAAGCTCGGCGAAATTCAGGCCGTCGGCTTCTATGCGGGCTTTGCCGAGGACGCATATCTCCCCGGAGAGACGGACGTGCTCGGCGAGGTCGTATCCCTGCTCGGCAAGCTGTGGCTCTCCCCGGCGACGCGCGGCGGGCTGTTCTTGCCCGCATATGTCGATTCCGAGCGCGAACAGCTCGTTGAGCGCATCGAGCGCGTAAAAAACGACAAGCGCAGCTGGGCTTTCCAACGCCTGCGGGAGAACATATGCGCCTATGAGGACTATGCGACCGGCGCTTACGGCACGGCGGACGAGGCCGAGAGCATCCACTATGTGAAACTCACAAAGCACTATAAGGAACTTCTGACTGTCTCCCCCATGGAGTTTTTCTACTGCGGCAGCCGCCCGGGAAAGGAAGTGGCGGCTATGCTGCGCGAAGCGTTCGCGCTGCTGCCGCGCGGCGAGATCGATCTCGATCTCGGCACCGATATCCGCATGAATGCCGTGGAGGAAAAGCCCCGGTACTTTACCGAGGAGGACGAGATCTCGCAGGGCGTGCTCGCCGCCGGCTTCCGGCTCGGCGAGTGCATGGACGATCCCGACCCGGCAAAGCTCGCCGTGTTCAACGCCGTGTACGGCGCGGGCGTCACCTCGAAGCTCTTTCAGAATGTCCGCGAAAAGCTCTCGCTCTGCTATTACGCCTTTTCGAGCACCGATACGCTCAAGGGCATCATGGCGGTGCTCTCCGGCATCGAAGTGGATAAGTACGACGAAGCGCTCAAGGAAATCCTCGCCCAGCTCGACGCGGTGCGCGCGGGCGATATCTCGGAGGCCGAGCTCGCCGCGGCGCGGCGCAGCGTGGCGAACGATCTTCGCACCGGCGCGGACAGCCCGTACTATCTCGCGGACTTCTATCTGCGAGAGACCGTGCAGGGGACGGATGCTTCGCCCGACGATATCGCGGCGCTTGCCGAGATCGTCACGGCCGAGGACGTGGCAGCCATCGCGCGCGGCGTGGAGCTGGACGCCGTATACTTTCTCCGCGGAGAGGAGGCCGAGACCGAATGAACAAGCACGAATATCCGAATCTCGGCGAAACGCTTTATGAAGAAGTTCTTCCGAACGGACTTTCCATCCTCGTCGCGGTCAAGCCGGGCTTTTGCAAAAACGCGGCCTTTTTCGCCACGCGCTACGGCGGGG
>DHKA01000091.1:11929-24869 GCA_002404605.1 Clostridiales bacterium UBA4706 | reverse complement strand
ACAAACCCCTCAACGGAGTGGGGTTTGTTTGAAATAAAAAAACCGCCCCTCCGGTTCTCCCGGAGAGGCGGCGCGCGGAAAAAAGAGAGGATGAGTAAAAACGCTTTTACTTTTCCGGCTGCAGGAGCTTCGTCTTTTTGGAAAGGAAGTAGATGACGATCGCTGCGATGAGCCAGTTGAAGGCGGTGTAGATGAAGTTATAAATGAACGAGTAGACCCACACGTTCTTCATCGCCATGCCGAGGAACACGTCCGGCATGTACTCGCCCCAGACGATCACGCCGCTGAGGACGAAGGAGAGAAGCGCGCCGAGCGCGCCGATAACGGTGCCGAGCACCGGCTTTTTCGGCGTGAGACCGGCGAGACCGGTGAGCGCGTAGGCCAGAGCATAGTCAAGCAGGAACGACTGCCAGCCGTAGGCGATGCCGCCGCCGATGATGGCTTTGAGAACGCCGAAAACGAGACCCGCGCCCATGCCCCAGATCGGGCCGCGCCGCAGCGCGAACACCATCAGAGGAATGAAGAGCAGGTTCATCGATCCGCCCTGCGCGAACAGATCGAACTTGAGGAAGTTGAGCACGACCGCCATGGCGACCATGATCGCTCCCTCGCAAAGTATGCGGGTGGTCTGTTTGCTTTTCATAAAAAAGCCCTCCAATAAAAAAATCAGCCACCCGATCCCGGACGTGGCTGAAGAACAAATACCGTATAGGCACTCCCTCCGCCGGCATTACCCGGATCAGGTTAAAGGGTACCGGCGCTTCGATTCGTACCGTCTCAGCCGGGAAAACCCAGCACCCCTGTTCTGTACGCACATCATACCGCACGAAAAAAGGAATTGCAAGCGCAACTTTGACGAATTGCACCGGAGACTTGACCGCGCTTTATGCAAAAGGTATAATTCGATGTATAAAAAGGAAAGGATGGGCCTTTCTATGATCCAACTGAAAAACGCCGCGCTGGAATCCTCCGCCGGAAAAAAGAGCGTGCATGCGCTGCGCTGTCTGAATCTCACGCTTCCGGAGACCGGTCTCGTGGTGATCACCGGCGCGTCCGGCAGCGGGAAAACGGCGCTGTTGCATCTGCTCGCCCTGCGCGAACCGCCCTCCCGCGGCGAAATGTTCATCGGCGGCGAGAACACGGCGCGCTGGAGCGAGGAGCGGCGCTGCGCGTGGCGGCGGGAGTGCGCCGCCGCGTATGAGGCGCTTCTCTTTGCTGATCTCACGCTTTCGGAAAACGCAGAGCGCGCCGCGGTGCTCGCAGGCTTCTCCCGCCGGGACGCGCGGGAAAATGCCAGGGAAGCGCTCGCACTGCTCGGGCTGGAGAGCGCGGCGGGCGTATACCCGGATCGCCTTTCCGGGGAAGAGCGGCGTCTCGGCACGCTTGGGTGCGCATTTGCGCGCAGAAGCCGCGTGCTGCTTTTGGACGAGCCGACGGACGGTCTCGGTGCGGAGAGCGCGGAGACTGTGCTCTCGCTCCTTGGCGAAGCATCCGCCGGTCAGCTCGTCATCGTCGCGGCACGCAATGCCGAAGCGTTCGGCGAAAAGGCGCGCGTCATAACGCTCGAAGACGGACAGATCGTCTCCGATACGGACGAGGACGCCGGCGAGACCGGCGCACCGATCCCGCCCGTTGCCGGAGCGGACGGCGGCGTCCGGCTGCGCATGGCGTTTGCCAATCTGAAAAAGAAAAAGAGCCGCGCTCTGCCGCGGTTGCTTGCGCCGATGCTTTCGGTGCTGCTCTGCCTTTTGCTGTGCGCTGCTTTTTCCGGCGGAGAACGGAGCGCGAAGGACGCCGAGACAGCGGTGCTCTCCGCCTATCCGGTAATGCTCGACACCGGGAGCGTTCCCTCCGGCGATCTCGCTGCGCTCGGCGACTGGCTCGACGGCCACACGGACGAGAAAACGATCTCCGTGCAGCGCCGCTATGCCATCACGCCGCGCATTTACAGCGGCGATGCCTCCGCCACCGGGACGGAAGCGCTCAACAGCGAAGAAAACGGCACGCTCTGGACGCAGCTCCCGGAAGGGGAGAGCCTGCGGCAAATGCGCTATACGCTCGTTTCCGGCCGCTGGCCGGAGCGGTACGACGAGGCGGCGGTGCTGCTTGACGCACGCGGCAGAGTAGACGAGAGCTGCCTTCGCTCTCTCGGCCTTGACCCGGAAGCAAACGCCAACATCAGCTATACAGAGCTTCTGCGCCTTTCGTTCCGCGTGCTGCTGCCGACGGACGAGTACGTCCAAAATGTAGACGGTACCTGGGGCTATATGGGCGGTGACGCGGCGTATCTCGCGGCGAAGATCACTTCTTCACAGCGGCTGAACATCGTCGGCATCCTGCGCCCGGCGGGGGAGACCCCCGGTGAGAGTCTGACCGGCGGCGCGGCTTATCTGCCGGAGCTTATGACGTGGACCGTGGAAACCGTGCTCGGCAGCGATATCGTAAAAGCACAGACGGCCTCGCCCGATACGGACGTTCTGACCGGCCTGCCGTTTGACAGCGAAGGCGTCTATACGCAGGATGAGGCCGGAAAACGCGCCGCGCTGCGCGGCTACGCCGTCGGCCAGACCCCGGCGCAGCAGGCGGCCATGGTATCCGAGCTCACCGGAACGGCGGTGGAGACCGAACGGGCGCAGGACGCCCTTTTGCAGACCATTGCCTCGCTTTCCGGCGAAGCGCTGGAAAACGCCTTCGCCCGGTACATCGCCTCCGGCATTTCCTCCGGTTCGCTCGAAGGAAACCTACGCGCGTTCGGCGCGGAGGCGGCGCAGACCGTGACGCAGCTGCGGCTCTATGCCGACAGTTTCGCCGCGCGTGAAACGCTCGGCGCGGTGCTTCGCGGATATGCGGAAACCGTGACCTATTCGGATGCGGCCTCCGGCCTTGTGCAGCCGGGGCTTTCGCTCATGGAAAGCTCGTCGAAGACCGATCGCCTCGGCGCGATCCTTGCCGCGATGCTTGCGGCGATGTTTATCGCGCTCGTCTCGGCGCTGGCTGCGGCGGCGCGCGGGAGCGAGCTTCGGATGCTCCGCACACTGGGACTTTCCTCTCCGCAAAGCGTGATCGGCGCAGAGAGCCTGATTCTTGGGCTTTTCGGCGGCGCGCTCGGCGCGGGGATCGCCCTGGCGCTCTGCACGCTGCTCGGCGCGCTCGGCGGCGCGGCGCTTTCGCTCTCGTGGCAGACGGCGGGCATTGCGGCGCTGGCCGCGGCGCTCCTTTCGTGGCTCTCCGGACATCTTGGCGCATCCGGCGCACTGAAATAAGGAAAAAATTCCGTATGCTTGCTCAGGCAGCATACGGAATTTTTTTATTCTTCACTCGGTTCCGGCTCGGATTCGGACTCCGGCTCCGTTTCTCCGCGGCGGCGGAACTTCGGCAGAGCGCGGTTCAGGCACGCGCTCAAAAGCAGAATGTACTGGCAGTAATAAAGCCAGAGCATCACGACGACGACCGTAACGAGACTGCCGTATGTGCCGTAGCTCCCCGTGACGGAGACCCATGTGGAGAACACCCACGAGAAGATCGACCACCCGGCCGCGGCGGTCAGCGCGCCGGGCAATACCTCACCAAAACGCGGCCGAAGCCCGGTACTCCAGCGGAAAATGGCGGCAAAGAAAAGAGTCAGCACCGCGATGACGACAACGAACCGGAAGTGCAGCAGAAACGTGAAGAACGGCTGCGAGCCGGGAAGGTATTTTTCCACCAGCGCCTTGATCTGCTGGCCGAAGCCGCCGAGCACGATCGAGAGGATCATCATAAGCAGCATGCCGAGCGTATAGATGATGCCGCGAGCGCGGCGCATCAGAAATCCGGCACGGCGCGGCTGCTCATAGATATCCTCCAGCCCTCGGATGAGCGAGGCAAAGCCCATCGCCGACGACCAGACCGTCGCCACGATGGAGACGCTGAGCACGCCGATACCGCTGCTGTAAACATCTGCAATGATGACGCGGATGAGCTGATTCATGGAGTCCGGCAGCACGGGCGCGAGCGTTGTGAGAAGCTGCTCCTCGGTGATGGACGTATAAGGCAGAAGGGATACGCACAAAATGACGATGGGCACGATCGAAAGGAAAAACCAGAACGCTGTCGAGGCGGCGATCGTAGCGATCTGCCGCCGGCCCATGTAGTCCGATATGTGTTGAAAGTTTTTGATCAGTTTGCGAATCTTTTCCATAGCGCAGATTATATCCTATTTTTCTTCGCGTAGCAAGCGAAAAATGGCGCAGTATTTACTTTCGGCGCGGAATCGTGTAGTATGAGAACGGGTGATGCAAATGAAAATGAAAAAACTTACGGCGCTGCTTCTTGTTATGGCGCTCCTTTCCGCGGTCCTCTGCGGTTGCGGTGCGGATGACTTTGCGATCAGCGAAGATACCCGCGGCGGCAGTGTGAGCGAGGCGCTGTCCTCGGCGCTCAGCACGGCGTCCGTCTCGGAACCTGCCATGGAGCCCGACGGCATCCACGCCGACGTGGACTACGCCGACATGACCTGGTACGTATACGACACCGGGAAATTCTTCGAGAAGGCGGAGCGTCTTGGCGAAACGGCGGACGATGACGAGGCGATCGAACTATATGAGTGGCTGATGGCGGAGTATGCGAAGGCGTATACGCTAGACAATCTCGCCTATATCGATTTTTATGCCCATCCGAACGACGATACGATCAGCGACGCCTGCCAGCAGCTCGACAGAATTCTCAACGAGACGAACGACGCGCTCTGCACTGCGCTCTCTGACGCGCTCAACGGCCCGGCAGCTCACGCGCTGGAATCGTATATCGGCTCGGACAAGGCGGATGCCTTGCGCTATTATGACGAGCAGACCGACCGCGAGCGGGAGATCTCCGAGCGCGTTTCGGCGTTAACGCTGCAATACAATACCTTCATCATGGAAGATCTGAGCTTCAGTGAGGAGACCGAGAAGATCGGCACGCTCTACCGCGAGCTTGTGGATCTCCACAACGAAGAGGCAAGCCTTGCCGGGTACGATACCTATGCCGACTATGCCTACGAGGTGAGCTACGGGCGCGACTTTACGCCCAGTGACGCCGCGGCGCTCTGCGAGACGGTGAAGCCGTACGCGAGAGAGTATTTCACGTCGCTATACACCCATGAGGCAACGTATACCGATTTTTCCGTAAACACCGATCTTTCCGAATCGGAGCTTGTCGGTCTCATCACGAGATTCATGCCGCGCGTCTCCGACGGCGCGGCGGAAGCGGCGCAATATATGAAAAAACACGGGCTGTACTTCATGGACAGCGCGGACCGCGTCAGCGATATGGGCTTTACCACGACGCTCGACCAATACAACGCGCCGTTCATCTATCTCGCGCTCTACGGGAACGAATACGACATCCAGAGTATGTTCCACGAGTTCGGCCATTATTACGACGCCTATGTGAACCCCACGCCGGACCTTCTGCTGAGCGTCGGTTCTCTGGATATTTTCGAGATCCATTCTACCGGAATGGAGGCGCTCTCTACCGGCTGGTACGACGAGGTCTACGGCGGTGAAGAGACTCTTGCCCGCATCAAATTTCTGGATAACGCTCTCTATACTGTTTTTACCGGCTGCTTGTTCGACGAATTTCAGCGCGCGGTATATGCCGATCCGTCTCTGACGCCGGAGCAGATCGACCAGACGTTCACATCCATCGCGCGCTCCTACGGTCTGCGATCCTTCGGCAAGGAGTTTTCGCATTACTGGATGCAGGTCAACCACAACTTTGAGTCGCCCTTCTACTATATCAGCTACGCCGTGAGCATGCTCGCCTCGCTGCAGATCTACGAAATGGCAGAGAGCGACTGGGCGGAGGCAGCAAGATTCTATAACGATCTCGTCTCGCTCGGCGCTTTTGACTACACTTACTGCGAGCTGCTCGACAAGGTCGGTCTCGAGTGCTTCACCGACGGCCTGCCCGCGTGCGTCCCGCAGGCGGTGGAGGACATGGAAACGCTCTGCCTTGCATGGGACGACGCAGCTTAACAAAAAGTCTCCCTCGGAAGAGGGAGACCATTTTAAATGTACCCGCGCACAAGAGACACGCTCAGCGTGAAAAATTCGCGCATCGCGTAGTGGATGAAGCCGAACACGGTCGAGCGCGCCGGGACGCCGTAAAATGTGAAGGCGCCGTTTTTCCGCGCCAGACAAAGCGCGCGGAAAACATGAAAGTCGTTCGTGACGATGCCGACGCTCTCCACATCCTTCTCCAGCGTGCGCAGCATGGGGAGACTGTAGCGCATGTTCTCCTCCGTGCTCGTGGAGCGGTCCTCCAAAAGAATACGGCTGGGATCGATGCCGTCTGCGATGAGATAGTCGCGGATGCACTCCGCTTCGCTCATCGGCTCGTCCTCGCCCTGCCCGCCGGAGGCGATGCATATCGTATCCGGGTTTTCCTCCAGATAGACGCGCGCGGCGCTGATGCGCTGCCGCAGCGACCCGCTCGGACCGTTTTCATCGACTCTCGCGCCGAGAACGATGATGGCATCCAGCCCCTCCGGGGGCTTCTGGAACGCGCCGGAAAATACCAGACACTCCACGGCGAGAAAGACGGCGACGGCGGCGATCACGACGATGTTCACCGCCCGCAACCAGGGCCGGGGGATGGGCGCGTTCTTCCCGTGCTTCCAAGCCCATTTCCAGAGAAAGAAGCGGCCGAAGCACACGGCCGACAGCATTAGCCAGAGAAAGAGCAGCGACTGCCCGAACCGCACGGTGATGCCCTGGCCGAGATAATATAAAAGCGTCAATATCCCGGCGTACAGGAAAAGCCGGTTGATGCGTTGTTCTTTTTTTGTCATAGCGTACCTCCGGAAAAGATTTCCTGCCGAAAAGACGGGGGAAAGACACCAAAAGTTCATTATACATAGTTTTGGGAGAAAAACCAATGGGAAACGGAAAATTTGAAGGATATCTGCTCGTCGCGGATTTTGATGACACATTCTGCCCGGAGCACGGCGCACCCGTGCCGGAGGAAAACCGGCGCGCGGCGCAGTATTTCATGGACGAGGGCGGTCTTTTCACGATCGCCACGGGGCGGGACGTGCGCTCGTATTATTCCATCCGGGATAGATTTACCGTCAACGCGCCGCTCGTTCTCAGTAACGGCGCCGTGATCTTCGACGGCGAATCCGGCGAAAGCTGGTACGAGAGCTTCCTGCCGTTTTCCTGCCGGAGCGACCTTGCCGCCGCGCGCGACGCCTTCCCCGGCACGGGCATGGAGGTCCACCGCGGCGCGGATGTGCGCGTCTGCGGCAGCAACGCGACGCTTGAGGAGCACCTTTCCCGCATGGGCGTGCCGGTGTCGGAGGCCGATCCCGGACACATCCTCTATCCGTGGACGAAGGTAGTGCTCGTAGCGTCGGACGAGATCCGCGCTGAGAGAGAAACGGCGCACGCGCTTTGCGCGTGGATCGTTGAACAGTTTCCCGGACGGTACGAGGCCGTGCCCTCCGGCGCGCTGGTGGACGTGGTCGCCGCCGGGAGCGACAAGGGCAGCGGCGTGCAGCGGCTGGCGGATTTTCTGGATATTCTTCCGGAACACATCGTCTGTATCGGCGACGGCTGGAACGATATCCCGATGCTGCGCGCGGCGGGGCGCGCTTTCGCACCGGAGACGGCGCTGCCGGAGGTATTGGCGCTTCCCAATGTGACGAAGCTCGGCGCGCCCGGCCGCTGCATCCGCGACGTGATAGACAGGCTTGAAGCGGATAGAAAATAAATTTTTATACAAATTTTCGTTGAATTATTTGTTGACATTTCCAAGAGATGAATTTATACTGAAATCAAATTCCGCAGATCGGAGCGAGATCGATACATGAACGTGTCCATTCGTATGTTTCGATACTTTTTTTACCCGTACTATTTCATAGTATGGTAATTTGTGATGCGGAGAATGACCTTGGAAGCGAAGGCTTTTTAGGCGGCACAGATTACACTGTGCCGCTTTTTTGTTTTTGGAGGAACAACCGATGATCGTCATTTTGAAAAACGGCGCTGCCGAAGAGAAGAAAAACCAGCTCGTTGACTGGCTGAAGGAGCAGGGACTGCAGATCCACACCTCCGTCGGCGAGTATCAGACCGTTCTCGGTCTCGTGGGCGACACGAGCCGGGTCGATATGGACCTCATTGCGAGCCTCGGCATCGTCGATTCCGTTAAGCGCGTCACGGAGCCGTTCAAGTGCTGCAACCGCAAGTTCCACCCGGACGACACCGTCGTGCAGGTCGGGGACGTGCGCATCGGCGGCGGAAACTTCGTGATGATCGCGGGCCCGTGCAGCGTCGAGAACGAGGAGCAGATCGTCGGCATCGCAAAGGCGGTCAAGGCCTCCGGCGCACAGATCCTCCGCGGCGGCGCATTCAAGCCGCGCACCTCGCCCTACGATTTCCAGGGCCTTGCCGCCACGGGACTCGAGCTTTTGAAGATCGCCCGGCAGGAGACGGGGCTTCCGATCGTCACCGAGATCATGGGAACCTCCGCGCTCGATCTTTTCGCGGATGTGGACGTTATCCAGGTCGGCGCGCGCAACATGCAGAACTTTGACCTTTTGAAGGAGCTCGGAAAGCTCCGCAAACCCATTCTGCTCAAGCGCGGCCTTGCCGCCACGCTCAAGGAACTGCTGATGAGCGCCGAATACATCATGGCGGGCGGCAATGAGCAGATCATCCTCTGCGAGCGCGGCATCCGCACGTTTGACGACTATACGAGAAACACGCTCGACCTTGCCGCTGTGCCGATGCTCCATGAGCTGACGCACCTGCCGGTCATCGTCGATCCGAGCCATTCTACCGGCCTTGCCCGCATGGTGCGCCCGATGGCGCTCGCGGCGGCGGCCTGCGGCACGGACGGTCTCATCATCGAGGTCCACAACGATCCGATGCATGCGCTGTGCGACGGCGCGCAGTCCATCAAGCCGGACGAGTACGACGCGCTCTGCAAGGATGTGCGCGCCATCCGCGAGGTGGCAATGCGATGACGGTCGGGATCGTCGGCCTCGGGCTGATCGGCGGCTCGCTCGCCAAAGCGTACCGCGCGCACGGCGCGCGCGTCCTCGCCTTCGATACGGACAGCGCGGTGCTCTCCTTCGCGCAGCTTGACGGGACAGTGGACGCCGTGCTGACAAAAGAAAACGTTTCCGAATGCGATATTGTCCTCATTGCAGTGCGCCCCGGTGCGGCGGTATCGTATCTGCGCGCCGCGGCGCCGCATATCGGCGCGCGCCCCGTCGTTATCGACTGCTGCGGCGTAAAGCGGGAGGTGTGCGAGACGGCGTTTGCTCTTGCGCGTGAGCACGGCTTCACGTTCCTCGGCGGTCACCCGATGGCGGGCAGCCATAAGGCCGGGTACAAAAACGCCCGCGCCAATCTCTTCCACGCAGCGCCCATGGTGCTCGTGCCGCCGGAGGAGGACGATATCGCCCTTCTTGCGCGGGCAAAAGAGCTTTTGACTCCGGCCGAGTTTGGACGCTTCAGCGTCACGAGCGCGGCCGAGCACGACCGCATGATCGCTTTTACCTCGCAGCTCGCGCACATCGTCTCGAACGCCTACATCAAAAGCCCCACCGCGCGCAGCCACAAGGGATTCTCCGCGGGGAGCTATAAGGACTTAACGCGCGTCGCCTGGCTCGACCCCTCCATGTGGGCGGAGCTTTTCCTTAGCAACCGCGATAATGTGCTCTTTGAGCTGGACAGTCTCGCGGATTCACTCGCGCAGTACCGCGCGGCGGTGGAGAATAACGATCTCTCGGCGCTCACGGCGCTTTTGGACGAGGGCCGCCGGCGCAAGGAGGAGGTAGACGGACGGTGAAAACGATCCATGTAACGGCGTCGCGCGAATACGATGTCGTCATCGGCGCGGGGCTTCTCGACGAATGCGGCGGGCGGATCGCCGCGGCTGCTCCGGGCGCGGAAAAGGCGGTCGTCTGTACCGATACGACCGTATATCCGCTCTATGCCAAGCGCGTGGCCGATTCGCTCAAGACGGCGGGTTTCACGGTCCTGAAATATGTTTTTCCCGCCGGGGAGCGCTCCAAGACCCTTGATACATGGCAGAAAATGCTCGGCTTCCTTGCCGAAAACCGCGTGAGCCGGAGCGACGTTGTCGTGGCGCTCGGCGGCGGCGTCACGGGCGACATGGCCGGGTTTGCCGCAGCGTGTTACCAGCGCGGCGTACGGCTCGTGCAGATCCCGACAACGCTTCTCGCCGCGGTGGATTCCTCCGTCGGCGGGAAAACGGCGGTCGATCTCCCGGCGGGGAAAAACCTCGTGGGAGCGTTCTGGCAGCCGACGCTCGTCGTGTGCGATACGGATACGCTCCGGACGCTGCCGGACGCGGTCCGGCGCGACGGCTGCGCCGAGATCATCAAATACGGCATTCTGGACGGAGAAGCGTTCTTCGCAAAGCTGGAAAAAAGTCTGCCGGACGAGATATCGGAAGATATTCTCGCGCGCTGCGTGGAGATAAAGCGCGATATCGTTGCCGCGGATGAATTTGATACCGGCGCGCGGCATCTTTTGAATCTTGGCCATACCGCCGCGCACGCGGCGGAGCTTTTAAGCGACTACTCTCTCTCCCACGGCAGTGCCGTGGCGATGGGGCTTTGCACCATGGCGCGCGCGTGCGCCGCGCGAGGTCTCTGCACCGATGAGGACGCCGCGCACATCGAAGCGCTTATCAAAAAATGCGGCCTTCCGACGGAGCTTCCGTATACGGCGGAAGCGCTTGCCAATGCCGCGCTTTCGGACAAAAAACGTGCGGGCTCGGCGCTTCCCGTCATCGCCGTTGAGGGACTGGGGCGCTGCGCCGTGCGGAAGATCAGCGCGTCCGACTATGCCGGATGGCTCCGGCAGGGGGGCGCAGAATGAACTTTGTCATTACTCCGGGGGCGCGCACCGGCGCGGTGCGCATCCCGGCTTCCAAATCGCAGGCGCATCGCCTGCTCATCTGCGCCGCGCTCGGTAAAGCGCCGGTAACGGTCCGCTGCGACGGGCTGAACGCCGATATCCTCGCCACGGTCGCGTGCCTTCGCGCTCTCGGCGCGAACATCGCGGAGCGGGACGGCGCGCTGCATGTAGAGCCGATCCAGGCAGTGCCGGACGGCCTTTGCATCCTGCCCTGCGGGGAGAGCGGATCGACGCTCCGTTTCCTGCTTCCGGTCGTTGGCGCTTTCGGCGCGGATGCGGTGTTTCTGCGGGAAGGACGGTTGCCCGAGCGCCCGCTCGAGCCGCTTTTGCGCGAGCTTGTCCGCGGCGGCATGATGTTCCGATCGGAGGGCGGAAAGCTCTTCTGCTCCGGAAAGCTCGCGCCGGGGGCGTACACGCTCCCCGGCAACATTTCCTCGCAGTATATTTCTGCGCTGCTCTTCGCGCTGCCGAAACTTTCCGGGGACAGCACGCTCACGATCACCGGTGCTCGGGAGAGCGAGGGTTATATCGCCATGACGGAAAACGCCCTTGCGCAAAGCAGCGTCCGGCTATTTAAAACGGATTCCGGGTATGATACCCCCGGCGGACAGACGTACGCTCTGCCTGGCACGGTCGAGGTCGAGGGAGATTATTCCTCGGCGGCATTTTTTCTCTGCATGGGCGCGCTCTCGCGCTATGGCATCACCGTTTCCGGCTTGCGCGCCGATTCCGCGCAGGGGGACCGCGCGGTGCTCGATATTCTCCGCACGATGGGGGCTGTTGTGGAAGAAACGGCTTCGGGCATCACCGTGCGGCGCGGCGCGCTTCGCGGCACGGTCATTGACGCCGCGCCCGTCCCCGATCTCATCCCCGCGCTCTGCGCGTTCGCTGCGGCGGCGGAAGGGGAGACGCGCGTGGTGAATGCCGCGCGGCTCCGGCTCAAGGAGTCCGACCGGATCGCAACGACCGCGGCAATGCTCTCCTCGCTCGGCGCGGATATCGAAGAGCTGCCGGAGGGACTCGTCGTTCACGGCGGCGATCTTCGCGGCGGTGCGGTGAGCGCGCAGCACGATCACCGCATTGCCATGGCGGCGGCGGTGGCGGCGTGCGCCTGTACGGGACCGGTCACGATCGAGGGCTGGGAGTGTACGAACAAATCCTATCCGCGCTTTGGCGAGGACTTTAACGCTTTGAAAAGGGAGGAAACACCGTGAGCAGTCTGGGAAAAAACTTTCGCATCACGATCTTCGGCGCTTCGCACGGCGAGGCCATCGGCGTCGTCATGGAAGGGCTGCCCGTGGGCTTCGCTATCGATATGGACGCGCTCAACGCCTTCCTCGCGCGGCGTGCGCCGGGGCGCGGAGCGTTTGCCACCGCGCGGCGCGAGACCGATGCGCCGCTCTTTCTCAGCGGCGTGAAAAACGGCGTCACGTGCGGCGGCGCGGTCACGGCGGTCATCCGCAATGGTGACGCCCACCCCGGCGACTATGACGCTCTGCGCAATACGCCGCGCCCCGGCCACGCAGACTTTACCGCCCGCATGAAAGACGGCAATGCCGTCGATCTCTCCGGCGGCGGCCGGTTTTCCGGGCGGCTCACCGCGCCGCTCTGCATCGCGGGCGGTATCGCCATGCAACTTCTGGAAGAGGGAAACATCCGCATCGTTTCGCACATCGCCTCCATTGCCGGTATCGCGGACGAGGGCATTTTCCCCTCGTCCACGCTGGGAAAGCCTTTTCCGACGCTCAGCGAAGCTCGCGGCGAGGAGATGCTCGCCGCCATTGCGAAGGCTCGTGCCGACGGCGACAGCGTCGGCGGCGTGGTGGAGTGCGCGGTGCTCGGTCTGCCCATAGGCCTTGGCGACGCGCTTTTTGACGGCGTGGAGAGTAAACTCTCCGCTGCGCTCTTCGGTATCCCGGCGGTGAAGGGCGTGGAATTTGGCGCAGGATTCGCCGCCGCCGCGTTGCGCGGCAGCGAGAATAACGACGCTTTTGTACTGCGCGGCGGGAGAGCCGTCACCGAGACGAACC